>NZ_VOBA01000002.1:300000-595644 GCF_008369165.1 Dietzia sp. ANT_WB102
GGCCGCGGGCCGGCGGCACGGTCGGTTTGACCTGCTGTGCCGCCGGACCGTAACCTTGACAGGTCGCTCGTCGCGGCGCTATGTCGTGGCGCGAGGAGTCGCGCACCGGGACCGCAAGCGGTTCCGGGGCCCGCGGACCTCGACCGACGCGAGTCGACGAGCAAGAGAGAACACCGCACACCAGGTGTGGTCGCCCCCGGCGGCCGCACACCCGAGAAGCAAGGGGAAGCCCTCGATGTACGCGATCGTCAAGACCGGCGGCAAGCAGTACAAGGTCGCCGAAGGGGACCACGTCAAGGTCGAGAAGATCGAGGGCGAGGCCGGAACCTCCGTGTCGCTGTCCCCGATCCTCGTGGTCGACGGCTCGGCCGTCACCTCCGACGCCGACGCCCTGGCCAAGGTCACCGTCTCCGGCGAGATCGTCGAGCAGACCAAGGGACCGAAGATCCGGATCCACAAGTTCAAGAACAAGACCGGGTACCACAAGCGTCAGGGCCACCGTCAGAAGCTGACGGTCGTCAAGATCACCGGTATCAAGTAATCCATCTCCGGCCGGCAAGGCCACCAGCTCAGCGCCCTCGGGCGTGCTCCCTGAAGGAGGGACTCGGACATGGCAAGTAAGAAGGGCGCATCCAGCACCCGTAACGGTCGTGACTCCAATGCGCAGCGCCTCGGCGTCAAGCGCTTCGGCGGCCAGGAGGTCAACGCCGGTGAGATCCTGGTGCGCCAGCGTGGCACCAAGTTCCACCCGGGCGTGAACGTCGGCCGTGGCGGCGACGACACCCTGTTCGCCCTCTCCGCCGGTGCGGTGGAGTTCGGCACCAAGCGCGGCCGCAAGACCGTGAACATCGTGTCGGCCGGCGCCGAGGCCTGACCCGGCAGCCGACCACTTTCATGATTCGCCCTCGGGGGCCGGGCGGGGTCTTCACGACTCCACACCCGGCCCCCGAGAGTATTTCCACCGTCCCGTCCGTCATCGCCCGTCCCCAGGAGGAGCCCCCACCATGTCGAGATTCGTCGACCGCGTAGTCCTCCACCTGGCGGCGGGGGACGGCGGCCGCGGCTGCACGTCCGTGCACCGTGAGAAGTTCAAGCCGCTCGGCGGCCCGGACGGTGGTAACGGGGGCCACGGTGGCGACGTCGTGCTCGTCGTGGACCCCCAGGTGCACACCCTTCTGGACTTCCACTTCCGGCCCCACGCCCGGGCGGGCAAGGGCCAGCCCGGCATGGGCGCCCACCGCAACGGTGCCCAGGGTGCCGACCTCGTGCTGGCGGTGCCGCCCGGCACCGTCGTCCTGGACGAGGATGGCGAAGTGCTGGCTGACCTCACCGGAGTCGGCACCCGCTTCGTCGCCGCCGAGGGCGGCAAGGGCGGACTAGGCAACGCCGCGCTGGCCTCGCGGGCACGCAAGGCCCCCGGCTTCGCGCTGCTCGGCGAGCCCGGTGAGGTCCGCGATCTCACGCTCGAACTCAAGTCCATGGCCGATGTCGGACTGGTGGGCTTCCCGTCCGCCGGAAAGTCCTCCCTCGTCTCGGTGCTCTCCGCTGCCAAACCGAAGATCGCCGATTACCCCTTCACGACGCTCGCACCCAACCTCGGTGTGGTCTCGGTTGGCGATGACACCTTCACCATCGCGGATGTGCCCGGCCTCATCCCCGGCGCCAGCGAGGGGCGGGGATTGGGGCTGGACTTCCTGCGCCACATCGAGCGCACCGCAGTGTTGGCCCACGTGGTGGACTGCGCGAACCTCGAGCCCGACCGGGACCCGATTTCCGACGTGGACGCCCTGGAAGCGGAGCTCGCCGCCTACCGGTCCGAACTCACCGACGCCGGGATCGACGATCTCGCCGATCGTCCCCGTGTAGTGGTGCTGAACAAGATCGATGTTCCCGACGCCGCTGACATGGCGGAGATGGTGCGCGGGCACTTCGAGGACAAGGGGTGGCCGGTCTACGCCATCTCCGCGGTCGCCCACAAGGGCCTCGACGAGCTGCGGTACGGGCTCTATGAACTGATCAAGGCGCACCGGAAGGCCAATCCGCCGGCCGCGCCGGAACGTATCGTCATCCGCCCCAAGGCCGTTGATGTGGAGGAGTTCCGCGTCCGCCCGGACCCGGCCGAACGCGGCGCGTTCGTCGTCACCGGTGTCAAGCCTGAGCGGTGGATCCGCCAGACCGACTTCGAGAACGACGAGGCCGTGGGTTTCCTCGCGGACCGGCTCGCGCGGATCGGTGTCGAGGACGCACTCATCAAGGCCGGGGCCGAGGAGGGGTGCACGGTCACCATCGGCGACGTGTCCTTCGAGTGGGAGCCCCAGACGCCGGCCGGTGTCGATCTCATGCGTACCGGCCGCGGCACAGACATCAGGCTCGAGTCCGACGAGCGGGTCGGCGCTGCCGAGCGCAAGTACCGTAAGCGGGTGCGTCGCGGGCTGATCGACCCGGACGAGGAGATCCTGGAGTGACCGCGGAGCGGGAACTGCGCCGTCGTATCGGCGCTGCCCGCCGTGTGGTCGTCAAGATCGGCTCCTCAGCCATCACCAGCTTCCACGGTGGGATTCGGCGGACCGAGCTCGACATACTCGCCGACGTCTGCCAGTCGCGGATGACCGCGGGTTCGGACGTCTTTGTCGTCTCCTCCGGTGCGATCGGCGCCGGCATGGCCCCACTGGGCATGTCCACCCGCCCCGCCACCCTGTCCGCGAAGCAGGCCGCCGCCAGCGTCGGTCAGCTCGAACTGGCGCGGGCCTGGGGCGACTCGTTCGCCCGCTACGACAGGGTGGTGGGGCAGGTCCTGCTCACCGCTGCCGACATCGGACGCCGGGACAGTGCCGCCAATGCCCAGCGGACCCTCGATCGTCTGCGCACTCTGCGCGCTGTCCCGGTGATCAACGAGAACGACACCGTGGCCACCAACGAGATCCGGTTCGGCGACAATGACCGGCTCGCCGCCCTGGTCGCTCACCTCATCAGCGCCGATGCCCTCATTCTGCTCTCGGACGTCGACGCCCTGTACGACTCCGACCCCCGCAAGGGCGGGGCCACCGCGGTCACGATGGTCGGCGGCGAGAGCGACCTAGAGGGTGTGGTGGCCGGGGCCGGCGGGGCGTTGGGGACGGGCGGCATGGCGTCGAAGCTCGCCGCGGCCCGCCTGGCCGCCGAGGCGGGCATCCCGGTCCTGCTCACCGCTGCAGAGCTCGCCCCACAGGCCCTCGCAGCGGACCCCGCCGTGGGAACGGTCTTCGCGGCCCGGCCCGAGCGGATGACCGCCCGGCGCTTCTGGCTCCGCCATGCTGCTGACGCGCATGGCGCAGTTCTGTTGGACGACGGCGCGGTCCGCGCGGTAACCGGCTCGCGTCGCTCCCTGTTGTTGGCCGGGGTGACCGGCGTGGACGGGCTCTTCCACTTCGGTGATGTCATCGAGATGCATGATGCCGAAGGCCGGGTGGTGGCCCGTGGGATCGCGCAGTACGACTCCATCGAAGTCCGAGCCCGGTTGGCCGACCGGGAGGCCGGTACCGGCGGGAACGGTCAGGGGCGCCCGTTGGTGCATGCAGACGATCTCGTCCCGGTCTGACCCACCACCCGGTCTGACCGATCAGCCCGGTCGGGCCGCGGTCAGTTCGCGGTGATCGTGCCCTCGGTGTACACCGGGGTGACCGTCCCGGCCTCGAGGTTGTAGATCGCCCCGACGATCGCGGTACGTCCCTCGGCGATCGCGCGGTTGACGGCCGTGGACTTTTCCCGGATCGCGGTGACCGTCTGGCGCACGTTCTCGATGACGATGTCGACATAGCCGGCGTCTGGGTCGCGGCGAGCCTCGAAGACGGCCGGCGAGATCCGCTCCACCACGTCTCGCAGGTACCCGGACGGGGTCGAGTGCGTATCGATGGCGGTGATCGTCGCGCCGACCGCGCCGCACGAGGTGTGCCCCAGGACCAGGGTCAACGGGATCCCCAGCACGTCCACGCCGAATTCGATCGAGCCCAGGACGGACGGGTCCACGATGTGTCCGGCGTTGCGGATGACGAACAGGTCACCCAGGCCCTGGTCGAAGACGACCTCGGCAGGCACTCGCGAGTCGGCGCAGCCGAACACCATGCCGAAGGGGTGTTGTTCCCCGGTGAGCTCGGCGCGGCGGGCGGGATCCTGATGCATGTGGAGCCCCTCGCCGTCGACGTAGCGCTTGTTACCGGTGAGGAGTCGGTCGAGTGCGGCGGCAGGTGTGAGATCTGATGGCATGGTTCCATCTTGCGCCTGTGGCCTCCTGCACGACCACCGGGCTTACCGCGCCAGGGCCCGTTCGACCAGAGTGAGGACCTCAACGCAATCGCCGTCGATCGTGAGGGTGGCGTCGTCGTGCGCACGCGTGCGGCCGCGGTTGACCACCACGACGGGCTTTCCGGTGGTCACCGCCCGCCGTACGAACCGGTATCCGGAGCGGACCGTGAGGGAGGAGCCGACGACGACGAGGAGATCGGAGGCGTCCACGAGATCGTTTGCCGCGTGGACTCGGGCGGCGGGCACGCTCTCGCCGAAGTAGACGATGTCCGGCTTGAGCACGCCCGAACAGGCCTGACACCCGGCCATACGGAAGTCCGAGGTGTCGGTCAGGACTGCGTCGGCGTCCGGGGCCACCTCGATCGCGCCGCGGGATGCCACGCGCTCGAGAAAACCCGGGTTGAGGTGCTCGAGTTCCTCGTGCAGCGCCCACCTGCTCTGACGATGACCGCAGTCCAGGCAGGTGACCACGGCGTAGGTGCCGTGCAGGTCCACGAGCGTCCGGCTGCCCGCTTTGAGATGAAGCAGGTCCACGTTCTGGGTGATCACGCCGGTCACTACGTTGCGCCGCTCCCAGTCGGCGAGTGTGAGGTGAGCGGTGTTGGGGCGGGCGGCCTCCATGTGTCGCCAGCCGAGGTGGTTGCGGGCCCAGTAGTGCCGACGGAACGCAGGATCGCCCACGAACTGCTGGTAGGTCATGGGGGTGCGCCCAGGCGAGTCCGGCCCGCGGTAGTCGGGGATGCCCGAGGGCGTCGAAATCCCCGCACCGGTGAGCATCGTGGCCTGTCGGCCCCGGAGGAGATCGGCGAGCGCGGCCGCGCGGTCGGGCAGGTCCGGGTCAGGCTGGGTTCGCTCGGCAGGCGTCCAGGCGGTCTCACGAATCCGGACCATCACAAGCCTCCGGGCCCCGAGGGGTCGTGCGCGCACACCACGTCCAGGGTGTCGCGGCGGCGCTCGGCCAGCCCGGCGAGCCTGGCGTGCGTCATGGGCACCGCACGCGACTCCAGCGCCATCGCGCGTTCCATGGCGGGGATCGGTCGCGGAACACGAACCGTCGGACTGATCTGCCCGCGATGGTAGAACGCGTCGCCAGCGTGAAGGACGTCGTTGCCGCCGTCGTCGCCGGGCACGAACACGCCGGAGTGTCCCACTGCGTGGCCCGGAAGATCCACCAGCATCATCCCCTCGGCGACGTGGTCCAGGCGGTGCACCCGGAAGTTCTCCCAGCGGTCGGTCCCGTAGACGTACTCGGCGAAGTGCGGCCCGTGGGACCACTGGGGTCGCCGGTACCGATGGCGCTCGAGGAATCGCGGCGTCCGTACCGCCCACGTCAGTGCCTGTGCGGTGACGTGCACCTGCGCGTCCGGGAAGTCGGCGAGACCACCGATGTGGTCGACATCCATGTGGGTCAGCACGATGTGCCGCACGTCCCGCGGATCCAGACCCAGCGCCTCGATGCGTCGGACCGCCGTCTCGTGGCTGCGCAGCGCCGGACGCAGCGCGTGGCGCATCGCACCGAGGCGGCCGGCCGGGTCGGCGACGTCCCGCAGACCGAACCCGGAGTCCACCAGCACGAGATCGTCCGCGGCCTCCACGAGCAGGATGCGCGTGGGGACCAGGCCCGCCATCGTGCCGCAGTTGAGCTGGTGGATCCGCATGGCAGAAACGGTACCGGCCGTCGGTAGGGTGCGTGGCATGGCTGCTGGTGGGGTGCTCGATCCGCGGCCGGTGGTGCGGGTCGAGCGGCGACGAGACGCCGATGCGACGGTCGGCCACGATCTCGCCTCTACCGGTGCCGCCGAGTGGCCGTACTCGATCCCGGCAGTGTCGCAGCTGCTACGCGACGGGCTCGAGCTCGACGATCTCACCGTGTTGGTGGGGGAGAACGGGACCGGCAAGTCGACGATCGTCGAAGCCGTCGCGATGGCGTACGGGCTCGGCGCGGAGGGCGGGTCCGTCAACGGCCGCGACGTCACCTGGGAGTCGGAGTCGAAGCTTCACGACGCGGTGCAGTTGGTCCGCGGCGGGGGCGCGTCCAAGTGGGGATATTTCCTGCGCGCCGAGACCATGCACGGCATGTTCACCTATCTGCAGTCCTCGGGTCCTGAGCAGGACTTCCATTCCCGCAGTCACGGCGAAGCGTTCTGGGACATCGTCACCACGTCGAGATTCGCGGACGGTGGACTGTTCGTACTGGACGAGCCCGAGGCCGGATTGTCTTTTGCCGCCCAACTCAGGCTGGTCGCCCTGTTGCTCGAACTGGCTGACCGGCGCGGCGCACAGGTACTCATGGCCACCCACTCGCCGATCCTCGCCTCGGTTCCGGGGGCCGCGCTGTATGAGCTCACCGACTCCGGCATCCAGCGTGGTCGTTGGGAGGATCTGGGGATGGTCGACCACTACCGGCGCTACCTCGACGCACCTGATCGGTATCTGCGCCACCTGCTGGAGTGACGGTGCACACTGGACCCATGACTAGTCCTGCGTCCCGTTCGCATCGCACCACCGGGGAGGCCCGGCCCGTCCATCCTGTCTACCCGGCGTGGCAACCGCCGTCCACATCGCGGGCGTCGAACACTGGTCCGCTGCCGGCGCCCGAGCCCGGCTTCGTCCCTGACGTGATCATCGTGGGCCACGGGCTCTCCGGTCTGGTCGCCACCTACGAGGCGTCCCGGGCGGGCAAGAAGGTGCTCGTGGTGGACCAGGAGAACGAGAAGAACCTCGGTGGTCAGGCCTACTGGTCCCTTGGCGGGCTCTTCCTGGTCGACACCCCCGAGCAGCGGCGGATCGGCATCAAGGACTCACTCGAGTTGGCGTGGCGGGACTGGCTCGGCTCCGCCGGGTTCGACCGCCCCGAGGACCACTGGCCGCGGCAGTGGGCGCGTGCCTACGTCGAGTTCGCCGCGGGGGAGAAGCGGCGATACCTCCACGACCTGGGCCTGCGGATCATCCCCACCGTCGGCTGGGCCGAGCGCGGCGGCGGCGACGTGGCGGGCCACGGCAACTCTGTCCCGCGTTTCCACGTGACCTGGGGGACGGGGCCCGAGGTGGTGCGGGTGTTCGAGGAGCCCGTCCTGGACGCCGCCCGCGCCGGGCTGGTGCGTTTCGCCGTGCGTCACCGTGTGGACGAGATCATCGTGGAGAACGACCGCGCCGTGGGCGTGCGTGGTGTGACCCTCGCGCCGTGCGATTACGACCGGGGTGTGGCTTCACCCAGGGAAGAGACCGGCCAGTTCGAATTCCGCGCGAAGGCTGTACTCCTAGCCTCGGGTGGGATCGGCGGCAACCCCGACCTGGTGCGCAAGTATTGGCCCGCCGACCGGCTCGGGGCCGCGCCAGAGCACCTGATCGTGGGCGTTCCGGAGCACGTGGACGGCCGGATGCTGGAGATTTCCGAGATGGCGGGAGCCCACCTCATCAACCGAGATCGGATGTGGCATTACACGGAGGGCGTGGCCAACTTCGCGCCGGTGTGGCCGTCGCACGCGATCCGCATCATTCCGGGCCCGTCCACGCTGTGGCTGGACGCCAACGGCGACCGGATGCCGGTGCCCCTGTTCCCCGGGTTCCACACGACCGCCTCCATCGAGGCCATCCGCACAACCGGATACGACTACTCCTGGTTCATTCTCGATTCGGCTATCGCGGGCAAGGAGTTCATCCTCTCCGGTTCCGAGCAGAACCCTGAGCTGACGGACAAGAGCCTGAAGAAGTTCGCGTCCAAGGCCGGCGGTGGCCTTCCGCCGTCGATCGCGGACTTCGCCGAGAAGGGTGTCGACTGGGTGGTCGCCGACACCATCGAGGAGCTGGTCGGCGGGTTGAACAGCACCTTGCGCGAGGGTGAGCCCGAACTGGACGTGGAGAAGGTCCGCGAGTTCGTCCTGGCCATGGACGGGCAGATGGACAATCCGTTCGCCAAGGACGCCCAGGTGCAGGCCATCCATAATTCCCGCCGGGTGCTCACCGACAAGCTCACGCGCCTGGCCAAGCCGCACCGGTTGCTCAAGCATTCGGGGCCGGGCAAGGGTTCGGCTGCGGGCTCCGGGGGGCCGCTCATCGGCGTCAAGGTCCACCTGATGACCCGCAAAACGCTCGGGGGGATCGAGACCACGCTGGATTCGCAGTGCCTGACCCCCGATGGCGAGCTCTTTCCCGGTTTGTACGCGGCTGGGGAGGCCGCCGGGTTCGGTGGTGGTGGCGTCCACGGCTACAACGCTCTTGAGGGCACGTTCCTCGGCGGCTGCATCTTCTCGGGGATGAAGGCGGGCCGGGCGATGGCGCGGGAGGTCTGATCGAAACGGGCGGCCGCGCGGGGCGCACGCTCACCGCTGTGGGGATCGGAAGCGCTGGCGCGGCGGTGGTCGGCGTCGCGTTCGGCATTGCGCGCTCTGTCTACGGCCTCACCCTGCTCGATATCCGGCAGAAACTCGGTCTCGCGGAGCTGGTGCTGGGACTGATCGCCAACGCCACCTTCGCCAGCCATCTGGCCGGCCCGCTGCTCGCGGGACTGATGACGCCGTGAGATCAGCCTAGCTCGCTTGCGATGATCACCACCGTCACCGGCGTCGGGCTGATCGCGCTGGACGGCGTGGCGTTTTTCGCCGTGCAGGGATCGTGGCGACTGGTGTGGGCGGGTTCGGCGGCGGTCGGCGAACGGGCCCCGCGACGCAGGTTAACCGAGGTCGGAGACCGTCTCTGAAGGGCCTTGCCCGTCCGCGCGACCCTCCGCCGCCGCGGTGGGCCGTTCGCGCACCTGCCTCCGGCTCCGCAGCACACCCAGTTCATACGTGGCCAGCACGATCAACCACAACACTGTGACGGGGATGACGAACCAGAGCATCGCTGCGCTGAACGGATCCAATGCGTCGTGGTCGGCCGCCTCGAGCACTACGTAGACGACGTACGCGGCGTAGAACCCGGTGAAGAGCAGGCCCTCCCACCGCTTGATCGCCAAACCGGTGAAGACGATCGGGAGCAGGACCAGCGAGACGGCGAGCATGATCGGCAGGTCGAAGCGGATGGCCCCAGGGGCGACCTGGATCGGCGTGAAGAGCGATGTAATCCCGAGAACCGCACCGATGTTGAACACGTTGCTGCCGACGATGTTGCCGATGGCCAGGTCACGTTCGCCTCGGATGGCCGCCACCATGCTCGTGGCGAGCTCCGGGAGCGACGTCCCGATAGCCACCACCGTGAGACCGATGACCAGATCAATCATCCCCCATGCCGACGCGAGATCACTCGCCGCCGTGACGAGTAGTCGGGCCCCGACCACCAGCAGAACCACCCCGACGACCACGAGCGCGCTGCTGACGAGAACCGGGTATGACGTGCCGACGCCGGACGAGTGATTTTCGCCCTCGCCTTCACGACCCGCGGCGACATCGACCGGGTCATCACCGTTCGAGTCCTCCGCTGCCGCGCCAGCCCGGTCTGCACCCCGCCTGCGCGAGATGACGATCGTCGCCACCACGTACGTCAACAGGCCGGCGAACAAAAGCAGACCGTCGAGGAAGCTGATCGTGCCATCGAGTGCCACGACCAGCATGATTAGCGAGAACAGCACCATGATGGGAATGTCGACACGCACGATCCGGGACGTCGCCGCCAGCGGGGCGACGATCGCGGTGAGGCCCAGGATGAGCAGGATGTTCGCGATGTTGCTGCCCACCACGTTGCCGACGGCCAATCCCGGGTAACCGCTCAGCCCGGCATCGACACTCACCGCAAACTCCGGCGCCGAGGTGGCGAAGGCGACGACGGTGAGCCCCACCACCAGCGGGGAGATACCGAGAACCGCGGCTAGCCCGCCGGCGCCCCGCACTAACACCTCGCCGCCGCCGATGAGCAGGACGAATCCCACCGCCAGGGCGACCACCGTCAGGGCGCTCATGACGGATTCGACGGGTCAGGGGCGAACCCCGGCCCGGCCGACCGGGAGAGACTCGCAGGAATTCGCATGGGTCGATGATTCCGTGTCGGAGTCCGTTCTGTCGATGCGCGTGCGGAGACCTAACCGGCTGAGGCCACGACCAGGGGCAGGACTGCGGAAGCACCGGCGGAACGCAGGTGGCGGGCCGCCTCGGTGACCGTCCAGCCCGTCCCAAGCAGGTCCGTGACCAAGAGGACCGGTCCGTCGGACGGGGCCGACGGACCGGTGAACGTGCCCCACAACTGGGCCACGCGGTACGCGGAGTTCTGGGCCGTCACCGGAGGCAGAGCCGGGTCTCGGGTGATCTCGCCGAGATGCTCCATGCGACCCATCTGTGCCAGGGCGTGGGCGAGGCTGGTGACCAGTCGCGGGTGATCGCCGGTGACCAGGGCGGTGACGCCGGTGGGCCGGTCGCTCCAGCCCCACTCACGTAGGACGGGTACGCAGGCGCGGATAAGCCATTCCGGGGCGTCCTGGTCGGGCTCGGCGAGCAGGGCGCGCAGCTTCTGGCCCAGACCGAGGTCGGTCAGGCGGGCCAGAGCCCGGCCCTCGGCGGGGCCGTCGGCGATCTTGCCCTTGAGTGGGATGTCCAACTTGGCCAGGCCGGTGGGCCACTGTCGGCGGGGTGGCAGGACCACGCCGGGCCGTTCGAGGGCCTCGCGGGCCCGGGTCAGGGCTCCTGAGTCGACGTCTGTTGTGCGGCGCTGTCCCGTGCAGTTGTCGCACCGACCGCAGCCACCGGAGGTCGGGTCGAGGGTCGGGTCGTCGAGTTGCTCGCGGAGGAACTCCATCCGGCAGGACCCGGTGCGCTGGTACTCCAGCATCGCCTGCTGCTCAGATTGCCGTGCCTCCGCCAGACCTGAGTAGCGCTCGGCGTCGTAGTGCCACGGTCGACCGGTGGACACCCAGCCGCCCCGGACGCGTTGGACAGCACCGTCCACGTCGAGAACTTTGAGCACCATCTCGAGACGGTTGCGGCCGAGGTCGACGGCCGGTTCGAGCGCCTGCGTGGACTGCGGTCGATCGGGTTCGAGGGCGTCGAGGACCCGTCGAACCACATCTTCGGGCGGGAACGCCAGCGAGGCGAAGTGGTTCCAGATGGCGCGGTCCTCGGGCCCGGGGAGGAGTACCACCTCGGCGCGGTCGGCGGCACGCCCGGCACGGCCGATCTGCTGGTAGTAGGAGATCGGGGACGGAGGGGCACCCAGATGAACGACGAAGCCCAGGTCCGGCTTGTCGAAGCCCATACCCAACGCTGAGGTGGCGACCAGCGCTTTGACCTCGTTGCCGAGCAACGCCCGTTCGAGCTCTTCGCGTTCACCGGCGTCGGTGCGTCCGGTGTAGGAGCTGACCCGATGCCCGGCTGATGTGAGCAGTTCTGCCATGTCCTCGGCCGCAGCGACGGTGAGGCTGTAGATGATGCCGCTGCCCGGGAGGGAGTCGAGGTTCTCCACGAGCCAGGCGGCGCGCTTCTCTGAGTCATCGATGTCTACCACCGACAGTCGAAGCGACTCGCGATCTAGGCCGCCACGCAGAACGAGGGTGTCTTCTGTGGCGGACTCACCGACCCCGAGTTGCTGCGCGACATCGCGGACCACTCGGTCATTGGCCGTGGCCGTGGTGGCCAGGACAGGCACGCCCTGGGGGAGGTCGGCGAGAAGAGTGCGGATACGCCGGTAATCGGGGCGGAAATCGTGGCCCCAATCGGAGACGCAGTGGGCCTCATCCACCACCACCAGGCCGGCGTCCGCCGCGAGCGCCGGCAGGACTGTGTCCCGGAAGTCGGGGTTGTTGAGTCGCTCGGGACTCACGAGCAGTACGTCGACCTCACCGGCCCGCACGGCCGAGCGGACCTCATCCCACTCGGTCATGTTGGCCGAGTTGATGGTGGCCGCCCGCACCCCCGCCCGGGCTGCGGCCTCGACCTGGTTTCGCATGAGCGCGAGCAGCGGCGAGACGATCACGGTGGGACCGGACCCCAGCTCGCGGAGCAGCCGGGCGGCGATGAAGTACACCGCCGACTTGCCCCAGCCGGTGCGCTGGACCACGAGGGCGCGTCGCCGGTCCGCCACCAGTGCCTCGATGGCGACCCACTGGTCCTCGCGCAGGACGGCGCCTGGTCCGGCGAGAGCGCTCAGCAGCTCGTCGGCACGGGCCCGGAGCGCAGAACGGTCCCCGGCGATCGAGCTGTCGGAGCTGGGGCGGTCCGCTGGCGAGGTCATGGGCCCATCGTGCCCCACTGCTCCGACAGGGCATCTGCGGCTCAGGGCCCGGGGGGGTTTACTCGTCCTCATGACCGGTGGGGAGCAGGACATCGTAGGACAGGTCGAGCGGGCGGTGGACCGACTGGCGCACAGGCGGGTCGGCGTCGTGATGGCTGCCGGACCACCGGGCCGCGTCCACACCGCCTCCCGCGGGGACACCGGCCGGGATGAGACTCCGGACGCCCGCACGCTCTTCGAGATCGGCTCCATCACCAAGGTGTTCACCGCACTGTTGCTGGCCGACGGTGTCGTCCGGGGGCAGTGGCGGCTCGACACCCCTGTCCGGGACCTGCTTCCCGCCGGCACGGATCTGCCGGGACGGGGCGGCGACCCGATCACACTGCAGCAACTCGCGACCCACACTTCCGGGCTACCGCGATCACCCGGCCGGTTGGGGCTCCGGGAGAACCTCGCCTACCTGCGCACGGGGGCGGATCCCTATGCGGACCTCACCGAGCGGGTCGTCCTGTCGGGCCTCCGGGACGTCCGCCCGCGTCGACGCCCGGGGCAGGGTACGCCGAAGTACTCGAACCTCGGCTTCGGCCTCCTCGGCATCGCGATGACCAGCGCGACGGGCGCCGACTTCGGGGAGCTCGCCAGGGACCGGATCTGCGGACCGCTGGGCATGCCCGACACCGTGACCGAGGACCTGATGACCGACGATCAGCGGCGCCGGACGGCCCTGGGGCACCGCAGCCGGCGCCGCGGCGCCGAGCCGTGGCCGCTGCGTGGCATCCCGGGCGCGGGAGCACTGCGCTCCACGGCATCCGACATGGCGCGATTCCTCGCTGCGCATCTTGATCCCTCGACCACCGCCCTCGAGGACGCGGTCCGACTCACCCAGGCGACGCCGCCGTCAGGTCCCGGGCGGATGGGGCTCGGCTGGCATCGCGCTGGCGAGGGCACCCTGTGGCACAACGGCGGGACCGGCGGGTTCCGGGCGATCGCCGTCGTCGACCAGCTCGGCGGGAGCCTCGCGGTGACCCTCGTCAATCAGACCAGGGGAGCTGATCTGCCCACCTTCCGACTGATCCGCGGCATCAGCTCCTGACCACCGTGATCCGCCGGCTCGGCCGTTGCGGCTCTCGTCGTCGTCGACGTCCTTCACCCCCGGAGGCCATACTGGGCCGCATGGCGCAGACATGGAAGCAGATCGTGGAGGCCGACCCCGAGCACTCCCGGCGGTACGCCCGACGTTGGGACGACATGGTGGCCGAGGGCGTGGACATCGACGGCGAGGCGCGGCTGGCCGACGCCATGGCGCCGCGGCGCGCGCGGATACTCGACGTGGGCTGCGGGCAGGGTCGGATGGGCGCCTACCTGCACGAGCGAGGCCACCGAGTCACCGGGGTAGACCTCGACCCCTACCTCATCGAGCGGGCGCGCGAGTCGTGCCCCGGGGCCACGTGGGAAGTCGCGGACCTGGCCGACGAGGACTGGGCCCGCGGGCCGTACGACCTCGCGGTGTCGGCGGGCAACGTCCTCGCCTTCGTGGACCCCTCCGACCGCCACGCCGTGCTGACCAACCTCGCCGCCCGGCTGGCGACCGCCGACGAAGGCACAGACGGACGCGCCGGGCGGCTGGTGGTGGGTTTCGGACTCGACCGGGGCTGGACGCGCGAGGAATTCGACCGCGACGCCGAACGGGCCGGATTGCGGGTGCAGCAGCGGTGGTCGACGTGGGATCTCCTGCCATTCGGAGACGACAGTGGCTTCATGATCGCGGTTCTGGTTGTCTGACTCGTTCCAGTAGTGCCACTGGCCTCATCGGTAAGCTGGAAGCTATGACCATGAGCCACCTCGACGCCCCCGACCTCATCGGCCAGACGGACGCCGACAGGCCCGTTGCGGACCCGACCCGCGACGCTGTCCACGACGCCGCCCGTCGCGCCCAGGCAGCCTCGCGCGAGCTCGCTCTGCTCACGGCGGACCGTAAGAACGCTCTGCTGCTGGCCGCCGCCGACGCACTGGAGGCCGCGGAGGCGACGATCCTCGAGGCCAACGCGCGAGACATCGCCGAGCAGGCCGAGGCTGGGATGAGTGAGGCCATGCTCGACCGGTTGCGGCTGAACGCCGATCGCATCGAAGGCATCGCCGGCGGTCTACGACAGGTGGCCGGTCTGGCCGATCCCATCGGGACTGTCACCCGCGGGACGACCCGGCCCAACGGCTTGCAGTTGCGACAGGTGCGAGTACCGCTGGGCGTGATCGGGATGATCTACGAGGGGCGACCCAACGTCACAGTGGACGCATTCGGTCTGGCGTTCAAGTCTGGCAACGCCGCCCTTCTGCGGGGCTCGCGCTCGGCCCGCAACTCCAACGAGGCCCTAGTCGAGGTCGTGCGCGGCGTCCTCGCCGAGCACGGCTTGCCCGTGGACGCGGCCCAGCTCCTGCCGTCCGAGGACCGCTCATCGGTCACGCACCTCATCCAGGCGCGCGGCCTGGTCGATGTCGTCATCCCCCGCGGCGGGGCTGGTCTCATTCAGACCGTCGTGGAGAACGCCAAGGTCCCGGCCATCGAGACGGGCACCGGAAACTGTCATCTCTACATCCATGGAGACGCGGACCTGGATGAAGCGATCAGTCTGCTGCTCAATGGCAAGACCCGGCGGTGCAGCGTCTGCAACGCCACCGAGACCGTTTTGCTCGACGCCGCTCTCGGCGACGCGGCCGTGGACCGCGTCGTAGGGGCGCTGAAGTCCGCCGGTGTCACCGTCCACGGTGACCGCGAGGGCCTGGTGCCGGCCGACGACGTCGACTGGGGCGAGGAATACCTGAGCCTGGACATCGCGCTCAAGGTGGTCGACGGGGTGGACGAGGCGATCGATCACATCGCCCGCTGGTCGTCGGGCCACACCGAGGCCATCTCCACCCGAAGCATCGACGTGGCGGACCAGTTCTGTGCTCGCGTCGACGCGGCAGCGGTGATGGTCAACGCCTCCACCGCCTGGACCGATGGCGAGATGTTCGGCTTCGGCGCCGAGATCGGTATCTCCACCCAGAAGCTCCACGCCCGCGGCCCGATGGGGCTCGAGGAGCTGACCAGCACCAAGTGGATCGCCCATGGCAAGGGGCACGTGCGGCCGTAGACGCCGCGCGCCCGGGCCGATCACCGACCCGCCACCGACGAACCCGAACCGAAAAGGACCCACCCGATGGACCGAGCTCGCACCGCCCAGCGCCCTGCTTTTGAGAGTATCGACCACGTCATCGATGCGCTCGGCGGACAGGGGTACCTGGCCGACCGTTCGACGGCGACCGTGGTCTACCTCGCCGACCGGCTGGGAAAGCCGTTGCTCATCGAGGGCCCGGCAGGCGTTGGCAAGACGGAACTCGCCAAGGCCGTCGCCTCCGCCACTGAGGCGGAACTCATCCGCCTCCAGTGCTACGAGGGCGTGGACGAGGCCCGTGCGCTCTACGAGTGGAATCACGCCAAGCAGATCCTGCGGATCCAGGCCGGCCAAGGCGAGGGCTGGGACTCCACGCGCGACGACGTGTTCTCCGAGGAGTTCCTGCTGTCCCGGCCGTTGCTCACCGCGATCCGGCGCAGCGAGCCCACTGTGCTGTTGGTCGACGAGGTTGACAAGGCCGACATCGAGATCGAGGGCCTCCTGTTGGAGGTGCTCAGCGATTTCGCGGTGACCATCCCCGAACTCGGAACTATCGAGGCGACCCGCCGTCCCTTCGTGGTCCTCACCTCTAATGCGGCCCGCGAACTGTCCGAGGCGCTCAAGCGGCGCTGCTTGTACCTGCACCTCGACTTCCCGACGCCCGAGTTGGAGCGCAAGATTCTCGCCTCCCGGGTGCCTGAACTCGACGACCGACTGGCCGAGCAGCTCGTTCGGGTGGTGGGGGTACTGCGCGCGATGGCGCTCAAGAAGGTGCCGAGCGTGTCGGAGACCATCGACTGGGGTCGCACCCTGGTGGCACTCGGACTGGACACGATCGACGACGAGGTCGTCCTGCAGACGCTCGGCGTGGTGCTCAAGCACCAGTCAGACCAACTGCGTGCGGCCGCCGAGTTGCGGCTCAACTAGACCATGAGCGATCGGGAGGTGGGCGGAATGACCAAGGGGACCCCGGGCGGGATGTCCGGCCACCTGGTCGACTTCGTCGACGCGTTACGCCGCAAAGGCATCCCCGTCGGCCCGAGCGAGACCGTGGACGCCGCCGCGGCGATGGTGCATGTCGACCTTCTCGACCGCGCCGCGCTGCGCGAGGCGCTGGCCTCGACGATCCTGCACAAGGCCACCCACCGCGGGGTGTTCGATCAGCTCTTCGACCTGTGGTTCCCGTCCGCCGTCGGGGCCCACGCGCCGGGCGACGCGGTGACGCTCGAAGTCGAGATCCCGACCGACGACGACGGCAAGGTGGATCCAGAGGCCCTGAACGAGCTCATCGCCTCGCTCCTGCTCGAGGACACCGAGGAGTCGCGTGCCAAGGCCCGGGCGTTGGCGGAACTGCTGGTCGAGCAGCTCGGCTCGTACGACTCGGTCAACGGCCCGCGCTACTCCGCCTACCAGGCACTGAGCCCGCTCGACACCAATACGATCATGCAGCGGATCCTGGACGGGTTGCTGGGCGCCGACCCCTTTGACCCGGACGGTGCCAAGCGGCACGCCGAGAAGACCGCCGCCGCGAACTCGGCCGCCGACATGGTCCGCGGTTTCCTGCGAGAGGTCGCAGACGAGACCCGCCGCCGCACCGCCGAAACCGTGGGCCGTGACCGCGTCGCCCAGTACGCGGTGGGGCCCGCGGCCGAGCAGGTCGACTTCCTGCGCGCGAACGACCAGGACTTGCAGGCACTGCGCCGAAAAGTGGGGCCGCTGGCCAGGCAACTCGGGAGCCGCCTGGCGGCGCGCCGGCGACGCCACCGTCACGGCGCGATCGATATGCGCAAAACCATGCGCCGGTCCATGTCCACCGGCGGTGTCCCGGTGGAGCTGGTGTTGCGTAAGCCACGGCCGGCCAGGCCGGAGCTGGTAGTCCTGTGCGACGTGTCCGGCTCGGTGGCCGGGTTCAGCCACTTCACCCTCCAACTGGTGCACTCGCTGCGCGAGCAGTTCTCCCGCGTTCGGGTATTCGCCTTCGTCGACACTACCGACGAGGTGACCTCGTTCTTCGAGACCGGATCGGACCTCGGTTCCGCGATGGGCCGGATGGTCCGTGAGGCCGAGATCGTCACCTATGATGGCCACTCCGACTACGGACACGCGCTGAGGGGATTCGCGGACAAGTTTGCGCACACCCTGACCCGGACGGGGTCGCTGCTCATCCTGGGGGACGGGCGAAACAATTACCGGGACCCGTCGGTCGAAGCGCTCGAGTTCGTCAGCGAGCGGGTCGGGCACACCCACTGGCTCAACCCGGAGCCCAAGCGGCAGTGGGGGACGGGCGACTCGGCGGCCAAGCTGTACTCCCAGTACGTTCCCATGCACGAGTGCCGCAACATCGAACAGCTCACGAACGTCGTCGCGAGCTTGCTCCCCGTGTGAGCGATAGGGACGGCGGGGCGCGGCAGACGACTGCCCGTCACCCCCGACCGATAGACTCACCGACCATGACCACGACGGGTAGCCCCGACGGCGCACGACGCCGTATCGGAGTGATGGGCGGGACCTTCGACCCCATCCACCACGGCCACCTCGTCGCGGCGAGCGAGGTGGCCCACCGGTTCGGTCTCGACGACGTCGTGTTCGTCCCCACCGGGCAGCCGTGGCAGAAGCGCGGCCGGGAGGTCTCCCCGGCCGAGGACCGGTATCTCATGACGGTCATCGCCACGGCCTCCAACCCACGATTCTCGGTCAGCCGTGTTGATATCGACCGCGGCGGTCCGACGTACACCCTGGACACGCTCAAGGACCTGCTGAGTCAGCACCCGGACACCGATCTGTACTTCATCACCGGAGCCGACGCGCTGGAGAAGATCGTCACTTGGCGCGGGTGGGAGGAAATGTTCGAAGTTGCCACCTTCGTGGGGGTCTCCAGGCCCGGGTTCGAACTGTCGGACACCCATCTGTCCGAGATCCGGGCCGGGCGGGTCCACCTGCTGGAGATCCCCGCTCTGGCCATCTCGTCGACCGAGTGCCGTCGTCGCGCCGCCGAGGACGTCCCGGTCTGGTACCTCGTGCCGGACGGGGTCGTTCAGTACATCGCCAAACGCAACCTCTATCGGCCCGAGGGCTCCACTCGCCTAGACGGCACCCCCGCAGCGACGGCCCCGGTACCCCGGGTCACCGTCCCCACCGATTCCCACCCCGAGGAGAACCCCCAGTGACCGCAAGCCCCGAGGCACTTGAGATTGCCGCGATCGCGGCCCGCGCCGCCGACGAGAAGCTGGCGACCGACGTCGTCGTCATCGACGTCTCCGGACAACTCGTCATCACCGACTGTTTCGTTCTGGCCTCCGCCGATAACGAACGACAGGTGAATTCGGTCGTCGACGAGATCGAGGACAAGCTCCGCGAGGCCGGGCATAAGCCGCTGCGTCGCGAGGGCACCCGTGAGGGGCGGTGGGCGCTGCTCGACTACAACGAGGTGGTCGTGCATGTCCAGCACGTCGACGAGCGCGACTACTACTCGCTCGACCGCTTGTGGAAGGACTGCCCCGTCGTCGAGGTCGAGGGCGTCAAGACAGCGCTCCGGCCCGTTGACGGTGCCGGCCGTACCGACGACTCGCTCGCGCCGGAGGAGCCGCAGCGGGATCAGGAGCTCTGAACTCCTCGGTGACCCGACGTCTCATTCTCCTGCGTCACGGCCAGACGCATTACAACGCCTCGTTGCGGATGCAGGGACAGTTGGACACCGAGCTCAGTGAGCTGGGGGTCCGCCAGGCGCACGCCGTCGGCCGCGTGCTGGCGCCCCGTCGCCCGTGGACGATCCTGTCCTCGGATCTCCAGCGGGCGCACGAGACGGCGAGGGCGTTGGCCGCCGAGGTGGGATTGGAGGTTCGCTCCGACTCCAGACTGCGTGAGACCCACCTGGGGTCCTGGCAGGGAATGAGCCACTCCGAGGTCGACGAGAAATGGCCCGACGCCCGGGTCCACTGGCGCAGCAGTCCCCGGTGGTCACCGCCGGAGGGGGAGAGCCGCCTGGACGTCGCGCGGCGGACCCGCGAGGTAGTGGACGAACTGGTCGAATCGTCCCCCGACTGGAGCGAGCACCCTGCTGTGATCGTCGCCCACGGCGGTGCGATCGCGGCCCTCACCGCGGCGCTGCTCGAGCTGCCGGTGGAGCAGTACCCGGTCTTTAACGGGCTGGGCAACACCTGCTGGGTGCAACTGTCGGCCCACGTACGTGCGGGTGACCCTCCCGAGCTGGCTCCGGAATCCGGGGTCGGCCCTACCACGGAGGCTGCCCGCGGCGTTCTCTGGCGGCTGGACCAGTGGAACGCCGGTATCACCCCGCCGGTCGACGCGACATGACGATCCGATTGGTCACCGATTCCAGCGCGGATCTGCCCGTCGAGTGGATTCGCGCGTTCGGCATCACTGTGGTGGGTCTGCACGTCATGGAGGAGGACGAGAGGGCGGTGTCCACGGCCGCCGTCACTCCCGACGAGTTGGCGGGTATCTACGACGCGTTGCTCGCGGATCCCGACTGTTCCGGCGTGGTGTCGGTGCACCTCTCCCGCGAGCTCTCGCGCACCTGGCAGTCGGCGGTGGACGCGGCGACCCGGTTCGGGGGACGTGTCCTGGTTTCCGATTCCCGCGGAGCAGGCATGGCCTTCGGGGCCGCTGTGGCGCAGTGCGCGTGGGCGGCTAACAACGGGCTCGGACTGTCTGCGACCTACGAGTTGGCCGAGCGCCTCTGCAGGGGTGCCTCGACGTTTGCCGCTCTGGAATCGCTCGAGAACCTGCGCCGGGGCGGGCGTATCAGCGCGCTCGCGGCGCTCTTCGGCAGCGCGCTGTCCATGCGGCCTGTTATCGTGCTGCGTTCCGGATCGGTCGAACTCGCGGCTAAAGCCCGCACCACCAGCAAGGCACACGCGCGGCTGCGCACCCTTCTGCGTGACGAGGTGGCCCGCGGCGACGTTCTGGTGGTGGTCCACCATCACCAGGCTTGGGAGCGGGCCGAGGAGATGGCCACCGAGATCCGCAAAGAGACCCAGTTCCCGGAGCGCGTCATTATCGTCGACTTTGACGAAGTTCTCGCCTGGCACCTGGGCCCGGGAACGGTGGGTGTCTCGGTGACGGAACTGGTCGACACTGAATTCCCCATCCCTCCTGCGTCTCCACAGGAAGTGGGCTGACACCCGCTCTCCGAGCCGACAGACGATGCATGCCGGGCTAGCTTCGCGCCATGCGAACCCAGACCCGGGACCGATCCGTCGGCCCCGTCGACTCCCACCGGGACCCGGAGCGGGCGGCCGCCTTGCGCCACTTGGCTAGCGCGCTCTCTCCGCCTGTGTCCGATCACGGGCAGGTGGCAGACGTCGGGCCGACCACCGGTGACGGCTCTCCACGAGGCGACCACCCCGGCCGGCCGGAGTCGGCGACGGTGCCGTGGGCTGACCTTGACCCCGACGGCGACCGGCCGGAGCGGATCCCGCCGCAGGACGCGGATGCGTCCGCCTGGGCCGACCCTCCGTGGTGGGGTCGCATCCGGTGGGCGCCCGACCGGCTCGCGGGCATCGCGTTGGTGGTGCTCGTGCTGGGGCTCGGCGCTTTCTCCGTGCACCGGTTGCTCTCGTCAGTTCCTGAAGGCCCGCCAGTCCCTCAACTTCCGTTGGCTACGGCGGGGGAGGCGGTCGGCATTGCCAGTGCCTCGCCTCCACCCCCGGACCCGGGGCCCTCACCGGCAGAAACGGTGGCCGCGGATGAACCGGTAGTCGTCTCCGTCGTCGGGCTGGTCGGCCGTAGCGGACTGGTCACACTCGCGCCCGGCGCTCGTGTCGCCGATGCGCTCGACAGCGCGGGCGGGGTCCTGGAGGGCGGAGATAGGGACGGGTTGAACCTGGCCCGCAAGGTCTCCGACGGCGAACAGATTCTCGTCGGGTCGGCCCCCGGCCCGGAGGGGCCGCGAGGCCCCCGCAGCGACATCATCGGTCCCGCTTCCGGTCCCGTCGCGGGTCCGGAGCCGGGAGCACCACCCCGCGCGCACGCGGGAGGCGCGTCGGATCCGGCGACGGGCACCGGAGTGATCGATCTGAACACCGCCGACGCCGCGGCGCTCGAGTCACTGCCCGGTGTCGGGCCGGTGACCGCGTCGTCGATCCTGGCGTGGCGAGCCGCCAACGGGTCGTTCGTCAGCGTCGACCAGCTCGTCGAGGTCGACGGTATCGGCCCGGCGACTCTGGCTCGGCTCCGGCCGCTGGTCACGGTGTGAGTGGCCCGGGCGAAGTCCCGCACCATCGTGCCCCGGCAGTGCGGGATCTTAGGTTGGTCGTGCCCGCGCTCGCGGTGTTCACGGCGACCGCGGCGACCGGGACGATGCGTCCGACCATCGCCACAGCCGTCGCCATCGTCCTGGCGGCAACTTCAGGGATCGCCGTGCTGTGGTCCACACGAGTAGGTGCGGGCGTCGGGCCCGACCGGGCCGCCCTGGGCGTCCTGGCAGTCGCTTGCGCGATGGGCGCGGTCGCGTCAGGGGTGCAAGCGGCACGGATACATACACTGGCCGCACACCCGCTGACCGAACTGACGGGCGGCCGGACCGGTGTGCAGTTGCTGGTGACCGGTTTTGACCGGCCGATCCGCAGCGGCGGCGTGATGGTGCCGGTCCGGGTCGAGGTCACCGGGTCGGGAACCTCCGCGCGGGCGGCCCAACTCGACGTGGTGTTGCTTGCCCGGGATGGCTGGAGAGGGCTACCACCGGGGACCCGGGTGGAGACATCAGTGGCGGTGTTGGAGCCGCGATCCGCAGGAGACCCGCCCGCCCTCCGCGCGTTGACAGCGCCCCGCGTGACCGGTCTGCCCGGATGGACAGGTCGGGCTCCGGCGGCGGTGCGCGAGCGACTCCGACAGGTATCAGGCCGGGCACTCAAGGGTGAGGCCGTGGGGTTGCTTCCCTCTTTCGTCCTGGGCGACGAGGGTCGCATAGCCAGCGAAACCCGCGAAGAGTTCCGCGCGGCGGGACTGTCGCACCTGGCCGCGGTCTCGGGCGCTAACACCACCTATGTCGTAGGGGCGGTCCTGCTCGCCGCGGCGGCGGTCCGGGTGGGGCGCCGCGGTCGCATAGTGGTCGCGGGACTCGCGCTGGCCGGGTTCGTCGCCGTGGTCGGTCCGGAACCAGCTGTATTGCGGGCCGCCGGAACCGGGGCAATAGGCCTGGCTGCGTTGGGCGCCCACCGCACCGGCCGTCCCCTCGCCGCGCTGGCGGCGGTGGTTCTGCTCATCGCACTCCTGGACCCCACGACGGCCACGGGAGCCGGCTTCGTGCTGTCGGTCTCGGCGACCGCTGCGCTCGTGCTGGTCGCGAGGCCGGTGGCCCAGCGGATCCGACGACCGTGGATGCCCGGCCCGGTCGCCGATGCCCTGGCGGTCTGCATCGTGGCCCACGTGGCGACGCTGCCCGTGCTCGTGGCCTCGGGCCTCGGCTCGGGGCCGTGGGCCCTGCCCGCGAATATCGCGGTGGCGCCGGCGGTGCCGCTGGTCACCGTGCTCGGCACGTCGGCGGCTGCGCTGGGCCCGGTGTGGGAGAGCGGCGCAGTCGTGCTGGCCGCGGCCTGCTCTCCGGCGTTGTGGTGGCTCGACACCGTCGCGGGCGTCGTTGCCGGGCTACCGGGATCGCCGGCCGTCACGCCCGGGTGAGCACACCCTGGCCGCGCACCAGATCGAGCGACACAATCGGGTGCATGCAGTCTCTTGGTGGGATGGACCCGGACCACCGAGAGTAGGCGTCCTCGCCCGAGCAGTCCCACCGCTCGCATCCGACGACCTGTCGGGGCGGCGTGGCACGATGACAGGAGACGATGGCAACCGTCGATCGTGACAACCGTCGACAACGACAACCGTTAACCACAACGACGAGGAGCGCAGATGACATCGGAGTCTGCACCGTCCGTGTTGCACCTGGTGTTGGGTGAGGACGAGTTCCTCACCGAACGCGCTACCGCAGGCGTCGTGTCGACGCTGCGCGCCTCAACTCCGGCCGGCCAGGACCCGCCGGTGGTCTCGCGGCTGGGTGGGCCTGAGGTCACGGCACCGCAGCTGTTCGAACTGCTCTCGCCGTCCCTGTTCGGTGAGGCTCGCATCGTGGTGATCACGGGGGCGGCGGAACTGGGTAAGGACGCCCAGGCCGCGATACTCGACGCTGCCGGCGATCTGCCTCCCGAGACCGTGCTGATCGTCCAGCACACTGGAGGTGGCCGGGCCAAGGCGCTGGTGGCGGACCTGCGAAAGGCGGGGGCCCAGGAACACGCGGCCGGGAAGCTCACCCGGCACATGGACGTGGTCGGCTTCGTCCGGTCGGAGTTTCGGACGCTGAACGTGCGGGTTGCACCCGAGGCCTGCGAGGCCCTGGTGGAAGCGGTGGGAACCGACCTGCGGCAGCTTTCGTCGGCGTGCGGTCAGCTCGTGGCCGACACGGGCGGCAAGGTGGACGTGGAAGCGGTGCGGCGATACCACTCGGGAGTCGTGGGCGTCAGTGGGTTCACCGTCGCGGAACGGGCGGTAGTCGGGGACGTGGCCGGAGCGATCGAGGCGCTCGAGTGGGCCATGCACACCGGGGTCCCGCACGTGGTTCTCGCCGACGCGCTGGCGGACGCGGTGAACTCGGTCGCCCTGGTCGGGACCCAGCGTGGAGTGCCGCCTGCGGATCTGGCCCGTCAGGGACTGCCGCCGTGGAAGGTCAAAAAGGTGACCGCCCAGACCCGGCACTGGTCGATCGAGACCCTGGGTAGCGCGTTGCAAGTGGTCGCCCGGCTTAACGGTGAGGTCAAGGGACAGGCGGAGGACACGTCCTATGCGCTCGAGCGGGCCGTTCGCGCGGTCGGATCGCTGGCGTCGTCCAACTGACCGGACTCGTGGGCGGACGCACCGGGGTGTCGATCCGCACCGCGGATACGACGAGGGCCCACCTCACACACGTGGTGTGAGGTGGGCCCTCGGAGCCTCGTCACGTCAGGTCAGGTAACGCGGGGCTCGCTGCCTCTCCGTGGGGAGGGTCGCCGGTGTGCTCAGAGGCTGTTGACGGCCTTGGTGAGCGCCGACTTCTTGTTGGCGGCCTGGTTCGGGTGGATGACACCCTTGCTGGCGGCCTTGTCGAGCTGACGCGAGGTGGCGACCAGCAGGGCGCCGGCCTTCTCCTTGTCGCCTGCCGCGGTGGCCTCGCGCAGGCTGCGGATGGCGGTGCGCAGACCCGACTTGGTCGACTGGTTGCGGAGGCGGTTGCGCTCGTTGGTGCGGTTCCGCTTGATCTGGGACTTGATGTTGGCCACTCGTCACACCTTTTTGTCGTGTGTCGACGGCTCCACGTGGGGATCCCGCCGATCTGATGTCTTGTCGTCTCGTCCGCGCGGGCACGTGCACAACGTGCTCCGGTGGACACCGACGACCCACTTTACCAGCGGGGGTGTCCACCGGCCAAAACGTCAGCGCCAGCCATAGTCCGAACGGAGTCGACCGGCGACCTGGTCGAACTTCGCTCGCGGGCAGATCGCGCCCTCGCGACGGATGCCCTGCTCGGGGACGTCCAGCACGCGGTCGAGGCGTACCCAGCTCGGTCGGCCCTCCGAGTCCCACGGCCCCGATCCGAGCCCGAGCCACCCCTCGTCGTCGTCCCTCTTGTCCTGCGAAGAGAGCTGGAGGCCGAGTAGGTGGTCCCCGTCCCGACCCACCACCAGGACTGGGCGGTCCTTGCCGCGCCCGTCGTTCTCCTCGAACTCGACCCAGGTCCACACGATCTCGCCGGGGTCGGCCTGACCATCGAGGTCGGGCGCATAGGAGATCCTGCGAGCCCGGCTCGAGGTGGGTGCGGTACCGGTGGTGGCGGGCCGCCCCTCGGGCCCGGCCGGCCGGGACAGCGCGGGGGAGACCACGCGGTCGTCCAGCCGCCGGCGCACCTCGCGCGCCACCGTCGGTCCGTACTTGCGCCCCATCCGGGCAGCCGTGCGACCCACCCGGGCCCAGTCGATAGCCATGCCCATCAGCGTAACCGCCCTAGGATGACGGCCATGGACATGCTGATGGCGGTGGTGTGGGCAGGCGACGAATCCCCAGTGGATCCGGGGGGTGCTCCGAGCCTGCGGGCGCGGATCGCGGACGTCGCGGAGGGGCCACTGGCCGCACTCGGGGTCGACGAGTACCTGCTCAACGTGCGTGACGAGGCGGTGGCCGGCGCCCTGATCGATGTGCGTGTCACACCCAGACCGGTACTCGCAGCCTTGCGCGCCCGCGTTCCGGCCGCCTCGGCGACCGCGTGTGCCGACCTGCTGGATGCGCTGCGTGGCCTGGGGCCCGTGTCGGCGTGGTCGGTCACCGCGTCCGAACTGCTCCCCGTGCCCGGTCCCGGGTCGGACGGCCGCTGCGAGGGGATGGCCAACCTCGCGTTCCTGCGCCGACCGGAACGCATCGGACGCGGGGAATGGCTGCGCATATGGCTCGAGGAGCACACGCAGGTCGCGATCGACACCCAATCCACCACCGGCTACACCCAGCACGTGGTGGTCCGCGCGCTGACCGCGGACGCGCCGACGATCGACGGGATCGTCGAGGAAGTATTCCCCGTCGAGGCCGCACAGGACCTGGGGGTGTTCTTCGACGCTCGCGGCGACGACGAGCGCATGTCCGCCAATATCCGGGCTATGACAGCCTCCACCGCGCGCTTCCTCGACGAGGGCACGGTGGACGCGGTCCCCACGGGCCGGTACGTGATGAGTATTCGCGGCGCAGGCGTGTGACAATGGGGTGATCGCCCGGACGGACCGCAATCCAGCATCACCCGGGCCCGCCTCCAGGAGTGATCGAGATTCCCAACTTCGCAGAGACGACGTTCACCGATCCGGCCAGGATCAGGAACTTCTGCATCATCGCCCATATCGACCACGGCAAGTCGACGCTCGCCGACCGCATGCTGCAGTTGACCGGTGTGGTCGAGGAGCGGCTCATGCGCGCCCAATATCTCGACCGCATGGATATCGAGCGCGAACGCGGCATCACCATCAAGGCCCAGAATGTCCGCCTGCCCTGGGTACCCCGCTCGGGTGCGCACGAGGGCGAGGAGATCGTCCTGCACATGATCGACACCCCGGGCCATGTGGACTTCACCTACGAGGTTTCCCGCGCGCTCGAGGCGTGTGAGGGGGCCATCCTGCTTGTCGACGCTGCGCAGGGCATCGAGGCGCAGACCCTGGCCAACCTCTACCTGGCGATGGAGAACGACCTCGAGATCATCCCGGTGCTCAACAAGATCGACCTGCCCGCGGCGGACCCGGACCGGTTCGCCGAGGAGATCTCCCACATCATCGGCTGCGAGCCCGCCGACGTGCTCCGCGTCTCCGGAAAGACCGGCGTCGGCGTCGAAGAGTTGCTGGACAAGCTGTGCGAGACGATCCCGGCACCTGTGGGTGACCCGGACGCGCCGCCGCGGGCGATGATCTTCGACTCGGTCTACGACACCTACCGCGGTGTCGTCACCTATGTCCGCGTGATGGACGGTTCGCTCAGGCCGCGCGAGAAGGTCAAGATGATGTCCACGGGCAGCACCCATGAGGCGCTCGAGGTCGGGATCATCTCGCCGGAACCCAAATCCACGGCGGGACTCGGCCCGGGCGAGGTCGGATACCTCATCACCGGCGTCAAGGACGTGCGCCAGTCCAAGGTCGGCGACACGGTCACCAGCGCCCGCGGTGGCGCAATGGAGCCGCTGCCGGGTTACAAGGAACCCAACCCGATGGTGTTCTCGGGGCTCTACCCGATCGACGGGTCCGATTACCCGGTCCTGCGCGACGCGCTGGACAAGCTGCAGCTCAACGATGCCTCGCTGGACTACGAGCCTGAGACGTCGGTGGCACTCGGCTTCGGGTTCCGCTGCGGGTTCCTGGGCCTGCTGCACATGGAGATCACCCGGGACCGGCTGGAGCGCGAGTTCAACCTCGACCTCATCTCGACCGCGCCGAACGTCGTCTACCGGGTGATCGCCGAGGACGGCACCGAGCATCAGGTCACCAACCCGTCCTACTGGCCGGAGGGTAAGAACCGCGAGGTCTACGAGCCGATCGTCAAGTGCACGATCATCGTGCCGAGTGAGTTCGTGGGCACCACCATGGAGCTGTGCCAGTCCAAGCGGGGCGAGATGAAGGGCATGGACTACCTCTCCGAGACCCGCGTCGAGCTGCGCTATGTCATACCGATGGGCGAGATCATCTTTGACTTCTTCGACTCGCTCAAATCCCGGACAAAGGGCTATGCCTCGATGGACTACGAGGAAGCCGGTGAGCAGATTGCGGACCTGGTGAAGGTGGACATCCTGCTGCAGGGCGAGGCCGTGGACGCGTTCAGCGCAATCGTTCACCGCGACTACGCGCAAGCCTACGGCAACAAGATGACCGTCAAACTCAAGGAGCTCATCCCGCGCCAGCAGTACGAGGTGCCGATCCAGGCGGCGATCGGTTCCAAGATCATCTCCCGCGAGAACATCCGCGCAATCCGCAAGGACGTTCTCTCCAAGTGTTACGGCGGCGACATCAGCCGTAAGCGCAAGCTGCTCGAGAAGCAGAAGGAGGGCAAGAAGCGCATGAAGTCCATCGGCCGGGTGGACGTGCCCCAAGAGGCCTTCGTAGCGGCGTTGTCGGCAGACTCGAGCGCCGACAAGAAGTAAATCGCGAACGCCGCCAGCGTCGTGTTCACTTTCGCGAGGCAGTGATCGACATGCCTTCGTCTATCGCGGTCGCCGCCGCGTCTCCCGCCCTGGGGGTCTCCGTCTGGGTGCTTGCGGCGCTCATCGTGGCGGCGTTCGTCGCGGGTTGGGTCGACTCCGTGGTCGGGGGAGGCGGGCTGATCCAGCTCCCGGCGCTGGTCATCGCGCTTCCAGCGGACGCCACGACGCCGGAGGTGCTCGGCACCAACAAGCTGTCGTCGGTCGCCGGGACCCTTGTCGCCACCCTGACCTATCTGCGGAAGGTCCGCGTGCCGGTCGCGATGGTATTGCCGCTGGTGGTGGCGGCCTTCGTGGGGTCCGCGGGCGGGTCTTCGGTGGCCCGGTTCATCCCGAAAGAGTTCCTCACGCCGGTCGTCCTGGTGGCCGTGGTCGTGGTCGGCGCCTACACGTATGCCAAACCGACGATGGGGCGGGTTCACGAGGAGCGACACACCGGATGGGCGCGGACGTGGCGGTCAGCACTCATCGGGGTGGTGATCGGGTTCTACGACGGGGTGCTCGGCCCGGGGACGGGGTCGTTCTTCGTCATCGCGATCGTCGCCTTCCTGGGATTCGGGTTCCTGCAGGGCACGGTGGCGGCCAAGCTCGCGAACCTCACCACGAACATTGCCTCGATCCTGGTGTTCGGCGTGCATGGGGAGGTGTTGTGGATCATCGGCGGGTGCATGGCGGTGGCCAACCTGGCCGGGGGGTTCATCGGAGCGCGGATGGCGATGCGGCACGGTAACGAGTTCATCCGCACCGTATTCCTCGTCGTCATCAGCATCCTGGCGGTCCGCTTGGCGTGGGACACCGTGGCACAGTGGCTGTGACACTGGGGCCCGCGGACGTGACACAGGGGCCAGTGGCTGCAGGCGCGAGCGTTCCCGCCTGCGGACGTAGACTCCGGGCATGACTGTTCCGAGCCCCGAGACCCCCCGTCACCCGCTGCTCGACGAGTCTCCGCTGCCATACGGTCTGCCGGACTTCGCGGCGGTCCGGGACGAGGACCTGGAGCCGGCCATCCGGACCGCGATCGACGACCACGCGGCGGAGGTCGCGGCGATCGTCGCCAACCCGGAGCCGCCGACGGTCGACAACACCGTGATCGCCCTCGAGCGCTCGGGTCGGGCCCTGGACCGGGTCCTGTCGGTGTTTTATGGCCTACTCGGCCCGGATGCCACGCCAGCCCGCCTCGACGTAGATCGGGTCGTCTCGCCGCTCTTGGCCGCGCACCGCTCCGCTGTGATGACGGACCCGCGCCTGTTCGGCCGCGTCGACGCTCTCCACTCCGCGCTCGAGGCAGATGAGCTTGATGTCGACGAGGAGACGAACCGGCTCATCCGCCGGCACCACCGCGACCTTCTCCGCTCGGGTGCCTCGCTCGATGACCCCGGCCGGGCCAGGCTCACCGCGATCGACACGCGACTGGCCGAGCTGACCACCGAGTTCGGCGAGAACCTGTTGGCCTCGACCACGGAGCTGGCCGTCCCGGTGACTGACGAGGCCGAACTCGCGGGCCTGCCGGAGTCCATGCGGTCCTCGCTCGCCGCGGCCGCCTCGGAGGCGGGGCGGGACGGCTGGCTGATCTCACTGGGTCTGCCCACCGTCCAGCCGATCAGTGCGTGGCTGGACGATGCCGGTCTGCGCCACCGCGTCATGGAGGCCTCGCTCAGTCGGGGCGCGACGCCGGGTCACGACAACTCGCCGATCGTGTTGGAAATCGTCCGCCTGCGCGCTGAGCGCGCGCAGCTGCTCGGGCTGGGGTGCCATGCCGAGCACGTCCTCGCGGTGGAGACCGCAGGGTCGCCCGAGGCAGCACGCGGACTGCTACTCGACGTGGTGGACGCCGCAGTCACCAACGCCCGCAACGAAGCCAAGGACCTGCTCGGCGGCGACGATCGTCAGCTGCACCCGGCCGACTGGGCGTGGGCGTCCGAGCGGCTCCGGGCCGAGCGGTTCCAGGTAGATGACGCGACCGTCCGGCCCTACTTCGAGCTGGAGCGGGTGCTGCGCGACGGGGTGATGCACGCGGCTTCCGAGCTGTACGGCTTGCGCTTCGAGGAGCGGAGGGACCTTAGCGGGTTCCTGCCCGATGTCCGGGTGATCGAGGTGTTCGACGACGTGCGCAACGACCGCGATGCCGGCGTAGGTCTGCTGCTGCTGGACTACTACGCCCGACCGACCAAACGCGGTGGGGCGTGGATGAGCTCGTTCCGCGATCAGTCCCGGCTCCTGGATTCGCGGCCCGTCGTCGTCAACGTCATGAATCTGGCCCGCCCCGCGGCGGGGCAGGCCACGCTGCTCACGATGGATGAGGCCACCACGATGTTCCACGAGTTCGGGCACGCCCTGCACGGGCTGCTGTCGGACGTGGAGTACCCGGTGTTCTCCGGTACCTCGGTGCCCCGCGACTTCGTGGAGTTCCCTTCCCAGGTCAACGAGATGTGGGCGCGGCGCCCCGAGATGCTCGCGCACTACGCCCGGCACGTGGAGACAGGAGAGCCGATCACCGAGGACCTCGTCGATCGGATGCGGGAGGCCGAGCGGTTCGGTGAGGGGCAGGCCACCGTCGAGTACCTTGCGGCAGCTCTGCTGGACCTGGCCTGGCACTCGCTGTCGCTGTCCGAGGCCGAGGCCGTCACCGACGTCGACGCTTTCGAGGCCCGCGTCCTCGCCGACGCCGGTCTCGATGTGCCCGGCATCGAACCGCGCTACCGGTCCCGCTACTTCCAGCACATCTTCGCCGGCGGGTACTCCGCCGCCTACTACTCCTATTTCTGGGCGGAGGTGCTCGACGCCGACGCCGCCGAGTGGTTCGTCGAGCGCGGGGGACTGAAGCGGTCCTCGGGCGAGAAAATGCGGAGTGAGGTGCTCTCCCGAGGTGGGGCCATCGACTTTCTCGACGCCTACCGCCGTCTGCGGGGGGCCGAGCCGAGTCCCGCCGCACTGCTGCGTCGTCGCGGGCTCGACTCCTCGGTGGTGGGAGGCGACAGAGCCGCTACTGCCGGACGGTCGTAGGATCCCCACGTGCCGGCGTTCTTGCAGTTTTGGGACAAGATCGAGCTCTGGCTCGCGACGCTGCCGTTCCCGTTACAGGTGGCCATCCTGCTCGCGATGGGGATCCCGCTGTTCATCCTCATTGCGGTGGTTGTCGAGAGGGCTGCGGATATTCTCGTCCGCCGGTTCCGAAAGCTCACTACCCCGCGGACCATCGAGACCGGGAAGGAGGTCCGCTGATGCCCCGGTCGCGTGTGACACTCGCCCTGGCCCTTCTGATCGCGCTCGTCGTGGTCGCATGGGTCCTCATAGAGGTTCTCTAATCTTTTTCTGCTGTCGTCTTCCAACGACCACCGTGGAGCGCTGGCCGGACGTACACTCCTCGACATGCAGCGATTGAGTGGGCTCGACGCCAGCTTCCTGTATTTCGAGACCAGGGCTCAACTCCTCCACGTGTGCGGGTTGATCGTCCTTGACGTGTCCGTTATGAAGGACGGCTATTCCTACGATGCTTTGCGGGCCGAGCTCTCGCGCCGGATCAAGGCCATGCCGACGTTCCGTCGTAAGCTGCACGACTCGATGCTCAACGTGGATCACCCCGTCTGGGTCGAGGCAGAGGACTTCGACATCGACCATCATCTGCATCGTGTCGGGATCCCCGCGCCGGGCGGGGACCGCGAGCTCGCCGAGCTGTGTTCGCACCTCGCCAGCCAGCCGATCGACAGGTCGATGCCGTTGTGGCAGATGTATGTCATAGAAGGTTTGCCGGACGATCAGGTCGCGGTCTTCGCCAAGATGCACCATTCGACCGTCGACGGCGTAACAGGGGCAAACATGATGTCCCAGCTGTGCACCCTCACCCCGGACGATCCGGATCTCGATCCCGACCTGCTGGAGGAAACTGCCGGAGGCTCGGGCGCCCTGGAACTGGCGGTCGGCGGTGCGTTATCGAGGCTGGCCACTCCATGGCGGCTCGCCTCACTGCTGCCGGGCACCTTCAAGGTTCTGCCGTCGTGGATCAACAGGGCCCGCAAGGGACTCGCGATGCCCGCGCCGTTCACCGCCCCGCGCACGCCGTTTAATCGCACGATCACCGGGCACCGGTCGATCTCCTTCGCCAGCGTCGACCTGGCGGACATCAAACGCGTCAAGAACGCGTTCGGGACCACGGTCAATGACGTGGTGCTCGCGGTCTGCTCGACCGCGTTGCGTAAGTACCTCGACGACTTGGACGCGCTGCCGCGCAAGCCACTGATCGCCATGGTCCCGATGTCGGTGCACGCTGCAGATTCGCGGCCCGGCACGAACCGGGTGTCCGGCATGTTCATGTCGTTGGCCACCGATATCGACGACCCGGTCGCCCGACTCGAGTCGATCCGTGACGCTAACACCGTCGCAAAGGACCACACCGACGCACTGGACGCCAACCTGCTCACCGACTGGGCGCAGTTCGCGGCGCCGTCGGTGTTCGGTTCCGCGGTGCGCATGTACTCGCGCCTGCGACTGTCCGAGCACCACCCGGTCGTGCACAACCTCGTCATTTCCAACGTGCCCGGCCCCAATTTCCCGCTCTATTTCCTCGGCGCGAAGATCGAGAAGATGCTGCCCCTGGGCCCGGTATTCCACGGCGCCGGCCTCAACTGCACCGTGATGTCGCTGGACGGCAAGCTGCACATCGGGTTCATCGGCTGCAAGGACCTCGTGCCGGACCCGTGGCCGCTGGCGCATGCGGTCGAGGACGCCCTCGCGGAGTACGTGGTCGCGGCGGAAGAGCGGGAGAAGAGCGGGGCGCCCACCGCCGTACGCAAATCCGCCGCCGAACTGGCGGAGCAGCGTAAGGAGCAGCGCGCGTCGACGCGTCAGGCCGCGAGGGAACTCGCCAGGTCGGGGGCGACGGTGGGTTCGACGGGAGGGTCGGTCGCCGAGAAGGAACGCGACACACTGGAACCGGCCGCGGAGAAAGCTCCCGCGAAAAGGGCTCAAGCCAAGAAGGCTCCAGCGAAGAAGCCCGCGGCGAGGAAGACACCCGCCGAGAAGCACCCCGCCACAAAAGAACCGGCCCAGAAGCCGGCGGCTGAAAAGGCCCCGGCGCAGAATCGACCCACCAAGCCCACGGGGTCCAAACCGGCCGGCCCTGCCGCCCGGTCGGCGGCGCGACCGCTCGGGTCCGCGGACCCGGGTACCCCCGACGACGCCGCCCAGACGCCGACGTAGAGCGCGACGACGGCTACAGTTCGTGGCGATGACGAGATCGCGGCGACGCCGCCTCCGTCGATCGACAGGCTTCCCACTCCGAACCAGACTGGAGATGAGACCGCATCGGACACCGAGACCGGTCAGGTATGACCACCCTGCCCGACGATCCCGCCACTGTGGCGAGTGCGCCCCCGGTCCGCGACCCGAAGGCACCCTTCGGCGTCTACCTCCACGTACCGTTCTGCTCAACGCGGTGCGGTTACTGCGATTTCAACACCTACACCGCCGGGGAACTCGGCTCGGCGACCTCCCCGGTCGACTGGGAGCGGGCTGCAGCGATCGAGATCGACCGGGCCGCACAGGCACTCGCTGCGTCGGGCTCACCACCTGAAGTCGACACGGTGTTCATCGGCGGAGGCACCCCGTCGCTGGTCGGAGCGGACGTCCTGGTGGGACTTCTTGACCGCATCAACGCCGCGTTCGGGCTTACGCCCGGCGCGGAGGTCACCACGGAGAGCAACCCAGAATCCACCTCGCCAGAGTTCTTCGCCCGGCTGCGCGAGGGCGGGTTCACTCGTATCTCCCTGGGGATGCAGTCGACCGCAGCGCACGTCCTGCGCATTCTCGACCGGACACACACCCCCGGTCGCCCGCAGGAGGCGGTCGCCGAGGCCCTGCAGGCCGGGTTCGAACACGTGAACCTCGACGTCATCTACGGCACGCCCGGCGAGACCGACGACGATCTGGCGCGGACGCTTGATGCGGTCGTCGCTGCCGGGGTCGACCACGTATCCGCGTACTCGCTGATCGTGGAGGACGGCACAGCGTTGGCGCGCCGGATCCGCCGCGGCGAGATGCCGGGGACAGTCGACGACGTGCTGGCCGACCGCTACGAGCAGGTGGCCGAGCGCCTCGCCCGGGCCGGGTTCCACTGGTACGAGGTGTCCAACTTCGCCACCGACGAGTCCGCCTATTGCCGCCACAACATGGGTTACTGGCGCGGCGGGGACTGGTGGGGCATAGGACCGGGAGCCCACTCGCACGTGGCCGGGGCCCGTTGGTGGAACATCCGTCATCCGGCCCGATACGCCTCCGCGTGCGACTCGGGCCAGCTTCCCGTCGACGGCGGTGAAATCCTCACAGACGACGATCGCCACACCGAGCGCATCATGACCGGACTTCGCCTGGCGGAGGGGCTCGGCGACGATGCGTTCACCGCGGAGGAGCGAACCCGCGCCGACACCCAGGTATCGGCCGGGCTCCTGCGACGCCGGGCGGCGGGCGACCACCGGGGCCCGGGGTACGCGCTCACGGACGCCGGCCGGCTGTTGGCGGATGGCGTCGTCCGCGACGTCCTCGTCTGAGCCGCCGGCCCGGGAACTCGCATAGAATCGAATATCTGATGACGTGAACGGGAGGAGCACGATATGTCGAGTACGACCGATCGTAGGACCGAGGTCCTGCGCGCGATCGTCTCCGACTACATCGCCTCCCACGAGCCGGTGGGCTCGAAGGCCCTGGTGGACCGCTACTCGCTGGGAGTGTCCAGCGCGACGATCCGCAACGACATGGCCGTGCTCGAGGCCGAGGGATTCATCGTGCAACCCCACACGAGCTCCGGTCGCGTCCCCACGGAAAAGGGGTACCGGCATTTCGTCGATTCGATCGAGGAGATCACCCCGCTGACCCGCGCGCAGCGTAGGGCGATCCAAGCCTTCCTCGAGGGTGCCGTTGACCTGGACGACGTCCTCCGGCGGGCTGCTCGACTGCTGTCCCAGCTCACCCGTCAGGTCGCCGTCGTCCAGTACCCGGTCCTGGGTCGCTCCACGGTGCGCCACCTGGAGGTGGTGAGTCTGAGCCCCACCCGACTGCTCCTGGTCGTCATCACCGATACCGGCCGCGTAGACCAGCGGACGGTTGAGTTGGCTGCGGCGCTGCCCGACGACCACCTCGGGGAGCTGCGCCTCCTGCTGTCCGAGGCCGTCGCGGACAAGCGACTCCCCGACGCCTCCGATGCCCTTGCTGCTACGGGGGAGCGAGCCCGACCCGAGTATCGCGACGCGGTCGAACGCTGCGTCACCGTCCTCGTCGACACGCTTGTCGAACACCCCGACGACCGGATCGTTCTGGGCGGAACCGCCAACCTCACCCGCAGCGCCGCCGACTTCGACGGCTCACTGCGGTCTGTGCTCGAGGCGCTCGAGGAGCAGGTCGTCATCCTGCGCCTGCTCACCGCGGCACAGTCCATGGGTAGGGGAGGGCCGGGGGGCGTCACCGTCCAGATCGGGGAAGAGACCCAGGCTGCGGAGATCCGCGGCGCCTCCGTGGTGTCCTCCCAATACGGTGCGGAGGGCCAGGCATTCGGCGGGATGGGGGTGCTCGGGCCCACAAGGATGGACTATCCGGGAACAATCGCCTCGGTTGCCGCTGTTGCCCACTACGTGGGCGAGCTGCTCACCGGGCGCTGACGTCCGTACGCTCCTTCCAGGAGCCAGATCTTCTTCTCGACGAAAGGCCAGACGTGTCACGCGACTACTACGGGACCCTCGGGGTCGATAGGGGCGCCTCGGAATCCGAGATCAAGCGCGCCTACCGCAAGCTCGCCCGTGAGCTTCACCCCGACGTGAACCCGTCGGACGAGGCGCGTGAGAAGTTCAGCGAGATCACTGCGATCTACGAGGTGCTGACCGACCCCGAGAAGCGCCGCGTCGTCGACATGGGCGGGGACCCGCTGGACTCCTCGCCGGGCGCTGGGTATGGCGGCGGCTTCGGTGGGGGCTTCGGCAGCGGCGGTCTCGGCGACGTGTTCGAGGCATTCTTCGGCGGCGGGGGAGGCGGCAGTGGTCGCGGTCCCCGCAGCCGCGTTCAGCCCGGCCAGGACGCGCTCATCCGCGTGACCCTGGGGTTGGAGGAGTGCGCCACCGGTGTCACCAAGGAAATCCAGGTCGACACCGCCGTGCTGTGCGAGAAGTGTCACGGCAAGGGCTCGGCCACAGACAAGCCGCCGACCACCTGCGGGATGTGTCAGGGCCAGGGCGAGATCCAGTCCGTCCAGCGGTCGCTGCTGGGCAACATCATGACCAGTCGTCCGTGCCCCACCTGCGCGGGGACGGGCGAGATCATCACTGACCCGTGCGGTGAGTGCACCGGGCAGGGCCGTGTCCGCAAGCGCCGCACCGTCTCGGCAAAGATTCCCGCCGGCGTCGGCGGGGGCATGCGGATCCGCCTGTCCGGGCAGGGTGAGGTCGGCCCCGGCGGTGGTCCTGCCGGTGACCTGTATATCGAGGTCAACGAGCGTAACCACCCCGTCTTCGTCCGCGACGGCGAGGACCTGCACTGCACAGTCCGCGTCCCTGTCGTCGACGCCATGCTCGGTGGCGAGGTCGAACTCGAGACGGTCGTGGGCGACCCCTTGACGATCGAGATCCCGGTAGGTACCCAGCCCGGACACACCGTCACCCTCAACGGGCGCGGTATGCCCCGCGTGCGGGGCGGAGGCGCCGGCGACCTCACTGTCCACATGGAGGTCGTGATCCCGGAGAAGCTCGACCGCAAGCGCCGCGACCTGGTCGAGCAGTTGCGTCGCCTCGACGGCGACTCGGCCGAGGTCGTCAACGAGGACACCGCTCGCCGCGGCGGCCTGTTCTCCCGCCTCCGCGACGCCGTCGCGGGGCACTGACCGCCGCATGACCCCGTCGTTGTTCCGCACCGACACCGTCCCCGGTGTCGGTGCGTCGATCGTGCTCGACGGGCCCGAGGGCCGGCACGCCGGGTCCGCGCTGCGGATCAGGGCTGGGGAGGGTATCCGAGTCGGGGATGGCCGTGGAGCGGTGGCCGACTGTGTGGTGACGACGACGAGCCCAGGCAGGGTCGAGGCCGAGGTCGTCTCTCGGGTCGACATGCCGCGCCCGAGTCCGGAGGTCACCGTAGTTCAGGCCCTGCCGAAGTCCGAGCGGTCCGAACTGGCCGTCGAGCTGGCCACGGAGGCCGGCGCGGACCGGATCGTGCCGTGGCTGGCCGATCGCTGCGTGAGTCGGTGGACCGGCCCCAAGGTCGACAAGGGCCGGGCCAAGTGGGCCAACGCCGCCCGGGCCGCCGCCAAGCAGTCCCGGCGGGCGTGGGAGCCGGAGATCGGGGAGCTCGTCGACTCCACCGCCCTCGCCGCCCTCGTCGCCTCCGAGGTCGAAGCCGGGGCCTGCGCACTCATCCTGCACGAGGATGGCGCGGCCGGTTTCGCGGATGCGGTGACCGCGGGCCTGCCGGCGCCGCGGATCCTCGTTGTCGTCGGCCCCGAAGGAGGGGTTTCTGACGCCGAGATCGACCTCCTCACTGCGGCCGGCGCCAGGCCCGTCGTCCTGGGGCCGGAAGTGCTCCGCACCTCGACCGCCGCCACCGTGGCGCTCGCCGCGCTCGGCGTTCTCACACCGAGATGGTCGGACGCGGGGTCTACACTCGACCCAACCTCACCACGACACGGGAAGTGATTCACGTAAGCACCCCAGACAGCGACACAGCCGCCGACCTGACCACAGGTAGCGGTGGCGACCCACGAGACTCCGGCGACGCGCCCACCCGAACTGCTGTGCAGTTGGACCCAGATCTGGCGATGGCGGTGCTCGGCGCCGCAGATACCAATTTGCGGGCGCTCGAGGACCTCCTCCGAGCCGACCTGCACGTCCGGGGTGGCACCATTACCATCTCCGGTGATCGTCCCGACGTGGACCGCGCCACCCGCGTCGTTTCCGACCTGCTGCGGCAGGCGCGAAGGGGAGTGGAGATCACCCCCACTTCGGTACGACGTTCGGTGGAGATCCTCGCCGGCTCGGGACCGCTCACCCCCGAGGAGGTGCTCGGCACCGACGTCCTTTCCCGCCGCGGTGGGATGATCCGGCCCAAGACCCTCGGTCAGAAACGCTACGTCGATGCGATCGACGACCACACGATTGTGTTCGGTTTGGGCCCCGCCGGCACCGGCAAGACCTACCTCGCCATGGCCAAGGCGGTCGCCGCGTTGCGCGCGAAAGAGGTCAGTCGAATCATCCTCACCCGGCCGGCGGTCGAGGCCGGTGAGCGCCTCGGCTACCTGCCCGGCACCCTGCACGAGAAGATCGACCCGTACCTGCGGCCGCTCTACGATTCGTTGCACGACATGATGGACCCCGAAGCGATCCCCAAGCTCATGGCAGCCGGGGTCATCGAGGTGGCTCCGCTGGCGTACATGCGCGGGCGGACCCTCAACGATTCGTTCATCATCCTCGACGAGGCGCAGAACACCACGCCCGAGCAGATGAAGATGTTCCTCACCCGGCTCGGCTTCGGTTCCAAGATCGTCGTGACCGGTGACATCACCCAAATCGACCTACCCGGTGGCCAGCGCTCGGGCCTGAAGGTCGTGCGCGACATCCTCACCGGGGTGGACGACATCAACTTTTCCGAACTGACGTCCAAGGATGTCATCCGGCACGCCCTTGTCGGCCGGATCGTCGACGCTTATGCCAAGCACGAGGCTCGCCTCGACCAGGGTGAACGACCCACCGCACACAGAAACAGGGAGCAGCGCCGACGATGAGTATTGAGGTCGCCAACGAGTCGGGCGTGGAGGTCGACGAGGCAGAACTCATCGACGTGGCCGCGTTCGTGATCGCCCGGATGGACGTCCACCCGGCCGCAGAGCTGTCGATCACCCTCGTCGACAAGGACACGATGGCCGATCTGCACGTGACGTGGATGAACTTGCCCGGGCCCACCGACGTCATGAGCTTTCCCATGGACGAGCTCACACCCGGTGGTCGGCCCGATCTACCCGAGCCTGGCCCGGCCATGCTGGGCGACATCGTGCTGTGCCCGGCGTTCGCCGCCGACCAGGCCGCCAGCTCCGGACATCCCCTGGCGCACGAACTCGCGCTGCTGACCGTCCACGGCTGCCTGCACCTGCTCGGGTACGACCATGCCGAGCCCGCCGAGGAGCGCGAGATGTTCGGCCTTCAGAACGAACTGCTTGGCGAGTGGTACGACCACCGCGACGAGGCCCCGAGAGCGGACGCCTGACAGGTGGACACGACCATCCTGACGGCCGTTGCGGCCGTGTCGCTCATCCCCGTCGCCGGACTGTTCGCTGCCCTCGACGCCGCCTTGAGCACCGTCTCGGTGGCCCGCGTCGAGGAGATGACCAAGGAGAACAGGTACGGCGCCACGCGGCTGTCCACAATGCTCACCACCCGGCCGCGCTACATCAACGTCACCGTGCTGCTCCACATGCTGAGCCTGGTGGCTGCGGCGGTGCTGTTCACCGTCGTGTTCAACGACCTCATCGACTCCACGGCCTGGGCGGTGGTCACCACAGTCGTGGTGACCACCGTCGCCGCCTACATCGTGGCTGGCGTCGGGCCCCGCACCCTCGGCCGCCAGCATGCCTACACCCTCGCGCTGGGCGCGTCGACCCCGCTGACCGTGACCGGGTTCGTCCTGGGACCGGTCGCGTCTCTGCTGGTCGGCGTCGGCAATGCCGTCACCCCCGGTGGCGGCTTCCGCAACGGTCCGTTCTCCTCCGAGATCGAGTTGCTCGAGATCGTGGACATGGCTCGGGAACGGGGCGTCGTGGCCGACGACGAGTCCCGCATGATCCAGTCGGTGTTCGAACTCGGCGACACCACCGCGCGCGAGGTCATGACCCCGCGCACCGAGATGGTGTGGATCGAGTCCGACAAGACCGTCGGCCAGGCCGCGCGGCTCACCGTCAAATCCGGCTACTCGCGGATCCCGGTGGTCGACGGGGACAACTCAGACAACGTGGTGGGCGTGGTCTATCTCCGCGATATCGTCGCCCGCCTGGAGGATCCCGACGGGCGCGCCGCCCCGGTGGCCGACGTGATGCGCCCCGCAGTCTTCGTGCCTGACGCCAAGCGGATCGACGACCTGCTGGGCGAGATGCAGCGCGACCACAATCACCTCGCGATCCTCGTCGACGAATACGGCGGAACCGCCGGGCTGGTCTCCATCGAGGACATCCTCGAAGAAATCGTCGGCGAGATCGTGGACGAATACGACACCACCGAGGTCCCGCCCGTCGAGGACCTCGGCGACGGATGCTATCGACTGTCCGCCCGACTCGGGCTCGACGAGGTGGCCGAGTTGTTCGACCTCGAGTTCGCCGACGACGTGACCGAGGAGGTCGAGACTCTCGGTGGACTCCTCGCGCTGGAGCTCGGGCGCGTCCCGCTGCCCGGCGCTCACGTCGTGTCCACCGGGCTCGACCTTCGAGCCGAGGGCGGGCACGACCGGCGCGGACGGGTCAAGGTTGTCACCGTGGTGGCGGCCCGAGTTGAGACGAGTGAGCACGACACCCACGACGACGAGGAGAACAGATGAGTACCCCCGAGGGCTTCCGGAGCGGGTTCGTCAGCTTCGTCGGCCGACCCAACACGGGTAAGTCCACCCTGACCAACGCGCTCGTGGGGGAGAAGATCGCCATCACCTCCTCGCGTCCACAGACCACCCGGCACGCGATCCGCGGAATCGTGCACCGGCCAGACGCCCAGATCATCCTGGTCGACACCCCCGGCCTCCACCGGCCCCGCACGTTGCTCGGCGAGCGGCTCAACGCTTTGGTGGAGGACACCTACTCGGATGTCGACCTCATTGGCCTGTGCATCCCCGCCGGGGAACGCATCGGCCCCGGTGACCGCTGGATCCTCGACCAGGTCCGCTCACTCTGCCCCGATACTCCGGTGCTGGGGCTGGTGACCAAGATCGACACCGTCTCCAAGCAGAAGGTCATGGAACAGCTCGTGGCGGTGTCGAAACTCCTCGGGCCGGACTCAGAAGTGGTCCCGGTGTCGGCCGTATCGGGCGAGCAGGTCGATGTCGTGGCCGACCTCATCGCGACCCTGCTGCCCGAGGGGCCGCAGTTCTACCCCGATGACGTCATCACCGAGGAATCCGACGAGTCCCGCATGGCCGAACTCATCCGCGAGGCCGCCCTGGAGGGCGTCCGCGACGAGTTGCCCCACTCGATCGCCGTGACGATCGAGGAGGTCCTGCCGCATGAGGGTCGCGCCGACATGGTTGACGTCCACGCGACCGTGTATGTGGAACGTCAGAGCCAGAAGTCGATTGTCCTGGGCAAGGGTGGCTCGCGCATGCGCGAGGTCGGAACCACCGCCCGCGCGGGCATCGAGAAACTGCTCGGCACCAAGGTATACCTCGACCTGCATGTCAAGGTCCTCAAGGAGTGGCAGCGCGACCCCAAGATGCTGGGACGTCTGGGTTTCTAGCCTTCCGGTGGGACAATGGACACCCCGCGCACACGCATCCGCGTGCGCGCCCGCCCCGCCAGGGAGGCCCGGATGCACCCCTTCACCGATACGGGCCTCGTCGTGCGCACCTATGACCTGGGTGAAGCCGACCGGATCGTCACGCTGCTGACCCACCAGCACGGGCTCATCCGCGCAGTCGCCCGGGCCGTTCGCCGCACCCGGTCGCGGATGGGGGCGAGCCTCGAGCCGTTCGCGGTGGTGGAGGTGCAGATCGCCCCGGGCCGGGGCCGCAGCGGTCTCGGGACGGTCCGTCAGGCCAGCAGCCGTGAGTCGCTGGCACGTCCACTGGTCGCGGACTACCCCGCGTACACCTCCGGGTGCGTGGTGCTGGAGACCGCCGAGCGTCTCGCCGGCGAGGAGGGCGCACCCACCCCGCGGCTCCTCGGTCTCGCCGTGAACGCGCTGCGGTCACTGGCAGAACACCGCCGCGAGCCGGGCCTGGTCGCTGACGCATTCCTCCTGCGCGCCATGGCCGCCTCTGGCTGGGAGCCCGTGCTGGACTGCTGCGTGCGGTGTGGCGTGGTGGGACCGCACCGTGCGTTCCACGTCGCGTCCGGGGGGACCGTGTGCGTGCACTGCCGACCGCAGGGCTGCGCCATGCTCTCGCCCGGCGTCGCCGAGCACCTGTCCGCGCTGCTGGCGGGGGAGTGGGACGCCGTCGCCCTGTCCTCGCCCGCCGTCGTGCGGCAGGCCTCCGGTATTGCCGCGGAGCACTTGCAGTGGCATCTCGAGCGCGACCTGCGCAGTCTTCCCCTGGTCGACCGCGGCGCGGTCGGCCCCGTCGATCCAGGAGAGGAGTCCCGTGCCCGGACTACCCAGATTTCGTAAACGTCCAGCCCGGCAGACGACGGTCCGCCCGCCCTCGCCGCACCCGTCGGGAGCTCGCCCGCCGGCCATCCCGGCAGAGTTCGTCCCCCGCCATGTCGCCCTGGTCATGGACGGCAACGGCCGCTGGGCGCAGGAGCGAGGGCTGCCCCGGACCGAAGGTCACAAGCGTGGCGAAGCCGTGCTCATGGACGTCGTCGAGGGCTGCATCGAGATGGGCATCCCCTACTTGTCCGCGTACGCCTTCTCCACCGAGAACTGGAAGCGCAGCCCCGAAGAGGTCCGCTTCCTCATGGGCTTCAACCGGGACGTCCTGCGCCGGCGTCGTGACGAGATGCACGCGCTGGGCGTGCGGGTCCGGTGGGCGGGTCAGCGGCCCCGGCTGTGGAGGTCGGTCATCTCGGAGTTGGAGGAGGCGGAGGAACTCACGCGCGACAACACGGTGATGACCCTCGCGATGTGCGTGAACTATGGGGGACGGGCCGAGATCGTCGACGCCGCCCGCGCCTTCGCCCACCGCGTGGCCGCCGGCGAGCTCTCGCCCGACGACCTTACGGAGAACAACTTTCACAGCTACCTCGACGAGCCGGACATGCCGGACGTCGACCTCTTTCTGCGGCCGTCCGGGGAGCTGCGCACGTCGAACTTCATGTTGTGGCAGAGCGCCTACGCCGAGTTCGTCTTCCAGGACACGCTCTTCCCGGACTTCGACCGCCGGGACCTGTGGGCGGCGTGCCTGGAGTACGCGGAGCGCGACCGGCGCTTCGGAGGCGTCACCAGCTCCTGACCGCCGTCGCGCCGGGTACGGGCTTGCGGTCAGTCCGAGTCGGCAGCAGCGGACGCGGCGCCACCCGGGGCCCGCAGTCGGTCCTCGGTGCCCGCCGCGCACTCTGCGCACAGCCCGAACAGTTCGACGGTGTGACTGACATCGGTGAACCCGTGCGCCCGGCCTGCTTTCTGAGCCCACACCTCCACCCCGGGCTCCTCGACCTCCACGGTGAACCCGCACGCTCGACACACGAGGTGGTGGTGGTGCGAGTCGGAGCACTTCCGGAAGATGAGTTCCCCGGAGTCGGTCCGCAGCACGTCGACCGCCTCGGCGTCGGCCATCGACTGCAGTGTCCGGTACACAGTGGTCAGCCCGATCGTGTCGCCCCGCTCACGGAGTTCAGCATGCAGGTCCTGGGCCGAACGGAAGCCCTTGGACTCGTCCAGGAGAGCGGAGATGGCGCTGCGCTGACGCGTCGACCGTACGCCGATCGGTTTACCCGGAGTGGTCAACTCTCACTGCTCCTCGGCGTGCCCGACGGCCGCCTCGACGATGTTGAGCAGGTGCCCGTCCAACAGCTCGTAGCGCATCTCCCGACCCTGCCGGTGCGAGGAGACCACTCCGGACGACTTGAGAACCCGCAGATGCTGGCTCACCAACGGCTGGGTGACGCCGAGTGCGTCGACCAACTCGTGCACGCACCGCGGACCCTCCCGCAGTTGGAGGACGATCCCGATGCGCAGCGGGGCGGACAGGGCCCTGAGTAGTCCCCCGGCTGCGGTCATCACCTGCTCGGGTGGCAGCGGAACGGGTGCGGCCCGGTGGTCAGCGTCGTGGACGTCCGTGACCGGCTCGGGTCCGGTCGATCGGGGTCCGCTTGGCATCGTCTCCGCCTTCCGGGCTCGCTGATGGGCTCGGTCGCCGCCGGCACCGTATCGGGTAGGGGACCCCAGTATCCCAGACCCGGGGGCCCGACCGGATACCCTGGGGACAAGTGCCCGGGCGCCGGCCCGCGCCGAGGTGGTCCACCCGACACCTCCGCCAAACGACTCACCAAAGGGAGAACCCCCGACGTGGCAGCCTCAGCTTCCGTCATCGATACCGTTGTCAACCTCTGTAAGCGCCGGGGGTTGGTGTACCAGAGTGGCGAAATCTACGGCGGGACCCGTTCGGCGTGGGACTACGGCCCTCTGGGCGTCGAGCTCAAGGACAACATCAAAAAGCAGTGGTGGCGGACTTTCGTCACCGGCCGCGACGACGTGGTGGGCCTGGATTCGTCGATCATCCTGCCCCGCAAGGTGTGGGAAGCCTCCGGGCACGTCGAGACGTTCACCGACCCGCTGGTCGAGTGTCGGTCCTGCCACACCCGGTTGCGCCAGGACCATCTGCAGGAGGCGTACGCGGCCAAGAAGAAGCTCGACTCACCGGCCGACGCCCCGATGTCCGAGATCGCGTGCCCGAACTGCGGCACCAAGGGGCAGTGGACCGACCCACAGTTGTTCTCGGGCCTGGTGAAGACCTTCCTCGGACCCGTGGACAACGAGACCGGACTGCACTATCTCCGGCCGGAGACCGCTCAGGGCATCTTCACCAACTATAAGAACGTCATGACGACCGCGCGTCGAAAGCCGCCGTTCGGCATCGGTCAGATCGGTAAGGCGTTCCGCAATGAGATCACCCCCGGCAACTTCATTTTCCGCACCCGGGAGTTCGAGCAGATGGAGATCGAGTACTTCGTCAAGCCCGAGGAGGCCGACGAGTGGTTCAAGAAGTGGGTGGAGGACTGCTGGGACTGGTTCGTCGACCTGGGGATCAATCCGGAGAACCTTCGTCGGTTCGACGTCCCGGATGACGAGCGAGCTCATTACTCGGCGGGGACCATCGATTTCGAGTACAGGTTCGGGTTCTCTGGCAACGAGTGGGGCGAGCTCATGGGCGTCGCCAACCGCACCGATTACGACCTCACGCAGCACCAGACCCACTCGGGCGAGGACCTGCAGTACTTCGATCAGGCCTCGGGAGAGAAGTACATCCCCTACGTCATCGAGCCGAGTTTCGGCCTGACCCGCTCGCTCATGGCGTTCCTCGTCGACGCCTACACCGAGGACGAGGCCCCCAACGCCAAGGGCGGGGTGGACACCCGGACCGTGCTCAAGCTCGACCGCCGGCTGTCGCCGATCAAGGCCGCAGTGCTCCCGCTGTCGCGCAACGCCGACCTGTCACCCAAGGCCCGCGACCTCGCGGCCCAGCTCCGCAAGAACTGGAACGTGGACTTCGACGATGCCCAGGCCATCGGCCGCCGCTACCGCCGCCACGACGAGATCGGCACCCCGTTCTGCATCACGGTCGACTTCGACACCCTTGAGGACCAGGCCGTGACCATCCGTGAGCGCGACACCATGGCGCAGGAGCGCGTCGCGATCGACCAGGTCGAGGGGTACCTCGCGCAGCGGCTGATCGGGTGCTGACTGACTCTCCTGGCACACTGGTTGGGTGAGAAGATCCCGGTCCCCGCTTCGCGTGGTGTCCAGGGCCGTCAGCTGGCTCCTGGGCATCGCACTGCTGTTGTGCCTGGTCATACCCGGATTCATTGCCTTCCGGGTATGGCACGTGGCTCGTGTTGACGACCGTTCCCCGGCGGATGCGATCGTGGTGCTGGGTGCGGCTCAGCACAACGGCACCCCCACCCCCGTGTTTCAGGCCAGGCTGGAACATGCGGCCGTGCTCTTCGATCAAGGGGTCGCGTCGCAGATCATCACAGTCGGCGGTAACCAGCCGGGCGACCTCTACACCGAGGCAGGGTCCGGTCGGGCCTACTTGACCCAGCTCGGGGTGCCCGCTGAGGCGATCCTGGCGGTAGAAACCGGGACCAACACCGAGGGCAGTCTGGATGCGGTCGCGCAGACCGTGCGCGACCAGGGTGGCCAGTCGGTGGTGCTGGTCAGCGATCCCACCCACTCGTACCGTTCGCGCATGATGGCTCGGGATGCGGGCCTGGACGCGTGGACCTCGCCGACTCGTCACGGGCCGGCGGTGTGGACGCGGGAGAACCAGATCTTGGGCATCGTCCGCGAGACGGGCGCAGTGCTCTGGTATCAGTACCACCGGATCGCGGGGAGCAAGGTGGACTTCCCGGGCTGAACCGCCAGGGCGGGCCACACGGTCAGGCTCGACCGGGCCGCAGGATTACGGGGCGGCGACGCCCGGAGGAGACGTGAATGACGGGTTACGCGTACCAGGCCGCGGACGCCGAGCGCCGGGTGGACGAAGCGTCCGGCCGGACGCGGGGGAAGGCCAGTGAGCGCAGCCCGTTCGACCGGGATCGCGCTCGCGTCCTGCACTCGGCGGCGCTGCGCCGTCTAGCCGACAAGACGCAGGTGGTCGGTCCCGGTGACGGGGACACTCCGCGGACCCGCCTCACCCATTCTCTCGAGGTTGCGCAGATCTCCCGCAGCATCGCGGCTGGTCTGGGTTGTGACCCGGACCTGGCGGATCTGGCGGGCCTGAGCCATGACATCGGACACCCGCCCTACGGTCACAACGGCGAGCGCGCGCTGGACGAGGTTGCCCGCGGCTTCGGCGGATACGAGGGCAACGCGCAGACCGTCCGGATCCTGTCGCGTCTCGAGCCCAAGGTCGTGGACGCGTCCGGCCGCGGGGTGGGATTGAACCTCACCAGGGCGGCCCTGGACGCCGCCACAAAATACCCGTGGCTGCCGCGGGAGGGGACCCGGAAGTTCGGCGCGTACGCGGACGACGCGGACACCCTCGCATGGATCCGTCAGGGCGCGCCCGGGGACACCAGGTGCCTCGAGGCGCAGATCATGGACTTCTCCGACGATGTTGCGTACTCGGTCCACGACGTCGAGGACGCGATCGTTGCCGGCCGGTTGGATCTGCGGTCGCTCTCTGATCGGTCAGAGGTCGCCGCGCTGGCAGAGTTGGGGGCAGAGGAGTTCGGTGGACCGGATGCCGGCCAGTTGGAGCAGGCTGCTGGCCGCCTCGGCGCGCTCGACGTGGTTCGAGCCGTGCAGCCCTTCGACGCGAGCTTCAGTGGGTTCGTGGCGCTCAAGGCTCTGACCAGTGAGTTGGTCGGCCGGTTCGTCATGCCTGCCATCCACGCCACCCGCGAGGTGCACGGCGCCGAGCCGCATGGGCGCTACAGCGCAGATCTTGAAGTGCCGGCGGAGGTCGAGTCTGAGGTGGTGATGCTCAAGACGATGGCGGTGCGTTACGTCATGAGCGACCCGGGGCACCGGCTCCGTCAGGATCGCCAGCGCGACCGGATCCACCGGGTGGCGGAGTTCCTCGCCCAGTCCGCTCCCGCAAGTCTCGACCCGGTCCTGCGTCCGCTGTGGGACTCGGCCCCGGATGACGAGTCACGGATGCGAGTGATCGTTGACCAGATCGCCCTGTACACCGAGAGCCGGCTGGAGCGGGTCGACCGCGCGAGTGCCGGCATCCAGGCCGCGTGGGGCTGAGCTGCGGGTCAGCCGACGGCGCGAACGACCTCGCCGACGAGTCGGTCGACTCCGAGCGAGTCGATGCTCGATCCGGGGGAGAAGCCTGTGCGGACCACCACGAGGTCGGCTGAGGGGACCACCACGATGTATTGCCCGTCGTGCCCGGACGCCCAGTAGGCATCCGCCGGCATGTCCGCGAATCGGAGCGGGGAGCCGTCCCCGGCATCGTTGAGCCACCACTGTGCTCCGTACGGTTCGGGTTCACCGCCGGCCGGCACGCCGGTCGTCGCGTAGTCCATCCACCCGGCCGGCAGCAGTCGCCTGCCGTCCACCTCGCCGTCGTCGAGCACGAACTGACCGAACCGGGCCCAGTCCCGCGGGGTCGCCCATAGGTACGAGCTACAGACGGACCCGCCCGAGGCGTCTGCCTCGAGGACCGCGCTGCGCATCCCGAGCGGGCGGAAGAGCAGTTCGGAGGCCATCTCGGGACCGAGCCCGGTGCGCTCGTGCAGGAGGTCGCAGACGATGTTGGAAGTGCCCGACGAGTACTGGCGGTAGGAGCCGGGGGAGTGGGCCAGCGGCTGGGAGGCGGCGAATGCGGCCATGTCGGGCTCGAGGAAGAGCATTTGGGTGATGGGCGTCCCCAGGTCGTACTCCTCGTCCCACTCCAGGCCGGAAGTCATGCGAAGCAGGTCATCCAGGGAGATCTGTGAGCGATCGTCGGTCCACTCGGGGCGCAGACCCGTGGCGTCGGGGGCGAGGTCGACGTCGGGGGTCTCGATCTGGGCGCGTCCGACGAGCGTGGCGGCCACGCTCTTGGCCATGGACCAGCCGAGCTGGCGGGTGTCCGGGCCGAAACCGTCGGCGTACCGCTCGCCGAGGATCTCGCCGCGGTGGACGACGACGAGTCCACGCGTCCCGTCCTGTGCTGCGGCTTCGTCGAGTGCCGGCGAGATCTCGTCCGGGGCATCGGCCGCCTCGGTTAGGAGCACACCCGGTGGGCCGTCCTCGAGTAACGGTGGTGGTGGTCTGTTGCCCTGGGATCCAGCGGCGCGTCCCCCGAGTGCGCAGCCGTACTCGGAGACGTGGGCGCTCTGCCGGAAGGCCACCCCCAGGACCGAGGAGGTCGCGGTCCCGGCCTCCTCGTCGATCGACGACCGCATCAAGGGGACCAGCGGGTTGGGCGGGAGATCGGACTCGTAGTCCTCGCGGCCTACGAGGAAGTGCAGGGCACATGCATTGTGGGCGGCGTAGCCGGTGCCGGTGAGCAGCATCGGGCGGTACCAGGCACCAACCGCTACCGCGGTTGCGATGAGAGCGACTACCGCAATCACCGCGATGAGCGTTGTGCGCCGACGTGTCATGACTATGGAGGCTAGTTGCGAGTTCCGACAGCCGAGCCGACTTGGCTCTCCTCATCCGGTCAGAAGCGGGAGAAACCCGGCCGCGAGGACTGTCGGACAGGCGCGTTCAGAACCGCCCGCCCGCGCCGCCCCCACCGAAACCGCCGCCACCGCCCCCGAAGCCCCCGCCGAAGCCGCCCCCGCCGCCGAAGCCGCGGGAGGAGCCGAAGCCGCCCCCGCCGCCGCGGAGCATCCCCTGGATCAGCGCCCCGGCGACCATGCCGCCGACCATGGCACCGGTATTGGACCCCCCACGTCCGCCCCGGCCTCCGTAGCCGCCGGTGTACTGGGGCCGGGAGGCGTCGCTCTGCGCCAGCCGCAGGGCCTCGCGGGCGAGGTTGAGGGCGCGCTCAGCGGCGGGGAACGCGGCAGGACCGACCGTGGCCTCGGCGGTCGAAAGCGAGTTCTTCGCCGCCGCGAGCCGGGTACGGGCCGCCTGGCCGATGACATACGAGCGGCTGCCGATGAAGTCGTCGGCTTCGCGCACCGCTCCGGCTGCGCGGGTGATTGCGGCCCGACGAGCGGCGCGGGCGCGGCTCGCCTCCTCAGCCTCGTGCCCGGCGGCCGCGAGGGCTTCGTCGAGGTCACGGTCCACGTCGATGAGGCGGGAGAAGGTGCCCAGGGGATCGGTTTGTCCGTCGCGATGGGCCGCTCCGACCGCCTCACGGGCGGTGGTCGCCACCTGGGTGAGCTCTCTGCTGGTGGAGTCGCTGATGTCGGTGGACGCCAGCAGTTGTGAGGCCTGCGCGAGCTCCTCCTCGACCTCCTCGATCAGCGGATCGAGGTCACGACGCGCGGCGGCGATGTCGTCGGAGGCATGGTCCACCCCGTCGACCAGCTTCTCGGCGCGCGATAATCCGCCCTCGGCGGAGGTGATGGCGTCCACGGCCTCGCCCTGCTCGCCCACTGGCCTGGCCAGGGCGGCCCGGGCGCGCGCGGTCTCGCCCTCCGCGGCGTCGATCAGTTGCTCGGCCAGGGAGAGGTTGTCGGAGATGGAGGCGAGGACCGCTGCGGGGAACCGCTCGCGCAGGTCCGACATCGTCTTCTCGGCCTCGGGGAGGCGGGCGCGCAGGGTGACCGTGCGACGTGTGAGCGCGTCGACGGAGGCGCCGCCGTTGATGAGCAGGTCGCGCATCTCGGCGAAGGCCTTCGCCTGCCCCTCGAGGCCGCGTTCGGCGCGTTCGGCGCGGGCGGCCACCTCGAGCAGCATGGCCTTGCGCTGGTCGGGCGTCTCGGGGATGTCGTCGTCGAGGCGCTGGACGAGGGAGTGTGCAGCGGCAACCTCGGATCGCGCCGAGTCGAGCGCGGATCGGAACGGCCGGGTACGCAGTTCGCCGAACTCCCCAGCGGCGGTCTCGAGGGCCGAGGTGGACTCATCCACTGCCTGGTCGGCATCCACCAGACCGGCCCGCGCCCGTGCGTCGAGAACCTCCACAGGTAGCGCGGACATCCGCGCGGTGTCGTCACCGGGGATGTCCCGGGCCGACTCTGCCTGACGAGCAGTCCGGGTGGCTCGGCGTCGGCGGGTGACCACCAGGAGCAGCGCCACCGCGGCCGCGATCACCGCGATGATCGCCAGCAGTGCACCGACGGAGAGGCCGGAGCCCGACCCCTGACGTTCGAGGCCGTCGGCTGCCCCGATCGCGGCGCCCGACCAGTCATCGACCGCGAGCTTCGGCTCGATGTCCCGGTCGGCGATCCGCTGGTCGGAACGCTGGTCTGTGGACTCGAACCAGTACCTGCCGTCCTCGACGGCCACCGCGAGCAGGACGTCCGAGGACCCCAGGTCGGACAGTTGCGCGGTCTGCCGGGCCCACTGGTCGGGCGGGATCCCGTCGAAGCTGTCGACGAACGTCACCCACAGTTGGATCTGATCGGTCGAGCGAAGCTCGGCCAGTCGGCTCTCCACCTCGCGGGTGTCGCCGCCCAACACGCCAGCGGAGTCGGTGAGCTGTTGCTGCAGGTTCGACGGGCGCTCGGCGGAGGCGCCGGGGGCGGCCCACACCAGCGCGCAGGCGAGGAACGCGACCACCGTCGCGACGACTGTCACCGGGGCCTGGCTGAACCGGGAACGGGGTCGCCGGGCGGCGTCGGGCAGGAGTTGGGCGACGATCATGACCCCAGCGTATCGGCCTCGAACAGGGGGCACGCCGGTCCTCGCCGGAGGCGGCTACTCTGGGCGTCATGGCAGGGCGGATTCCGGAGCAGGACATCGCCGCGATCCGCGAACGCACTCGCATCGAGGAGATCGTCGGCGAGTACGTCGCGCTCAAACCCGGCGGCATCGACTCGATGAAGGGGCTGTCCCCGTTCACGGACGAGAAGACCCCGTCGTTCCACGTGCGTCCGCAACACGGCTACTTCCACTGTTTTTCCACAGGGGAGGGCGGTGACGTCTTTGCCTTCCTCATGAAGATGGAGCACATCAGCTTCGTCGAGGCGGTCGAACAGCTGGCCGACCGTATCGGCTACCGCATCTCCTACGAGGGCGGCGGTCAGGTCATCCAGCGCGATCGCGGCACGCGGTCCAGACTCGCGCAGGCGAACGCCGCCGCGCAGAAGTTCTATGCCGAGCGGCTGGCGGAGGATCCCGAGGCCGAGACCGCGCGCACCTTCCTCACCGACCGTGGGTTCGACATGGCCCAGGCGCAGCACTTCGGGTGCGGATACGCCCCCGCCGGCTGGGACACCATGAGCAAACACCTCATGCGGCAGGGGTTCGAACCCAAGGAGCTGGAGGCGGCAGGGCTGTCCAAGACGAGTTCTCGCGGCACGCTCATCGACCGTTTCCACCGCCGACTCTTGTGGCCCATCCGCAACCTCGGCGGTGAGGTGATCGGTTTCGGCGCGCGCAAGCTGTTCGAGGACGACACGCTGGGCAAGTACATGAACACGCCCGAGACGATTCTGTACAAGAAGTCGCAGGTGCTGTTCGGTCTCGACCTAGCCAAGCGGGAGATTGCCTCGCAGCGCCGCGCGGTTGTCGTCGAGGGGTACACCGACGTCATGGCCATGCACGCGGCCGGCGTCACGACCGCGGTCGCCGCGTGTGGCACCGCGTTCGGCGAGGACCATCTGTCCACGCTCCGGCGTCTGATGCTGGACGACAACTACTTCCGCGGCGAGATCATCTACACCTTCGACGGCGACGAGGCGGGCAAGAAGGCTGCGCTCCGGGCGTTCTCGGGCGATCAGCAGTTCTCGGGTCGGACGTTCGTGGCGGTGGCCCCGCCCGGGCTGGACCCCTGCGACTTGCGTCAGAACAAGGGCGACGCGGCAGTGCGGGATCTGGTGTCTGCGCGGGTGCCGATGTTCGAGTTCGCGATCCGCTCGATGCTCGAGGATTACGACCTCGACCATGCAGAGGGACGTGTCGAGGCCCTGCGGCGCACGGTGCCGGTAGTGGCGGACATCCGCGATTCGACGCTGCGGGACGAGTACGCCCGCCAACTCGCCGGGTGGGTGGGCTGGGACGACCCAGCGACGGTGGTGCGTCGCGTCCGCGAGGAGGCGCGCAAGAAGGGCCGGTCGCGCTCGACATCGGGTCCGGGGCTACGCAGGCGCGCTCCGGCGACCCCGGGCGGAGGCACCCGACCGGGGCGGGACGCCGCTGAGCGTGGGGGAGGCGTTCGTGGGCGTGGGGGGTACGACGACGAGCCCGCCGGCGGCGAAGCTCCGCCGACGCCGGAAGTTCCGGCGGGCGTGCCCATCCCCGCCGCGGCCGACCCCGTGCTGTGGCCGCAGCGGGAGGCGGTGAAGGCGGCCCTGCAGTACCCGGGCCTGGCGGGCCCGTTGTTCGACTCCTTGCCGGAGGAGTGCTTCACCCACCCGGCGTACGCCACTATCGCCCAGGCGCTCTCCACGGCCGGGGGGTGCGCTGCAGGCAAGAGCGGTGCCAACTGGGTCTCCGAGGTCTCCCAGGGGTTGAGCGACGACGGGCTGCGCAGGCTGGCCGGGAGTCTGGCCGTGGAGACGCTGCGGGTGTCCGAGGACGCGTTGCCGCGCTATATCTCCGGCGTGTTGGCGCGACTGCAGGAGGTGTGGGTCTCGGGCCAGATCGCGGATCTCAAGTCCAAGGTCCAGCGGATGAGTCCGGCGGAGGATCCCGAGGGCTATTCAGCGCTGTTCGGTGATCTGGTGGCCTTGGAGGAGTACCGGCGCGGCCTGCTGAATCAGGCGGTCGGGGCGACCCCGGACATTGCCTGACCTGCCGATTTGGTCTGGCGGGTACAGGCGCACTAAGGTGAGATCTCGGTATCCGGCATGACTGCCGGTCACCAGCACTGATCCCCCATAGCTCAATTGGCAGAGCATTCGACTGTTAATCGAAGGGTTATTGGTTCGAGTCCAATTGGGGGAGCTCCGGGAGAGGGTCCGAGGCATCATTGCCTCGGGCCCTCTCCGCATTTCCGCGTGTACGGCGGATTCCAGCGCCTTAGACGTCACTCCCGCCGGAGCACTCGGGCGTCGCCGAGGTCGAAGCTGAGCTCGAACCACCTCGAACTGATCTGCCATCCCTCACTTGTTCGCGTCCACTGGTCCGTGTATTCGCCGATGCATTCGTAGGTCAGTCCGGCGAGGTCGCCGGCACCCCGGTGCAGGACCCGCCCGTATGTCCGGCTCCGCGCGCGGTCTGGATCGCCGTCGAGGTCGAGTTCTACGCGGTGGTTGCCCAGCAAATGTTGCGAGGGGCCGCAACCCCCCAGATGGTCCCGGACCCTCTCCACGATCGCCTCGCGGCCGGTTGCGCCGTACCCGGTCGCGAACTCTGTGAAGAGGGCGCCCAGCCCGTCCCAGTCACGGGTGTCCAGGGCCGTGGCGACGTCGGCGAGCCGTTCGACGATCTGGTCTGTGACACTGCTCATCCCATTGTCTTAGCAGGAACCACCGGCAGAATCGGTCTGTCTCGCTAATCTGGCGCAATGAGCCGCCCCGGAACCCGACGCGATGGCGAGGTCGAGATTGCACTGTCTACCGGCCGTGTGCGGGGGGCTGACTTGGGGGATGTGCTCCGCTTTTACGGCATCCCGTACGCGGAGGACCCCATCGGCGACCTCCGGTTCGCAGCCCCCGTTCGACGGGTGCCGTGGGACGGGATTCGTGATGCGACCCGGCCGGCGGCCACCGCGCAGCGCCTGCGTTTCGACGCCAACCCGGCGATTCCGGAGCCGATCGTCGCGGGCACGGACATCCTCCACGTCGACGTGTGGGCTCCTACCGAAGGGTTGGGACACCCGGTGCTGGTGTGGATCCACGGCGGCGGCTGGGAGTCGGGATCTTCGCACCAGCCCTGGTTTGACGGGACCGCTTTCGCCCGCGCCGGGATCGTCGTGGTCTCGGTGGGGTACCGCCTGGGGGTCGAGGGATTCACCGCGTTTCCCGATGCGCCGGACAACCGCGGGGTGCGGGACTGGATTATGGCCCTGGAGTGGGTCCGCGACGAGATTGAGGCGTTCGGCGGTGACCCTGGACAGGTCACGGTGTCGGGCCAGTCCGCCGGAGGCGGGGCGGTGCTCTGTCTGCTCGCCGCTCCCGCGGCGGCCGGACTGTTCCACCGCGGGATCGCCTCGTCGCCGGCTGTTCTGCGGTCGCCAGCCGCACAGGCCCCCATCGGGGCGACAGCCGCCGAGCTGGCAGCAGGCGGGCGGGGCGCCGTCGACGAGTTCCACCGGCGCCTGCGCAAGGACAATCCGTTTCTCATGCCGTTCCGACCGACGGTCGGCGACGACACCGTCCCGGTTCCGCCCCTGGAGGGCATCGGAAGCGGGCCGGGGCTCGACCTACCCCTGCTCATCGGCTCCACCGCCACGGAATTCGAAGGAGTCGTCCGGTCCCTGCCCCGGCCGGCACTGTTGCCGGGCGCGGTCATGATCCTGCGGTCCCAGGAATTGCCCACCGCAGGACTGCGCGCGCTGGCCAGGCAGTCGGCGGGCAGGTCTCTGCGCCGAGCGGTGGGGGCGGTGGTCGACGCCGCGACCATCCACTCGACCGTCGTCCGGGCGGCCGAGACCAGGATGGTGGGCGGCGCGCCCACCTGGGTGTACGACTTCCGTTGGTCCGAGGGCAGGGGCGCGGTCCACTGCGCGGACCTGCCGTTCTTCTGGGCCGTGCCGGAGGCCCCCAATGTGCGGTCCTACCTGGGAGCTGATGCGCCAACGGAACTCGTCGCGGACATGCACCGGTCGTGGGTCGACTTCGTCCGTACCGGAGATCCGGGTTTCCCGCGCTATGAGCCCCTGGGGAGGCAGGTGCAGGTGTGGGACGAGCCCTCTGTCGTCGTCGAGGACGGCCTCGCCGACGTCCGGGAGGTCTGGTGGCCGGGCGGCGGGTCTTGACGTCTTGCTACGATTGCGCGGCGCGTGCCGGTGACGCTCCCGGCGCGCGCAGGGGGCTATAGCTCAGTTGGTTAGAGCCGCGGACTCATAATCCGCTGGTCGCGGGTTCGAGCCCCGCTGGCCCCACCTCCGCGAGACCGGTCAGTAGGCCAGCCCCATCCGCATTGCGCCCACCGCCTCGGACAGCGCTGACCGCGCCCGAGGGCTGGCGCCGACGGCGTTGACGAACGGGTGGACCAGTGACTCGTGACGCCTGAGCGACACCGGGACACCAGCGTCCGCCATCTTGCGCGCGTACGCCTCGCCCTCGTCGCGCAGCGGATCGAACCCGCCCGTCGCCACGTGCGCGGGAGGCAACCCGGAGAAGTCCTCCGCCAGTAGAGGCGAGGCCCGGGGGTCGAGTCGGTCGGAGTCCGAGCGGATATAGGTCTCCTCGTACCAGTCCATGTTCTCCCTCGTGAGAAAGAATCCCTCGCCGAACAGCTCGTACGAGCGCGTCCGTGCGGACATGTTGGTGGCAGGCACGAACAACAATTGGAAGTCCGGCATCTTCTCGCCGGCATCGCGAGTCTGTTGGCAGACCACCGCCGCCAGGTTGGCGCCCGCGCTATCGCCACCCACCGCGATCCGCCTCGGGTCAACGCCGAGCTCTTCGGCGTTGTCGCGGACGTAACGGAACGCGGCGAGCGCGTCCTCAGCGGCGGTGGGGAAGCGGAATTCGGGCGCCAACCGGTAGTCCACACTGATCACCTTGAGCCCTCCCGTCGCGGCGATATAGCGGCAGGTCGCGTCATGCGAGTCAACGCTGCCCAGTACCCACCCGCCGCCGTGGAAGTACACGAGCACCGGCAGTGACTCTTCCCCGTCGACCGGCGAGTACAGGCGCGCCGGCAGGTCCGCCCGGTCCGTATCGGTGCCGCCGAGAGGGAGGATCATGTCGGCGACGACGGCGAGGTCGATCTTGGTGCCCGAAACGGTGTATGCCGATCGCTCGAGGACCAAGCGGGCCTGCTCGACGGTCAGGTCCTGGTATTCACCCTCCGACATCAGCGAGATGATTCGGAGCCCGGCCTGGAAGTGCGGGTCGAGGACCTGCCCGTCGAGTCGCCGCGGGGTCCCGCCCACGAGCCCGAGCAGCGGCGCCGGCAATGATCCGGCAGCGGTCATAGCGGCCCGGGTCAGGCGGTCCGGGATCGACGGGGAGTAGGCGCGGTGGCCGGACATGGGAGAACGCATAGCCACATTGTGGCGCGAATTCCTGGGATGATCAGGGCAATCGGGCGAAGGAGCTGGTCATGCGTTCAGGGCAGGAGAACGTGGTTCGGGTAGAGGGCCTGGTTAAAACCTTTGGAGGCGCTCGGGCGCTGGACGGGCTGGACCTGGATGTTCGCCGCGGAGAGGTCCACGGTTTCCTCGGGCCCAATGGGTCGGGAAAATCGACCACCATCCGCATTCTGCTGGGGCTGATGCGCGCCGACGCCGGCCGGGTGACCGTGTTCGGCGGGGACCCGTGGCGCGATGCGGTAGAGCTCCACGCCCGGATGGCGTACGTCCCCGGCGAAGTGGCCCTGTGGCCTCGACTGACGGGCGGCCAGAGCATCGACCTGCTGGGCCGAGCTCTCGGGGGGCTGGACCCGGCCAGGCGGGACGGACTCGTCGAGCGTTTCCGCCTGGACCCGACCAAACGCACTCGGGACTATTCCAAGGGCAACCGGCAGAAGGTGTCACTCGTCGCGGCGCTGGCCTCGGACGCCGAACTTCTCGTGCTGGACGAGCCCACCTCCGGACTGGACCCCCTCATGGAGCAGGTGTTCCAGGACTGCGTCCGCGAGACCATCGCACGCGGGGCCACTGTCCTGCTGTCCAGCCACATCATGGGCGAGGTGGAGGCCCTCGCGGACCGCGTGAGCATCATCCGCGCCGGCCGTACCGTCACCTCGGGCACGCTGGCCGAGCTGCGGCGCCACACCACGACCGAGGTCCATGCCGTCACGGACGCCGACCCGCGTCCACTCGAGCGAGTGGCCGGGGTCGACGGCCTACGGATCGACGATTCCACCGATGGACGGTTCGAGGTCCGCTGTCACGTGCCCGCTCCGCGGCTCGGCGAGGTGACGGGCATCCTGCACGCGGCCGGAATCCACACTCTGACGGCGACCCCGCCCAGCCTGGACGACCTCTTCCTCAGCGCCTATACCGGGAGCTGGACGGAAACCCGGGACGACGACCTGCCCGGGGAGCGGTGATGACGTCGCCGTTCGCGGGCACGGGACTGCTGGTACGCATCGCGCTGGGCACCGGCTGGCGGACTGCGGCGGCCTGGGTCGTGGGCCTGGCCTCGCTGTACCTGATCACCGGATTATCCATCGGGGCCCTGTACGACACCCCACAGGAATTGGCCACCTACGGCGCCTCGATCGGGGAGTCGACTGTCATGCTCACCGGCCGGGTGGCCGGACTCGACACCCTCGGCGGCATCCTGATGAACGAGTACTCGTTCCTGGTCGCCTTCGGTATTCCGGTCATGGCGATCGCCCTGACCGCGCGGGCCACCCGCAAGGAGGAGGAGTCGGGACGGTCGGAGCTGTTGTTGGCTGGTCGGGTCGGTCGGCTCGCCCCGACGGCGGCGGCCCTCGTCGTCGTCGCAGGAGTGTTCGCGGTCCTGGGCGTGGCGCTGTGGACGGTGACCCTCACCCTCGACATCGACCGCGGTGGCGCGGTCCTATACGCGGTATCGATCGCCGCCACCGGCTGGGTGTACGCCTCCGGTACCGCCGTGCTCGCCCAAGTCCTGTCACACAACCGCACTGTGTGGGCGTCCGCGATGGCCGCGTCGGGACTGACCCTCATCACGCGTGGGGTCGGGGACACCAATCGCAACTGGCTCAGCTGGACGTCCCCGCTGGGGTGGCAGGGCATGGTCCGGCCCTTCGGTGACCCGTCCGTGGGGCCGCTGATTGTGGCGGTCGGCGTCGCAGCCGGGCTTGCGGCGCTCGCGCTTTGGCTCGCCAGCCACCGCGACGTGGGGCAGGGGATGATCCCCACCCGGACCGGACCGGCCTCCGCGTCGGCATGGCGGGCGTCGCGTGCGGGGACAGCCGTGCACCAGCACCTGGGGGCGTTCACCGGCTGGACGCTCGGCGGGGTGGCCCTCATGGTCGTCTACGGCGGGCTGATGAACGTGGTTGTGGAGGCGATCATGTCCAACCCCGGGCTGGCAGCATTCCTCGCCGACTCCGGGACGGTCGTGGACTCGATCGTGCAGACACTCATCACCCTCGTCGGGTTCCTCGGCGCCGGGTTCGCGCTCCAGACCCTGTCCGGGTTACGGGGCGAGGAGACCTCAGGGAGGCTCGAAATGGCCCTGTCCGTCAGCCGCTCGCGATGGTCCTGGCTCGCCGCCCACACCGCGGTCGTGTCCGCCGGAACCGTCATCGTGGTGCTGGCGGGATCGGCCGCCTTCGGCATCTGCGCGGCCACGGCACTGGGCGACCCGGGACTAGCCGGCCGGATCCTCGCAGCCGGGGCGTGGCAGGCTGCCGCCGCTGGCCTGTTCGTGGGGATCTCGGTCGCATTATTCGGCGCACTCCCACGGCTGCAGGTGCTCGCATGGGCGCCGTTCGCAGTCGCCGTAGTCGTCACTTTCATGGGCCCGACGCTCCGCCTCACCGACGACCAGATGCGACTGTCGCCGTTCGGTGCGGTCGGTAGCGCCCCCGTGGGCCCCGTGGACCCGGTCGGCGTGACCGCACTCATCACGCTGACGAGCATCCTGATCGTCGTCGGGCTGGTCGGCTTCCGGCGCCGCGACGTGCCGCGAACCTGATCGCCGCGCCCGACCAGACCTGACAGACTGGCCGTCGTGGCCGGTACGGCTAGCGGCGCGGCCCGACGTTCGCGAATCAGGGAGGATCCGATGTCAGACGAGTTCGATCGAGACAGGCTCACCACCGCGTTGGAAATCGTCGCGGACTGGCCGGTGGAGAACGTCTCGGCTGCAGTGGTCGGCCCCGACGGTGCCCTCGCGGTCCACGGTGACGACACCCGCGTGTACCGCCTGGCGTCGGTGACCAAGCCCCTCGTGGCGGTGGCCGCGCTCCTGGCGGTCGAGGAGGAGGCCATCGCCCTCGACGAGCCCGCCGGACCCGAGGGTTCCACGGTGCGCCACCTGCTCTCCCACGCCTCGGGGCTGGATTTCGCCGACCGCGACAAGGTGCGCACCTCGCCTGGGGAGCGGCGGATCTATTCCTCGGCCGGGTTCGAGGTCCTCGCCGACCACATTTCCGACGCAACCGGGATCGCATTCGGCGAGTACCTCGATGAGGCGGTGTGCCGACCGCTAGGGATGGACTCCACGACCCTCGAGGGTTCCGCGGGCCACGGAGCGTCAGGCAGCCTGGCCGACCTCATCGCGTTCGCCCGCGAACTCGTGGCACCGCGACTACTCGCGCCCGAAACCCTGAAGGAGGCCGTCAGCGACCAGTTCAGCGGCCTCGACGGGATCGTTCCCGGATACGGCATGCAGAAGCCGTGTCCCTGGGGTCTCGGCTTCGAACTCCGCGATGGTAAGCATCCCCACTGGACCGGCCACCACAACTCACCCGGCACCTTCGGCCACTTCGGGCAGTCCGGAACTTTTCTCTGGGTCGAGCCCGAGATCTCCACAGCCTTGATCGTGCTCACCGACCGTGACTTCGGCGACTGGGCTAAGCCGCTGTGGCCTGAACTGTCCGACAGAGTCGTCGATGCGGCTACTCGGCGATCGCGCGCTTTGGGCGGTTGAGCCGAGTAGGTCTCCGACACGCCGGACGTTCGCCCGACGGCGGAATCACGGTGCTGTAACTTTGCTGAGAGTCGAGAAGTGTCGCTGGCACAACTCGATCACTTCAGGCACAGTGATAACTACAAGAAACATCTGCAACATCGTTCACACGATTCGTGAGGTCGTTGGGGAAGACGTCCCTCAGTGAGTCGGGAGTGAAGCGATGTCTGACCATAACTATCTCGCGGATACAACGACCGGCGTGGTGTTCATTCATGCCGCGCCTACCGCGTTATGTCCACACGTCGAATGGGCTCTCGCAGCCACACTCGACGCCAGTTCAGCCATGCGCTGGGAAGACCAGCCGGCCCAGTCAGGCGCTCGCAAGGCGATCGTCGACTGGATCGGCCCGGTCGGCACCGGCGCGCGCCTGGCCGATTCGTTGGCCAAGTGGTCGATGCTGTCGTTCGAGGTCACAGAGGACCCGAGCGACCTCGTCGACGGCGAACGCTTTTCGCACACGCCCGAACTCGGGATGTGGCGGGGGCAGACCGGTGCCAGCGGCGATGTGGTGATCAGCGAGAACCGTCTCCGCCACCTCATGAAGGCAGGCCCAGCAGCCTTTCACGCCGCCGTGGAGGACGAACTCGGCACGGCCTGGGATCGCGCACTCGAGCCGTTGCGTGGCCACCCAGCCGCCACCGAGGTCACCTGGCTCTCCCGGGTCGGCTGACCCACCCGCACTCCCGCACTCGCCAGAAGGCGCCCGCACCCATCTTCTTGGGGCGGGCGCCTTCTCGCTGTCCGTGTCTCCTCCCGTCCGCCACCTCGTGTCATGCGACTGCGCCCTCTCCCGGAAATCGGGAAGAGGGCGCAGTCGTCGATCGCAGACCCTGCCGGAGGAGTTCCGGCCGGGATCAGATCACAGCGGGATGTTCTTGTGCTGTCCGCGGGTGTGCGCGGCCGCGTCCAGGGCCTCGGCGAGCCGACGGCGAGTATCGGTGGGCTCGATGACCTCGTCGACCACCCCGATCGACACCGCGCGGCCCACACCGCCTGCGATGGCCGCGTGCTCGTCCGCCAGACGCTCGTGCAGCGCCTCTCGCTCCTCCTCCGGTGCCGCGGCGAGGGTTCGCTTGTGGAGGATGCCGACGGCTGCCTTGGCGCCCATCACGGCGACCTCGGCATCAGGCCAGGCGAATACGGCGGAGGCGCCGAGCGCACGGGAGTTCATCGCGATGTAAGCACCCCCGTAGATCTTGCGCGTGACGAGCGTGACACGTGCAACCGAGGCCTCGGCGAACGCGTGCAGCAGTTTGGCGCCCCGTCGCACCACGCCGTCCCACTCCTGTGAGACGCCCGGCAGATAGCCGGGGACGTCGACGATCACGACCAGGGGCACGCCGAAGGCGTTACAGAGGCGGACGAAGCGGGACGCCTTCTCCGCGGACTCGGAGTTGAGGCAGCCGCCCAGCCGCAGTGGGTTGTTGGCGATGACGCCGACGGTGCGGCCGGCCATCCGGCCGAAGCCCACGACGATGCTGGGAGCCCACTTGGCCTGCAACTCCTCGAAGGTGGTGCTGCCGTCGAGTTCAGAGGAGTCGAGCAGCCCGTGCACGAGAGGACGAACGTCGTAAGCGCGCTTGGGGGACGCGGGGAGCAGCCCCGCGAGATCAGTGTGGTCGTCCTCGAGCGCACGCGGGTCAAACTCGCCCTGCGCGGACAAGAGGGTCACGAGCCGGCGCGCCCGGTGGAGGGCATCCCGCTCATCGGTCGCGGCGATGTGGCAGACCCCCGACTTGCGGTGGTGCACGTCCTGGCCGCCCAGTCCCTCCATATCGACCTGCTCGCCGGTCACCGAGCGGACCACGTCGGGCCCGGTGACGAAGATCTTGCCTGCCGGAGCCATGATCACGACGTCGGTCAGGGCGGGGCCGTAGGCGGCACCGCCGGCAGCGGGGCCGAGTACGACCGAGATCTGAGGGATAAGGCCCGACGCGCGGACCATGGCCTCGAAGACGGTGCCCACGGCGTGCAGCGCCTCCACCCCCTCTGCGAGGCGGGCGCCACCCGAGTGCCAGATGCCCACCACGGGCAGCTGCTCGTCGATCGCGACGTCGATGGCTCTGACGATGTGCCGGCACCCGTCCAGGCCCATTGCGCCGCCCATGACGGTCGCGTCTGTCGCGTACGCGACGGTGGGCTCGCCGTCGATAAGGCCGCGGGCAGCCAAAGCGCCCGAGGCGTCGGGCTCCGTGATGAATTCGAGCGATGCCGGGTCGAAGAGGTTCTCGAGCCGAACGACGGGATCTCGTGGATCAATCTGGGTGTTCTGGTCAACAGCGCTGGTGATGGTCATGCGTGCAGTCCTTTCCTCGGCGCGTGTCCCTGTAGGGAGAGCACGCCTGCGATGGACCCCCGGACTGGCTTGTGGACGAAAAGCCTCCGGATCGGGACCCCCGTCCCGGTCCGAACCTTTCGCCCGGCACCCCGCGAGTGGCGGGATGAATAACGTGGTGGCCCTGAGTGGGGGAGGGGACGCGGGCTCGACGTGGTGCACCGACCGCACCTTCGGCCCTGACTGCGTCCCCGCCCCGGCACACGGGACCGGGTGTCAGCTCTGGTCGATCTTCTGGATGTAGTCGACCGCATCCTGCACAGTACGCAACTTGGCCAGGTCTTCGTCGGGGATCTCCACCCCGTAACGGTCCTCGGTCTGCACGGCGATCTCCACCATGGAGAGCGAATCGATGTCGAGGTCGTCGACGAAGGACTTCTCCGGCGTCACCTCGGAGGGTTCGATCCCGGTGACCTCCTCGACGATCTCCGCCAGTCCTGAGATGATCTCGGCCTCGGTGCGTGCCATGTGGTGTCCCTTTCTGATGGGTGGAGTCGTGCCCGGTGGGCGCGACGGACGGTTTAGTCCCGATCTCCGGCCGAGCCGGCGATCGCGGGTGGGTGGAGCGGTCAGGCGCCGCTGAGTGCGGGGACCGACTCGAGGGCGAGTTCGAGGTCCTCGGGGGTGTTCACGCCGTAGCGGGGGACGTCGCGCATCATGCGCTTGGCCAGCCCCACGAGCGAACCGGAAGGCGGGAGCTCGACGAATGTGTCGACCCCCAGCTTGAGCATGGTCTGAGTGCACAGATCCCAACGGACCGGGTGCGTGATCTGCGAGATGACCCTGTCGAGGGCCTCGCGGCCGGAGGTGATGATCATGCCGTCGGCGTTGGACACCAGAGACATGTCAGGGTCGTTGACCTCGACCGTGTCGGCCAGTTCGCGGACCTCGTCGACGGCGGGAGCCATGTGGTGGGTGTGGAACGCCCCCGCGACCTCCAGGCGGCGCAGACGAGCCCGGCTCGGCGGGTTCTTCTCCAGTGCGTCGCAGGCTTCGAGAGGGCCCGCGGCCACGATCTGACCGGCACCATTGCGGTTGGCTGGTTGCAGGCCCGCGGTGTCCAGAGAGAGCAGCACGTCGGCTTCGACTCCGCCCAGGACCGCGATCATGCCGGTGGGTCGCTCGGCGCACGCCCGGGACATCGCAGAGCCACGGACGGACGCTAGGCGAAGGGCGTCGGATTCGGACACCACCCCGGCGATTGCGAGCGCGGCGATCTCGCCGATCGAGTGTCCCGCGACGATCGTGTCTGAGGGCACCTCACCCCGGCGGCGCAGCTCGGCGGCACCGAGGAGGGCCGAGGCGACGACGAGTGGCTGGGTCACCGCAGTGTCGGTGATCTCCTGCAGGGTCGCCGTGGTGCCCAGGCGCTCGAGATCGAGTCCGCTTGATGCGGACCACTCGTCGAGGCGGTCTGAAGCACCGGAGAGCTCGAGCCAGGGCGCGAGCATTCCGGCTTTCTGGGACCCTTGTCCAGGGGCAGTAAGGCAAAGCACGGGTATCAGACAACACGGCTGCACCCACTTCGGATGATGTTCCCCAAGCCAGAAACAAAGCCCGGATTTTGTAGGGTTCCCACAAATGCCGAGTTGGCAGGACGTCCATCTCCTGATGGTCAGGTTTCGTTACACACTGTTGCCAATGTGATTAATTAGGACTCCTGAGTACTTTGCTCGGCGAACTTCCCGAGGACAAGCGCAATTCTCAGCACAAAAGCGTCCCGTGCGTTCAGGGGGTCAAATTTGGTGATTTGGCTCACTCTTTTGAGGCGATATCGAACGGTGTTGGGATGGACATACAACTCGCGGGCACACGCCTCGACGTGTCCTCCCGAGTCCAGGTAGGCCCGCAATGTGTCCTCGACCGAGACATCTGCTCCGCGTAGCGGGGTGACAATCCGGTCGACCAACATAGCCGCGGCACTGCGGTCCCCACCGAGGACCCGCTCGGGCAGCAGGTCGATCGCGGCGACCGGTCGTGGCGCGCCGGGCCAGCCGTTCACGGCCGTCGCCCCCGAGAGCGCCTCTGAGGCGCTGTCGGGTGCCTCGACGAGGGACCGGACGGTGTGGCCGTGGACAACGGGGGAGTCCGAGGAGAAGGCGTCGAGGACCCCTGGGGGGATCGATGCGGAGGACTCGAGCTCCCCCGAGAGGATGACGACGAGACGGGCTCCCTGCACCACTGCGAGTGCGTGCCGACCGGCTGCGACTGCGGCCCGGTGCACGGCCGGTACCGAGGCGAGGCCAAGGTCCTCTCGAGGGGACCCGACTATCACCGTGGCAGCGGTTGTCGGGTCCCAGTTCAGTGCTGATGCCCCCGAGGTGAGATCCGCGTGGCGGTCCCCGCGCACCACAGCATCGACGATCATCGCCTCCATGCGGGTGTCCCACGCGCCCCGGTTCTCTGCCGCGGCGGCGTACACCGACGCTGCGGTGAAGCCAAGTTCGCGGCCGAATTTGAGGACTGCGGCGATCATCAATCCGCGCTGCCGCTCGTTGTGGGAGATCCGGGGCATCACCAACTCGAAGTACTCCAGTGTTGACCGGACAAGCTGCACGGTCTGCTGGAGGGTCAGCCCCTGACCCAGCCCCTTGGGTAGCAGCTTGAATCCAGCGATCGTGTCCGTGTGCGGTGCCTCGGGATTTCGCATCCAGGTGACGAAGTCACGCACTGCGCTCTGGATGATCAACTGGATCTCGGCGCGCTGGTCGGCGGACAGCTCGGCGAAGAACGGCAATTCCTGTTCGAGGGCGCGGACCGCTTCCGTGGACAGGGTTCCCGAGTACCGGGTGATCCGCTTGAGCAGGGCGTCGGAGACCGGACGCTGCTCCGGCGGCGTCGCGGAACGCCGCCGGAGGGGTTGCGCATCTTTCTCCCCGACCCCGGGGGCAGGATTGTCTGTCACGCCACTCCGGGATCAGTCGTCGGTTCGGGGGCGGCCATGACGTCGTCGATCCGGTACAGGCGCGCGGCGTCGAGCAGGGTGGACTTCTCGATGGTGCCCTCACGGACCAGGCCAGCGAGGACCGCAACGACGATCGACTCCGCGTCCGTGTTGAAGAAGCGACGGGCGGCGGGTCGGGTGTCGGAGAATCCGAAGCCGTCACATCCGAGGACGGTGAAGTCGCCGGGCACCCAGGCGCGGATCTGGTCCGGAACCGCCTTCTGGAAGTCGCTCACCGCCACCTTCGGACCCTGGGTCGAGGCCAGTGCGGCGGTGACGAACGGGGTGCGCGGTTGCTGGTCGGGGTGTCGCAGTTCATGCCGTTCGCACTCGAAGCCGTCGCGCGCGAGCTCCGTCCACGAGGTCGCGGACCACAGGTCGGCGGCGACGTCCCACTTCTCCGCAAGCATCGCCTGCGCCTCGACCGCCGCGTACATCGCCACTCCGGACGCGAGGATCGCGGCCTTGTGGGTTCCGGTCTCGGCTGCGCGGAAGCGGTATAGACCGCGCAGCAGGGCGTCGGCGTCGAGATCCTCGGGCTCCGCCGGCTGGGGGACGGGCTCGTTGTACAGGGTGATGTAGTAGGAGACGTTGCGGTCGATGCCGTCGGTCTCCGTTTCGTGTGCCGCCCCGGGTCCGTACATGCGCTCGACGCCGGCGCGCACGATGTGTGCGACCTCGTACGCCCATGCCGGGTCGTAGGAGATGATGCCGGGGTTGGTCGCGGCTAGCAGCGGCGAGTGCCCGTCCATATGTTGGAGGCCCTCTCCGGTGAGGGTGGTGCGGCCGGCGGTGGCACCCAGCAGGAAGCCACGGGCAAGCTGGTCAGCAGCGGCCCAGATGCCGTCGCCGGTGCGCTGGAACCCGAACATTGAATAGAAGATGTACAGCGGGATCATCGGCTGGCCATGGGTGGCGTAGGCGGTCCCTGCGGCGGTGAATTCGGCGACGGATCCCGCCTCGCTGATGCCCTCGTGCATGATCTGGCCATCCTTGGCCTCGTTGTAGCTCAGCATGAGGTCGTGATCCACTGACGTGTAGTTCTGCCCGTGCGGGTTGTAGATCTTCAGAGTGGGGAACCACGAGTCCATGCCGAAGGTGCGGGCTTCGTCGGGGATGATCGGGACGAAGCGGTCGCGCAGGGAATCGTCGCGCATGAGCTCCCTGGCCGTCCGCACCAGAGCCATCGTGGTGGCCACTGCCTGCTTACCCGAACCCTTACGCAAGGACTTCAACGAGTCGATGTCAGGAACGGAGAGCGGGGTAAAGGTCTGGCGTCGCTCGGGGATATGCCCGCCGAGCGCGGACCGGCGGTCCAGCATGTAGCGGATCTCCGGAGAGTTCGGTCCCGGGTTGTAGTACGGCGGCTGCGTCGGGTCCGCCTCCAGCTCTTCGTCGGTGATGGGGATCTGCTGCGTGTCGCGGAACTGCTTGAGATCGTCCAACGTCAGCTTCTTCATCTGGTGGGTTGCGTTGCGACCCTCAAAGTTCTGGCCGAGGCCGAAGCCCTTGATGGTGTGGGCGAGGATGACCGTTGGCTGACCGGTGTGCTCGATCGCCGCCTTGTACGCGGCGTGGATCTTGCGGTAATCGTGTCCGCCTCGGCGCAGCGCCCAGATCTCGTCGTCGGTCATGTCCTCGACGAGCTTGGCCGTTCGTGGGTCGCGTCCGAAGAAGTGCTCGCGAATCCAGGCGCCGTCGTTCGCGCGGTACGTCTGGTAGTCACCGTCGGAGACTGAATTCATCAGTGAGACCAGGGCGCCCTCGGTGTCCTTGTCGAACAGTGCGTCCCACTCGCGGCCCCAGACCACCTTGATGACGTTCCACCCGGCGCCGTTGAAGTACGACTCGAGTTCCTGGACGATCTGCCCGTTCCCGCGGACCGGCCCATCGAGACGCTGGAGGTTGCAGTTGATGACGAAGGTGAGGTTGTCGAGAGCGTCGTTCGCGGCGACCTGGAGCGCGCCGCGCGACTCGACCTCGTCCATCTCGCCGTCTCCGAGGAAGGCCCACACGTGTTGCTGTGAGGTGTCCTTGATGCCGCGGTTGTGCAGGTAGCGATTGAACCGCGCCTGGTAGATGGCATTGAGTGGACCCAGGCCCATGGAGACCGTGGGGAATTCCCAGAACTCGGGCAGCGAGCGGGGGTGGGGGTAGGAGGGTAGCGAACGCCCTGGATGGCTCTTCTCCTGCCGGAAGCCGTCGAGATCGTGCTCCCGCAGCCGGCCCTCGAGGTACGCGCGGGCGTACATGCCCGGGGAGGCGTGGCCCTGGAAGAAGACGTGGTCGCCGCCGCCGGGATGGTCCTTGCCTCGGAAGAAGTGGTTGTAGCCCACCTCGTAGAGCGGTGCGGCCCCCGCGTAGGTGGAGATGTGGCCGCCCACGCCGATCCCCGGTCGCTGCGCACGGTGGACCATGATGGCGGCGTTCCAGCGGATCCACCGGCGGTAGGTCCGCTCCACCGATTCATCGCCAGGGAACTCGGGCTCGAGGCTGGTGGGGATGGTGTTGACGTAGTCAGTGGAAGTGAGGGCCGGCAGGGGAACGCGCTGCTTGGAGGCCCGTTCGAGGAGGCGGAGCATCAGGTAACGGGCGCGCTCGGGTCCGGCCGCGGCGAGCAGACCATCGAGCGAGTCCATCCACTCCTGGGTCTCCTCCGGATCGGAGTCCGCCAGGTAGGACGCGACTCCCTCCCGGAGAACCGGCACGTTAGTGGGTGCGGAGCCTTCCCTGGCGCCTGCTTTTCCGGTCATGCGTTATCGTCCTCACTTCTGTGGTTCGTACCGTGGCGGCCCGGTGGGGCCACCAAAATTCGTGGTACATCGTCGGGCCTGGTTGCAACCCGCAGGTGTGGGCGGATCGCGTGTCGGGCTCGGGGCGGGCCACCGTAGGCCCACCAGTTCCGATTGTGCCCCAAAGCGTGACGCATGACACCGTCAGCCGATGCGTTGCCTCGTGAAATGGGCGGTAGCCGTTTCCCCTGCGAGTGCGCGCGGGTAGTGTTCCTGGTCAGCGAAAGACCGAGAAGCTAAAAACGGATTAGAAGGAGGAACACCACGGTGGTCGCCGCGGCGAACCAGCAGGACGGAGCGGGCCAGGTAGCTGGTCAGCTTGAACTGACGGAGGGCATGCTCGTTCAGGAGGTCGGGTGGGATTCCGACTGTGACGAGTCGATCAGCGAGGCCGTCGAGGACGCCGTCGGATCAGAGCTGCTGGAGGAGGACACCGATGAGGTGGTCGACGCGGTGCTGCTCTGGTGGAGGGACGGTGACGGGGACCTGGTCGATCGACTAATGGACGTCATGACCCCTCTGGCGGACGAGGGCTCCGTGTGGGTCTTCACCCCCAAGACGGGGCTCGACGGGCACGTGGAACCTGCGGTGATTGCGGAGTCGGCGCAGACTGCGGGAATGCTTCAGACACGTACCGCCGCGCTGGGGGACTGGGCCGGGAGTCGGCTCGCCCTGCGGAAGAACAGCATGCCCCGCAAGTGATCCCCGGATCCGGGACCCCTCACCCGCCCCCGGGTGGGGTGCTGTCATGGGTGGGATAATCTGAACCGCACCTACGCGTTCGACGCGCGTCGGTGCGTCAGCGCGCGTAGCTCAGCGGTTAGAGCTCTGGTCTTACACACCAGCGGTCGGGGGTTCGATTCCCTCCGCGCGCACTCTCAATTCGTGTGTCGCGAATTCATTTGCCCTGCCCTGCCCGTGCCTGCGGCATCGAGCAGGGACCGCCCCATGCCGAGGCACGGAGATCGTCGGCTGGCCAGGGTAGTAGAACACCCTGGGTGCACGGGGTGCGGTGGTCAGGTCCGTAGCCGATCGGCGCGACGGAACGCCCGGCGCCGTTCGGCATCATTGCGCTCGCCGTAGCGAGCCCGCAGCGCGCGTTCGCGGGCGGTGTCTCCGTCGACGTCGGTTGCGTCCCGGTCGGCGCCTTGCACGTCGCTGCCTGTTCCGGTGGAAGAGTCTCCGTCCGACGTCCCTGACGACTGCTCGGCATCCGCGGCTGCGTCCGCGGTGTCGCGGCGTCGGGCCCGGATTTCTGCCCACGCAAAGTAAATGAGGGCGGCTGGGGCGAGCACTCCGAAGGCCAGCCACTGCAGTCCGTAGGACAGGTACGGACCGTTCTCGACGCCGGGGATCGGCGCAGGCGAGAGTGATCCGGGCTGGTCCCCGCTCAGCTGCAGGTACCCCTCCGAGACGAGGTCGTGGCCTAGGGTGTCGCCGATGACCGCGGGGTCGACCACCCGTACCGCGGGCCGGCCGTCCAAGGGGATGGGCTCGGCCTCACCAGGCTCGGCGGCTCGCAGTCGTCCGGTGATCGCGACCTGCCCAGCTGGCGCCGCGGGGTAGGCCGGCACCGCGTTGTTCTCGCCGACAAGCACATACCCGCGGTTGATCAGAATGTCCGGACCGTCCACGGGGTCGAAGACCGTGAGTACCTGGTAGACCAGCTCGCCGTCTACCGACCGAAGGCGCAGTAGCGCCTCGGATTCCGGCCGCCACTGTCCGGCGAGGGTGACCAGGCGCCATTCGCGCTCGACGTAGGCCCGCGGGTTGTCGACCACCTGCGCCAGCGGAGCCGGCTCAGCCTCGACAGATTCGATCAGCCGAGCATTGCGGGCGTCGAGATCGTCGCTCTTGTTCAGCTGCCACGGCGCGAGCAATGCGAAGCACGCCCACGCGAACAGGATTGCGGCGATTACGCCGATCACCCACCCGGGGGTCAGAAAGCGCCGCAGTGTCCGCATGTCCCCAGGGTAACGGTCCCGAGCCGGACGGCCCCTGCGCAGGTGCGACCGCTACCCCAGGAGATCCCGCACCTCGGCGACGAGGCCGGGCAGGGCGCGGGAGATCTGGAGGCGGGTGCGGGTGAAGCCGCTGGCGTCACCGTAGTAGGGGTCAGCGACATCCGCACCGTCGGCGCCGGGTTCGTAGCCGCGCAGTAACCGTATCCGGCCGGGGTCGACCCCCGCCCGGAGAAGGTGGTCGCGGTGACTGCCATCGAGCGCGACGACGAGGTCGGCGTCGTGGTCGTCCTCGGACAGATGCGCGGCCACGTGGTCGGTGTCATAGCCGTGCGCAGCGAGCTCGGCCGAGGCGCGCGGGTCCATGCCGTCGCCGACATGCCAGTCGCCGGTGCCAACGCTGGAGACCGACACCCGGTCGTCCAGGCCCGCGTCGTCGAAGGCACGGCGGGCCATGACCTCGGCCATGGGGGAACGGCAGATATTGCCGGTACAGACGAACACGACTCGTACGCGCGACTCACCACTCACGGATGGTCTCCTCCAACGCCGCGGTGTCGACGGCCGACCAGTGGGCGCGGTCCCACTCGTCGGGCCGTCCGTATCCCCACCGGACGATCGCGGTGGGGATGCCGTAGCGGGCGGCACCCTCGATGTCGTGTTCGCGGTCGCCGATCATGAGCACCTGTTCGGTCCCACCGCCGTCGGCTGGCACCGGGTCAATTCCCATCTCGGCGAGGGAGTGTGCGATGACGTCGGCCTTGGCCATCCGGCCGACCGAAATGTCCGCCCCTCCAATGAACTCGAATGGCGCGGCGAGGTCGAAGTGTCCGAGGATCCTGCGCGCGGCGACCTCGTCCTTGCTCGTGGCCACCGCCATCCGGTAGCCGTCCACGGCGAGCCGGTTCAGGAGCGTGTCCATCCCGGTGAAGACGGCGTTCTCCAGCCACCCCACCTCGTCGTAGCGGTCCCGGTACGCGGCGACCGCCCGGTCCAGATCGGCCCCGGAGAGTCCCACTGAGGACAACGTGTCCACCATGGGCGGGCCGGCGATGGAACGGATGTCGCGGGAGTCGTCCCAGCGTGCGCCCACCACGTCGAGCGCGTGGTGGAGGGACTTGGCGATGCCATCGAGAGAGTCGGTAATGGTGCCGTCGAGGTCCACGAGGAGGATCGGGCGGTCAGTCATGCGGCCATCTTCCCAGAGTCCGCCGGGTGGGGCCCCGCACTGGTGTGGGGTCCCCAGTGGCGCTGGGGCGCGCCCGGCGCCACATGCCTGCGCGTGGCCGTGGGTGCGGGCACGATGGTGGACGAAATCGTCGACGCCTGGCACAGAGAAGTCCTGGCGTGGCGGGAAGAACTGGAAGGGGAGTAACCATGACCATCGGGAGGCCCACCCTGGCCGACGTGATTGACCTACTGGAACACGCCTACCCACCGCGTCTGGCCGAGTCGTGGGACCGCGTGGGGCTGGTCGCGGGTGACCCGGTGGCCGAGGTGGAACGGGTCGTGGTGGCCGTGGATGCGACCGACTCCGTGGTCGACCATGCGCTCGCCGAGGGCGCTGACCTGCTCCTGGTCCACCACCCGCCGCTCATGCGCGGCGTACACTCCGTGGCCGCCGACACCCCCAAGGGCCGGCTGGTGCACAGGCTCATCACCGGCGGGTGCGCCCTGTACTCCGCACACACCAACGCCGACTCCGCCCGGCCCGGCGTCAACGACGCCCTCGCCGACGCGCTCGGCCTGACCCCCGGCCGCCCCCTGGCCCCCACTGGCGACGGCACCGTCGACCGGTGGGTGGTGACCGTGCCCGACGACGACCTCGACGACCTGCTGAACGCGGTGTTCGCCGCCGGCGCGGGACGGATGAGCGGCTACACCGAGTGCTCATTCTCCGTTCAGGGCACCGGTCGGTTCCGCCCCGGCGACGGCACCGACCCGACCATCGGCAGCGTCGGCGAATCCGAACAGGTCTCCGAGACGCGCGTGGAGTTCGTCGCGCCCCCGGAGCTGCGGTCCTCGGTGCGGCGTGCCGTCCTGGCCGGGCACCCGTACGAGGTGCCTGCCATGGACGTCTTCGTCAATCACGCTGGTCCCGGACCGGGGCCCGAGGACACTGGGCTCGGGCGAATCTGCGAACTCGACAGTCCCTTGACGCTCGCGCAGTTCACTGAGCTCGTGGCCGAGCGTCTTCCCACCACAGTGTGGGGAGTGCGCGCTGCCGGCGACCCCGACGCCGAGATCCGTCGCGTCGCGTTGTGCGGCGGGTCCGGGGATTCACTGCTGGGCGCGGCGCGCGCGGCGGGCGCAGACGTCTATCTCACCGGGGACCTACGTCACCACGTGGTGGACGAGCACCTGCGAGATGGCGGGCCGATGCTCGTAGAGGCCGCTCACTGGGCGCTGGAGTTTCCGTGGTGCGCCCAGGCCGTCGCCCTGCTCGAGGAGGGAGCGGACCTCACCGCGACCGTGTGCGAGCAGCGGACCGATCCCTGGACGGTGGCCGCCGGGGGAGCGCGCGGGCAGCGGTAGTCTTGGCACCCATGAAGGCCGATCCGCACCACCAGCGTCGACTCGTCGACATCGCCGACCTCGACCAGCGCCTGGCTGGTCTCGAGCACCGACGCTCGCGGCTACCCGAGCAGGCGACGCTCGATGGGCTGAAAGCTGAGCGACGAGCCGCCACCGAATCCGTGGCACGCGCCCGGATCCACCTTGAAGATCTCGACCGTGCCCTCGCCAAACTGCGCTCGGACCTGGACGCCGTGCATCGGCGCCGTGCCGCGGACTCCGACTTGCTGGCGGCGGGTGGCCTGTCCGAGCGGCAGTCGACAGAGCTGGACTACGAGTTGCGCTCGCTGGCCCGCCGCCAGGATGCACTGGAGGGGGAACTCGGTGAGCTCACCGAACGCTACGAGGCCATGGAAGCTGATGTCCGCCACTCAGGGGCGATGGTCACCGACTTCGATGCCCGAATCGGGATGGCTGTAACCATGAGGGACAATGCCCTTGCCGAGCTCGAGGACGCGATCACCACGACCATCGCCGAACGGGCCCGCGAGGCCGAGACCCTCCCCGCCGAGCTGCTCGACCTCTACGCGCGTAGCGCTGCAGATGCAGGGCGTGGTGCGGCGATTCTCAACGGGGGACGCTGTTCGGCGTGCGGTATGGACTTGGACCGCAGGGCCGTGTCGGCTTTCCGGTCCGCCGCCGAAGACGAAGTCCTCACCTGCCCGGAATGCGGCGTGATCGTCGTCCGCACCTCCAACTCGTGACCGGCGGGCCGGGCTGGACCGGCGCCACCGGCCGCCCCACCCGAATCGTGCTGGCCCGCCACGGTCAGACCCCGCTGTCGGTGGACCGGCGCTATTCCGGCCAGGGCGATCCCGGACTCACCGACCTCGGTGTGGCCCAGGCCGAGCGCACCGCGGCCCGGCTCGCGGCACTTCCGGGCCTGACCGCGGTCGTGTCGTCCCCGCTGCGCCGGTGCCTCGCCACCGCCGAGCAGACCGCCGACGCCGCGGGCGTGCCCTTGGTGGTGGACGAGGACCTCATCGAGACCGACTTCGGTCGATGGGAGGGGCTTACCTTCCGGGAGGCCGCCGAGCAGGACCCGGACATTCACTCGCGGTGGCTGGGCGACACCGCCGTCGCACCCCCGGGCGGCGAGAGCTTCGCCGTGGTGCGGGCACGCGTCGAACGGAGCCTGCAGCGCATCGTCGCCGACCGCCCCGGTGGAGTGGTCGCGGTGGTCAGTCACGTCACGCCTATCAAACTGGCGATCCGGGCGGGCCTGGATGCCGGTGACGAATTGCTGTTCCGGCTGCATCTAGACCTCGCCTCCGTCTCCGACGTGCGCTTCTACTCCGACGGGCCGACTTCAGTCCACCTGGTCAACGACACCTCGCACCTCGACCAGCCCGCGCCCCGACCAGCCGTCGCGGGCGACTAGACTCCTTGGGGCGAACGAGTCGGCCGGACGGCCGCGGACTGGGGAACCATCGCCACAAGGTGATCAGGCCCCGGCCCGAGGAAAGTCCGGACTCCACAGAGCAGGGCGGTTGCTAACGGCAACCCGGGGTGACCCGCGGGAAAGTGCCACAGAAAACAGACCGCCGCGCCACTGGGCGCGGTAAGGGTGAAACGGTGCGGTAAGAGCGCACCAGCGCCCCGGGTGACCGGGGCGGCTAGGTAAACCCCGCCCGGAGCAAGGTCGAAGGCCGCACCGCTCGCGGTGCGGACGCGCGGATGGTGTGCAGCGATGCACGGAAGGGCTGCTCGCCCGAGTCCGCGGGTGGACCGCTCGAGGTACCCGGTGACGGTGTGCCCAGATGGATGGTCGTCGCCCTCCGTCCGCGGAGGGCACAGGATCCGGCTTACAGGCCGACTCGTTCGCCACGGCCCTGAGGTCAGGATGATCGGCTGGGGGACGCGCGGTGGCGGGTCGGGGCGCTGCTAGTAGGGTCCGTCGTGTATCGCGCATCCATCGATCCGAGGAGGTCCGCCATGTCGGAAGAGCAGTGGTATTACGACATCGCTACTGGCCAGGCGCAGCAGGGCAAAGTGACCAACTGGGACAACCGGATGGGCCCGTACGCATCGCGCGGTGAGGCGGAGGCGGCACTCGCCAGGGCGAAGGCCCGCAACGAGGCGTGGGACGCCGAAGACGAGAAGGACTGACCGCCTCGGGCCCCGGCCGGTGGAGCGGTCCTACTTTCCGTCGCTCTTCTTCTTTTTGTTCTTTTTCTTGCCGGTCTTCTTCGTGCGCTTCTGGGCCGTGCGGCGCGATGCTGACAATTCGTGGTAGGCGGCCGTCACCGCCGCGGCATCGCTCTCGAACCCCTCGAGCGTGCGCTCGGAGAACCCGCGTTCGTGCTCGAAGATCACCCCGAGGCCGAATGTCGACTCGCCCGCGGACTCGGCCCGCCGCGCGATGCGCCGGATCCATTGCCTGGTCGTCACGCTGTCCTGGACCTCGCCCAGCACCGTGTGCAACCGATCGCATGCGGTGCGCAGCGGCGCCACCGTGAGATCGTCCGAGTTCGGCAGCGCGCTGATATTGCGGCGCAGTGCCTTTGCGCGCTTGCGCACCACGTGGGTGAGTTCCTCCCGCTGTGCCAGCGTCAGGTCGAGTGAGGCCAGGTCGCGCTCGGTGCGGGTGCGGACCGTGGAAAACTCCCTGAACTGCCGATCCACCCCGCGCAGGATCATGCTCTCTCGCGAACGACGCTTTTTGCGGCCCTGCGTGGACTTCTCGTCCTCCGCAGTGGCGGGTTCGGTGGCGGCGGATCCGGTGCCGGCGACGCTGACGAGTTCGTGGAGGCGGTCGATCAGATCGAGATACCGGTCGGAATTCAGTGCTGCGGTGACACGTTTGCCCGCCCGATCCTCCTCGAAGTCCAACTCGACCCTCAGGCGATGGCGGGTCTGCGGGCTCACCACGTTATCGGGGTAGCCGGCGACGAGCGACGTGATCCGCTCATCGACCACCTGGATGTCACGGACCTTGCCCAGGACGGCGGCGAGGATCTTGAGCTCGTCGAGGATTCCCGCCGGGGCGATATCGGTGCCGGTGGTCTCTGCCGCGAGTTCGTCGGCATAGGTGCTGATGGTGCTGCGCAGGCCGCGGATCGCGACGCGCATCTGGTGGACGCCCACCATGGTGACGCGCCGGGCGGCGGGGTCGTGGTCGAGAAGCTGCTGCAGGTCCTGGGTCAGTGCGTCGCGTACGGGGGAGACGCCGCGTTCGTAGGCCTCGGGGAGGGGGCCGAGGGTTCGGGCGAGTTTGGACGACGACGAGGTCGTGGCGCCCGCGTCTGTGCACGCAGTGGCGACGGCCGCGAGATGATCGTGGGCGTTGGGACGCGCCGGATCAACGAGTTCGGCCTCCCACTCCCGCCACCCGGCTGTGGCTCCGCCCGCGATGAAGGACCGGGTCGAGACGCGGTCATCGCAGAATTCGATCACGGCGACCCCGTCAGGGTCTCGCAGGGTGAGGACCTGCCGCTGGTTGTCGATGCGGGCGATGGGGTCGAGAGTCCGGCGGCGGACCAGCCCGGCGACGGCCGCGATGAGTTCCTGTGGGGGAACCTCGTCCCGAGGTTCGCCCTCGCCGAGCGGGGCGTGGAGTTCGACTCGGCCCTCCCGGGCGGGAAGTTTGAGATGCCAGCCTTCATCGTCACCGCCGGTGCGGCGACGCAGCGTGACCTTGTGGCGGGTGAGCGATAGGTCCGCGGTGTCGAAGTAGACAGCGGAGAGTTCGTGCTGCACCGGAGTGTCGGCGACGAGTGGCGCGAATGCATCGGGGGAGGGCGGCGGGGTGTGTTCGTCGACCTCGAATTTGCTCTCGACCTCGACGGTCTCGTTGATCGTCATGGACCGGTTGTACCAGTAAAGGGTGGACTCCGCCCGCTGTGCTCCACCCTGCGCGGACTTACCAGCGGGTAAGGTCGGTGGCAAGGATCACACGCTCATCGTTGGGGGAAACTGTGGATCATCCGAAGATCGTCGACGTCCTCGTCGTGGGGGCCGGGTTCTCCGGTCTCGGCGCGGCCATCCGGCTGACACAGGAGGGCTTCAACGACCTGGTGGTGCTCGAACGAGGCTCCGACGTCGGCGGGACCTGGCGGGACAACAGTTATCCCGGTGCGGCGTGCGACGTGCCGTCCCACCTGTATTCCTTCTCATTCGCTCCCAACCCCGACTGGTCCCGGGCGTTCTCTCCACAGGGGGAGATCTACGACTACATCCGCCGGGTCACGCACGATGCCGGGGTGCGCGAGAAGATCCGGTTCGGGGTCGACGTGACCGCGGTGGAATTCGAAGAGGATCGCGGGCGCTGGACTGTGCGGACCTCCGAGGACGTATACGACGCCCGCGTGGTGGTGCTGGGCGTCGGCGCGCTCTGCGAACCCAAGCGGCCGGACATCGACGGGATCGACGACTTCGACGGCCCCGTCTTCCACACCGCCCGGTGGGATCACTCGGTGACGTTGGCGGACAAGCGGGTGGCGGTGATCGGCACCGGAGCCTCGGCGATCCAGGTGGTGCCGTCGATCGCACCGCAGGTGTCGCACCTCGATGTCTACCAACGGACCGCGCCCTGGGTCCTGCCACGGATGGACCGGAAGTACCCGGAGATAGAGCGCGCAGCATACCGCCGGATTCCCGGCCTGCAGCGCGCGATGCGGGCTCTGCAGTACGCCAGCCGCGAGTTCCAGGTGGTCGGACTCACCCGCACGCGGGCAGCGCTGGCCCCGATCAAGGCTCTCGGGCGCGCCCACCTGGCGATGCAGGTGCGCGATCGCCGCCTGCGGGAGAAACTCACGCCGACCTTCGAGATCGGGTGCAAGCGCATACTGCTGTCCAACACGTGGTATCCGACGCTGGCACGGGAGAACGTCGACGTGATCACCGAGCCGATCAGCCGCGTCACGAAGGACGGGATTGTCACCAGCGACGGTGTCGAGCACCCATCGGACGTGCTGGTGGTGGCCACCGGCTTCCACGTGACCGACTCACCGTTTTTCGATCGGGTCCGAGGTGCCGATGGCCGCACCCTCGCAGACAGGTGGGAGGACGAGGGTATGGAGGCCTACAAGGGCACCACGGTTGCCGGCTACCCCAACCTCTTTGTACTGGTCGGCCCCGCCACCGGTCTCGGGCATTCCTCGATGATCTACATGATCGAATCCCAGCTCAACTACCTGCTTGACGCCATGCGCACCATGCGCGACCGCGAACTGCAGACCGTCGAGATCCGCCGGGCCGTGCAGGACGCCTACAACCGGGAATTACGTGACGGAATCGGAGACACAGTCTGGGTGAGCGGCTGCCGCAGCTGGTACCTCGATGCGAAGGGGAACGCGCCCGCCGTGTGGCCCGACTTCACATTCGCGTTCCGCCGGGAGACCCGAGAGTTCGACCTGAGCGCCTACACGCGTACCCCCGCAGCCACCGCGCGGGCCGGGCAGGAAGTCGGCCGTTGAGCCGGCGCCTGGGCTGCTCCGGCGTCTAACCGCCCGAGATTACCGGGTCTCGACGAAGATCGCGGGTCAGGGGCGAAAGCGATCGGTCGCCTCGAGCAACAGGTGGGTTGTCCCGAGTTCGGTCATCGCGTGCCCGGCGGCGGGGACGATGTGCAGCTCCGACCCCGGCCACGCCGCGTGCAACTCCCACGCGTTGGCCACCGGACACACCACGTCGTAGCGCCCGTGCACGATCACTGCCGGCAGGTGGTCGATGCGGTCCATCCGGTCCAGTATCGAGGCGCCGGTCAGGAAAGCGTCGTTGACGAAGTAGTGGTTCTCGATTCGGGCGAACGCAAGCGCGAATCGGTCCGGGTCGCCTAATACTCCAGCAGGGCGGGGGAGCAGGGTCGAGGTGGACTTCTCCCAGGTAGTCCACGCCCGCGCCGCGACGAGCTCCACCTCAGGGTCCCCGCAGTGCAGGAGTCGGTGGTAGGAGGCCACATGGTCGTACCCGGGCTGCAGCACCGCGGCTGCGCCGTCGGCGGCGATCAGGGGTGCGAGATAGCCCTCCCATTCGTCGGGAAACAGGTGTGCGGCCCCGCCTCGGTAGAACCAGTCGATCTCCGACTGCCTGCACAGGAAGATTCCCCGCAGCACGAGGCCGCGGACCCGGTCGGGGTGCTCTTGCGCGTACGCCAGCGCCAGTGTCGATCCCCAGGAACCGCCGAACACCAGCCAGCGCTCGACCCCCAGGTGTTCACGCACTCGCTCGAGATCGGCCACGAGATGCCAGGTCGTGTTGACGGCGAGGTCGGCGCCGTCGGCCACATGAGGTGTACTGCGCCCGCAGCCGCGCTGATCGACCAGGATGATCCGGTAGGCGGCGGGATCGAACATCTGACGGTGGGCCGGGCTGGTGCCGCCGCCGGGGCCGCCGTGGAGAAAGATCACCGGGGCACCGTCGGGATTGCCCGAGCACTCCCAGTAGAGCTCCTGGCCGTCGCCCACCTCCAGCATGCCGCTGTCGTGGGGTTCGATCCTCGGGTACGGGACGTCCCGCCCGCGGCGCCCGGGGTCCTGTGGGGCCACGATCAGAAGGAGTGGTCGGGCCCGGGGAAGGCGCGCGAACGCACCTCCGCGCCGTATTCGCGGGCGGCGTCCCGCAGATCGTCGGCGAGCGCCGCGTACTTCTTGACGAACTTGGCAGTGCGGCCGGTGCCATAGCCGGCCATGTCCTGCCAGACCAGAACCTGGGCGTCGCAGCCGTTTCCGGCACCGATGCCGACGGTGGAGATCTCCAGCTCGTCGGTGACCCCGCGGGCCAGGTCGGCGGGCACCATTTCCATGACCACCGAGAACGCCCCGGCCTCCTGGACTGCTCGCGCGTCGGCGCGCAGTTCGTCTGCGGCGTCGCCGCGGCCCTGGACCCGGAACCCGCCCAGTCCGTTGACCGACTGCGGTGTGAAGCCGATGTGGGCCATTACGGGAATCCCTGCGTCCACGATCGCGCGGATCTGCGGGGCCATCCGCACCCCGCCCTCGAGCTTGACGGCTTGGGCACCGCCCTCCTTCATCATGCGGGTGGCCGCGGCCACCGCCTGCGTCGGCGAGGCTTCGTAGCTGCCGAACACGAGATCCGCCACGACTAGCGCCTTTGGGGCGCCGCGGGTGACCGCCCGCACCAGCGGGATCATCTCGTCCTCGGTCACCGGGACCGTCGTGTCGTAGCCATAAACCACGTTGGCAGCCGAGTCGCCCACCAGCAGTACGGGAATCCCCGCTTCCTGGAACAGCCGAGCGGAGACGAAATCGTAGGCCGTGAGCATCGGCCACGGCTCGCCGGCGGCCTTGAGCTCTGCGAGGTGGTGCAGACGGGTGACCTTGGTCAGGCCCGGCTCACCGTTGCCCTGCGGAGCCTGGTTCGGGGCGCTGCCGGCGCCGTAGACCGGGGTATCGGGGGTGTCGCTCATGACGTGTGGCCTTCCTTCGGTGACCTCGAGGCCGGCTGCTGTGGCCGGTCCCCGGGTGGGCAGGGGGCGGTGACGAAAGTGCTATCCGTCGCCGACGAGTCTGCCACGCCCGCCCCGCGGGGGTCGGCGTGCGTGGTGCGAGGTGGATGTCACACGCTCGTAACACGACAGGCACTAGGTTGGACCGCATGAACCGCCAGCAGGAGTACGTTCTCAGGACCTTGGAAGAGCGCGACATCCGGTTCGTCCGACTCTGGTTCACCGATGTTCTCGGGACCCTCAAATCGGTCGCGGTCGCACCGGCCGAGCTCGAGGGGGCTTTCGAGGAGGGGATCGGCTTCGACGGCTCCGCCATCGAGGGCTTCTCCAGGGTGTCCGAGGCGGACACCGTCGCCAAGCCGGATCCGTCGACCTTCCAGGTGCTCCCGTGGGCCCATGCCGACGGGAAGCAGCACACCGCGCGAATTTTCTGCGACATTTTCAACCCGGACGGCAGCCCCAGCTGGGCGGACCCCCGGCACGTCCTGCGGCGTCAGCTCAGCAAGGCCGCGGACCTCGGGTTCTCGTGTTACGTACACCCGGAGATCGAGTTCTTTCTGTTCAAGGACCTGGACACTGACGGCGCGGAACCGGTACCCACAGACAACGGCGGCTACTTTGACCAGGCTGTCCACGACATCGCCCCGCACTTTCGGCGTCACGCGATCGAGGCGCTCGAGGCGATGGGCATCTCGGTGGAGTTCTCCCACCACGAAGGTGCACCAGGGCAGCAGGAGATCGACCTGCGTTACGCCGACGCCCTGAGCATGGCGGACAACATCATGACCTTCCGCTATGTCCTCAAGGAGGTGGCCATGAACAACGGGGTGTGGGCGTCGTTCATGCCCAAGCCCCTGCGCGATCATCCTGGGTCGGCCATGCACACCCACATGAGCCTGTTCGAGGGGGACTCCAACGCGTTCCACGACCCGGACGACGAGTACCAGCTGTCTACCACCGCGAAGTCGTTCGTCGCGGGCATCCTGCGCCACGCGCCCGAGTTCTCCGCCGTGACCAATCAATGGGTCAACTCCTACAAGCGGCTCATCGGCGGCGGTGAGGCCCCTACCGCCGCCACTTGGGGCCGGGCCAACCGCTCGGCCCTCGTCCGCGTACCGCTGTACACGCCGAACAAGGCGTCCTCCCGCCGGATCGAGGTCCGCAGCCCGGATTCGGCGTGCAACCCGTACCTGGCCTACGCGGTCATGTTCGCCGCAGGAATCAAGGGGGTGCAGGAGGGTTATGAGCTGCCACCGGAGTCCGAGGACGACGTGTGGACGATGAGCCGGCGCGAGCGGCGGGCGATGGGCTACACCGACCTGCCGGGCAGCCTGGAGCAGGCATTGGATGCCATGGAGGAGTCCGAGCTCGTCGCCGAGGCGCTGGGCGAGCACGTCTTTGAGTTCTTCCTCCGCAACAAGCGGCGGGAGTGGCACGAGTACCGGACCGAAGTGACCCCGTACGAGCTGCGGCACTACCTCAACTTGTGACCAGCGGGGGCATGGTGAGCAGGGATTCCTCGCGCCGACGGTTACCCAGCCCGGGGCGCCTCGGCCTGCTCGACGACAGGGCAGGGGACTGGCTCGGCTACCTGGGCTGGACCGACGATGATGCGGTCCCCGTGTTGTGGGCGCTGTCCCGTGCGCCGGACCCCGACCTCGCACTGGGTGCCTTGGTGCGGTTGCGGGAGTCGTTGGCCTCCGAACCGGCCGGGGACGCCGCCACCGGGGTCGAGGCGCTGGACCACGCACTGCGGTCCGACCCGCGGTTGCGGGCGAGGGTGCTGGGGTTGCTCGGGTCATCGAGCGCGCTCGGGGACCACCTGGTCGCCGAACCCAGTCGGTGGGCGTTGCTGCGCGCTGACCTGCCCGCATTCGAGGACGTCCTAGCCGACATGCTTGGGGCGGTCGAGGCGGTCCCCGAACAGGCCGTCGAGGACGCACCACAGCCGTCCCAGCGCGAGGACCTCCGCAGCGTCGGAACGTATCGCGCCGGGGTCACCGGCGGTGCCGCGGTCAACGTGCTGCGCTCCGCCTACCGCGACCACGTAGCCCTGCTCGCCGCCCACGACGTGGCTGCCGCCGTCGAGGATGACGAACCGGCATTGCCGTTCACCGAGGTGGGGCGGCGTCTGTCCGACCTTGCGGACGCCGCGTTGACCGCCGCTCTCGCGGTAGCCGTGACCACTGTCTACCCGGATTCGCCCATGCCAGCCCGCCTTGGCGTGGTGGCCATGGGCAAGGGCGGGGCGCGCGAACTCAATTACATCTCGGACGTCGACGTGATCTTCGTAGCCGAGCCCGCCGACGCCAGGACTGCGCGGGTGGCGGGGGAGATGATGCGCATCGGGTCTATGGCTTTCTTCGAGGTCGATGCGGCCCTGCGCCCGGAGGGCAAGTCCGGCGAGCTGGTGCGCACCCTCGAGTCGCACGCCGTCTACTACAGGCGTTGGGCCAAGACGTGGGAGTTCCAGGCTCTGCTCAAGGCGCGGCCTATGACCGGCGACATAGCGCTGGCCGTGGACTACCACGACACCGTTTACCCGATGGTGTGGACCGCCGCCGAGCGGGACGACTTCGTCCACGACGTGCAGGCGATGCGACGGCGTGTCGAGGAGAACCTGCCCGAGGCCCTGCGGGAACGTGAACTGAAACTGGGACGCGGGGGGCTGCGCGACGTCGAGTTCGCCGTGCAGTTGCTGCAGATGGTCCACGGGCGCACCGATGAGGTCCTGCGCGTCACCAGCACCGTCGACGCGCTCGGCGCCCTGCGCGACGGCGGGTACATCGCCCGCGAAGACAGCGCGGAACTGGTAGCCGCATACGAGTTTCTCCGCCTGCTCGAGCACCGCCTGCAGTTGCAGCGCTACAAGCGCACCCACTTGCTACCGGAGGACGACGACGAGGAGGCCTACCGCTGGCTGGCCCGCGCGGCGCACATCCGGCCAGACGGGCCGAATGATGCCGCCCAGGTTCTGCGGCGGAGCCTGCGCGAGCTGCGCGGGCGGGTCCGCCGCCTCCACTCGAAGCTGTTCTACCGTCCGTTGCTCGACTCGATCGCCTCCTACGACGCCGAGGCCCTCTCGCTCAGTCCGGAGGCGATGGAACGCCAGCTGGCAGCTCTCGGCTTCGCGGCTCCTCGCAATGCGTTGGGGCACCTGCGTGCACTGGCGGGGCAGAGCAGTCGCCGGGGACGCATCCAGGCGCTGCTGCTTCCTACGTTCATGGAGTGGCTCGCCGACACCGCGGACCCCGACGCGGGCCTGCTGGCTTACCGGCGCCTATGCGAGGAGAACGAGGAGGTGACCTGGTTCCTGCGCACGCTGCGCGACGACAGCATCGTCGCTCGCCGCCTCGTGCACGTATTGGGGACCTCCGCGTTCGTCGCGGGCCTGCTCATGCGCAATCCCGAGGTGATCCCCGACCTCACCGACGGTGCCCAAGGGCCTGTGTTGGTGGCCTCCAAGGTTTCCGACATCGCGTCCGCTCTCACCGCCTCCGCCGCCCGGCACCCGACCCCCGAGCGAGTCATCGCCACGGCGCGATCGCTGCGCCGCGCCGAGTTGGCCCGGATCGGCGCGGCCGACGTCCTGCAGATGATCTCCGTCCCTGACGTCGGCAGGCGGCTGTCGGCGGTATGGCGGGCAGTGCTCGAGGCGGCGCTGGCCGCCGTGGTCCGCGACATGATGCCCGAGGGCGGCCGGCAGCCCGCGCGTATCGCCTACATCGGGATGGGGAGGCTCGGTGGTGACGAGCTGTCCTACGGATCCGATGCGGACGTGATGATCGTCTGTGACCCGGCCGAGGGGGTCGCGGAGGATGAGGCGGTTCGGTGGGCCTCGCAGGTGGCGGAGCGCGTGGGCAGATTGCTGGCCTCGCCGTCGTCGGATCCCCCGCTCGACCTCGACGCCGACCTGCGCCCGGAGGGCCGCAACGGCCCGCTCGTGCGCACCCTGGCCTCCTACCGCGCCTACTACGCCAAGTGGGCCGAAACCTGGGAACTGCAGGCACTGCTACGTGCGTCGTTTGCCGCCGGCGACCGTGACCTCGGGCTCGACTTCCTCCACATGGTCGACGAGTTCCGCTACCCGGAGCAGGGAGTGCCTCCGAAGGTCGTCCAACAGATCCGGCGGATGAAGGCACGGATCGACACGGAGCGCCTGCCGCGAGGCGCGGATCCGGCGACGCACACCAAGCTCGGTCGCGGTGGGCTGGCGGACGTGGAGTGGTGCGCCCAACTGTTGACGATGCAGCACGCTGCCCGGGTGTCAGGGCTGCACACTACGTCCACGCTCGAGGCTCTCGACGCCGCCGCCTCGGCAGAACTGATCTCGGAGGGGGAGCGTGATGCGCTGGTGCAGTCCTGGCTCATGGCCGGGCACGCCCGGAACGCCCTGGTTCTGGCACGAGGGAAGGCGGTCGACCAGCTGCCCGGTCAGGGCAAGATCCTGGCGGCGGTGGCAATGATCTGTACAGGCTCCGCCGACGGCGCGGGGTTCCTCAACGAGTACCTCCGGGTGACCCGGCTGGGGCGCAAGGCTGTCGACCACGTGTTCTGGGGTGAGGACTGACGGCTACCGCTTCGGCCACGGGTGGTGGTCGTGCCGTGCCCGGGCCGGGGGTGGGCCATGGTCGCAACCAGGGTCGTCCCTGATGCGTCGGGTGCGTCCGCGCCGATAACCTGGGCTCATGCCTGTGACAATGAACCTCACCCTCACCCTCGACGGGGTGACCTACGGCGAGCTCTACGAGTTCGTCGATGCCGTGCGCGCCGCCGGGGTCCCCGCCGACGAGCGCGTCCGCTGCCTCGGTTCCGATGACAAGGGCGACCGCTTCGAGGTCGAGCTCGGCCCGGACAGACGACGCTCGGGCGCGGCGCGAGCGGCCTCCGGTGCCCTGGCCGGCCAGCCAGTGGAAGGCACCGCACCGGCGCCGTCCTCCCCGACGGTGGCGTCGGTGGCCGAGACGGTGCGCTCGATGGTGCGTAACGGCGACGACCTGGACCGCGTGATCGCCGCGCTGGGGGACCTGCGCAAGTTCCTGCGGTGACACCCCGGCGCCCGATCGCCCGGACCATCGCCATCCTCTCCTCGCTCGTCGCCGGGGCGGGGGTGGCACTGCATCACTCACGCTCGGAGTTCCCCGCCGTGGTGGTGCTCGCGACGTTCGCCGCTGCCGCGTGGGCCTTGTCGATCGTCGCTCTGATCGCGTCCGTGCGCGCGCGGTCGGTGCTGCTCGGGATCATCGCCGTCGCACTGGTGGGCGTCGGGGTGGTCCAGTACGGGCCCCTCGTGGCACCGCCACGCCGGATCGACGACGGTGAAGGTATCCCGATGCGGGTGATGGTGCAGAACCTCGAGTACGGCCGAGCCGCCCCACACGACGTGGTGCGGGCCGTCCGCACCAGCGGGGTTGATCTGCTCATGACCGTGGAGACCACGTCGGAGGCGGCGGACGCGCTGCGCACGGCGGGCCTGACGGGGCTACTTCCTCACGAGGCCGCTGCGACCGCTCCCACGACGCACGGGGTGGCGGTGTGGTCGCGGTTCCCCCTCTCTCCGCCCGAGCGGGTCTCCGGCTTCAGTCGGGGGCTCGTGCGCACTGAGATGGCGGGGCCGGGAGGGCCGGTGACGGTGGTTGCCGTGCACCCGGTGGCCCCGTTGTTCGACACTCCCGCCGCGGTCGAGGAGGCCGAGCGACTGCGCTGGTACCTCGGCAGCCTGCCGGGCCCCGCGCCGGTCGTGGTGGGCGGGGATTTCAACGCCACCTGGGACCACGTGCGATTCCGTGATCTGAGGAGTCTTGGGTACACCGATTCTGTTGCCGGCGGGAGCGACGGCTGGGTGCCGACCTGGCCGGCGGGCCGGCGGATCCCGCCGCTCATCGGGATCGACCACGTGCTGGCGCGTGGCGCGGTCACGGTGGGTGAAACGGACACCGTCGAGGTGGGCAGGACGGATCATCTCGGCGTGCTCGCCACGGTACTTCTTCCCGCACCTCGGCTCAGGTGACCTAGCATGCGCACCATGAGTTCACGTTCGCGTCTGTCCGCCATCGGTGCCACCACTGCCGTGCTGGTGGCCGTCCTCGCCGGGTGCGGCGGTGCGACGGTGGACGGGGAGGCCCCGGAGGTGTCCTCGGAACCCACCGCGTCGGCCACCGCGTCCTCGCCGTTCGCTCAGGAACGGCCGAGCAAGCCCACCGGCCCGGTCCCGCCTCCTCCGCCGCAGTCGCCGGCGGCCGAACCGATGCCGGGCGAGCCGGAGCCGCTGCCGCCACCCGAGGACGCACCAGCGTCGGCGGAGCCCGCTCCCGGAGTGCCCGCCCCGGGAGGCGGAGATTTCGAGGCACTGCTCGAGCGGCGGGGCGTCACCCTGCCCGAGGGCGTGGACCCGGTCGCGACGGCCACGGAGGCCTGCGGCCGGTTCGACGGCGGCCAGCAGATGGACGAGGTGTCCGGATGGTTGGGGGACCGCGCGAGACTCGATCCGGATGGTCAGGGCTTCTTCCTCGGTGCCGCGGTGGGGACCTACTGCCCGGCGAACTTCCCCAAGCTCGGCTGAATCACGTCCGGTCCGGGGCGAGTTGGCCAGGTCGGTCACATCCGGCCGTAGCGTGCCCGCCCGATCGAGTAAAGGCCGAACAGCGCGATCCCCACCCCGGTGAGCACCAGCAGCACCTGCCCGAAGGGCTGGTCGCCGACCGTGCGCAAGGCAGCATCCAGACCCCCGGCCTTCTCAGGATCCGCGGTGACGACGGCGGCGATCACTAGGCCACCCAGGATCGCGAGCGCAATGCCCTTGGCCACATAACCCACCCGGCCCGCGATGATCATGGCCCGGCCGACGTTCCCACCGCCGGTGCGTTCGAGGTCCTCGACGAACTTCGCCGTGGCCCCCTTGTAGACGTGGTACCCGCCCACAACGAGCAGCACGAGACCGACGACGACAAGGGCGACCTTCCCTGCCCCGGAACCGAGCAACCCGGCGGTGGTGTTGGAGGCGGTCTCGGAGTCGGACCCGCCGCCGCCGGAGGCGAACCGCGCGGTGGTCAGCCCCAGCGCCAGGTAGACGGCAGCCTTCGCTCCGGCGTTCGCCCGGTCGGAGACCTCGTCGGAGCCGAGGAACACCTCGACCGTCTGCCACAGGGCAAGGGCGATGAATGCGACCGCGCCGAGCCACAACATGACCTGCCCACCCGGGGCGCTCGCGATCTCGGCCAGCGCACCAGAGTTGGAGGCCTCACCGCCGCCCGACCCGATGGCGATCCGGACGGCGATCCAGCCGATGAGGAGGTGGAGCACACCGTTCATCACGAACCCGGCCCGGGCCAGCCACTCGAGTGCGGGATGGTCCACTGCGGAACGTGCGGCACCTGAGACGGAACGGGAGCGGAGCGGTGTGTTCATGGGTGAACTCTCCCATGTCGCCGCCCATGTCGCCGCGGCGCTACCACTCGATCTCGCCGAGGATCTCGGTGCGCCGGCGCATCTCTGCCACCCGCAGCTCGGCCGCGCGGTGCTCTTCGACCCGCTGGCGGGCCTGTTCAGCCAGGGCGTCCGCCTCGACTTCGGCGAGCAGGAGTTGGAGCCGATCCTTCTGCTCGCGGAGTGTCTCGACCGAGGTGTCCATGGCGACGAGCTTCCGGGAGCCAGCGGTGGCGTGGAGGAACGGATTGCGCTCGAGAATGAGGCGCGCCTCCTCCGGGTCCAACACCCTCGACAGCTTGAGCATCACGGGATAGCCCTGGCCCTGCCGGTCCGGCTCGGGGACGTGGTCGGGGTCGAGTGCCGCGGCGACAACCTTCAGCGGGCGGGCCCGGGGCGAGGAGCTCCGGAAGTCGACTCCATCGGTATCCATGATGGTCCGACTCCTTCCCGGCGACACGCCCTGCAGTGGCTGGTTCCCTGCCCTCACCGTAAGCGCAAGGGCGGTGCTGCCGCGACGTTCCGGATTATCCGATTTGGACAAGACTCTGGAGTAGAAATTCATCCACTGACGCCGCCGGTGGCTTGTGGCGGCGGCGCGCAACGCCTGGGTGCCTGTCGGTATCGGTAGGCTGGATCTGTGACTACAGGTAATGAAGGAGCTACTGACCTCGACTACTTGCTCCGAAATATGGCAGAGGGCATAGAGCAGGCGCCCGTGAACTTCCCGATCACGTTCGTGATCGACGGCCAGGGGTGGGAAGGGTACTTGATCCCCGAGGGCGAGTTCATGCGGATCCAGGCGGGGATTTTCGACGCCCTCTCGGGTGACGAGAAGTCCGAGCAGGTGGCCGACGCTCAGGCCAGTACGTTCCGTCAGATCGGCATCAGGAAGTACGAGGAGGCCATGGACGGAGAGGACCGAGTCGCGTCGTTCATCCACATCAAGGACGCCTGGCAGCGCGGAGTGAAGGGCACGATCCCAGCCATGCGAGTGCGACTATCGTCCGTGGACGCCTGGACCTTCGGGCACGCAACCAGCTAGTCGAAGTCCTGAACCGAATACACCAGAGACGAATGTCGTCCTGACCTACGCCATCAGCTCGTGGCGCAGGTCAGGACTGGGAGCTCGTCAGCAGTCGTAGTAGAGCTCAAACTCGTGCGGGTGCGGGCGGAGATTGACCGGCGCGATCTCCTTCTCACGCTTGAAGGAGATCCAGTTCTCGATGAGGTCCTCGGTGAACACGCCGCCCTCGGTGAGGTATTCGTGGTCCTGCTCGAGGCGGTCGATGACCGCGGATAGCGAAGTGGGCGCCTGCGGAATGTCGGCGGCCTCCTCCGGCGGGAGCTCGTAGAGGTCCTTGTCGACCGGGGCCAGAGGCTCGATCTTGTTCTTCACGCCGTCGATGCCGGCCATCATCATCGCGGCGAACGCAAAGTACGGGTTACCGGAGGAGTCGGGGCAGCGGAACTCGATGCGCTTGGCCTTGGGGTTGTTGCCGGTGATCGGGATCCGGACGCACGCCGATCGGTTGCGCTGTGAGTACACCAGGTTAATCGGGGCCTCGTAGCCCGGGACGAGCCGGTGATAGGAGTTGATCGTGGGATTGGTGAACGCCAGTAGCGACGGCGCGTGGTGCAGGATGCCGCCGATGTAGTACCGAGCGATGTCGGACAACCCTGCGTACCCGGACTCGTCGTGGAAAAGCGGCTTTCCGTCCTTCCACAGCGACTGGTGGGCGTGCATGCCCGAGCCGTTGTCGCCGAAGAGCGGCTTGGGCATGAAGGTGGCCGACTTGCCGTTCTTCCAGGCCGTGTTCTTGACGATGTACTTGAACAGCTGGACGTCGTCGGCGGCGCGCAGCAGTGTGTTGAATTTGTAGTTGATCTCCTGCTGGGCGCCGGCAACCTCGTGGTGCAGACGCTCGAGCTCGAAGCCGGCGTTGGTGAGGTTGGTAGACATCTCGTCGCGCAAGTCGACGAAGTGGTCGTACGGGGCGACCGGGAAGTACCCGCCCTTGGAGCGAACCTTGTAGCCGAGGTTGGGTGAACCGTCGGCTTCGGTCTCGGCACCGGTGTTCCAGTGCCCGGCGACAGAGTCCAGTTCGTAGAACCCGTGGTTGGTTCCGCTGCCGTAGCGGACGGAGTCGAAGATGAAGAACTCGGCCTCGGCGCCGAAGAAGCAGGTGTCCGCGATACCGGTTGAGACCAGGTACTCCTCGGCCTTGCGGGCGACGTTTCGCGGGTCGCGGCTGTAGGCCTCACGGGTGAAGGGGTCGTGGACGAAGCAGCTGATGTTGAGCGTCTTGGCTTTGCGGAACTGGTCGAGGCGGGCCGTGGCGACATCCGGAAGGAGCATCATGTCGGACTCGTGGATCGACTGGAAGCCCCGGATGGAGGAGCCGTCGAAGGCCAAGCCTTCCTCGATCATGTCCTCGTCGAACGCCGCTGCGGCGATCGTGAAGTGCTGCTCGTTGCCCGGCATGTCCGTGAATCGGATGTCGATGTATTCGACGCCCTCGTCCTTAATGAACTTGACGACCTCGTCCGGAGTGGAGAATGCCACGATTCGCTCCTCGTCTTTCTGTGCGACGGGTGACCGGTGTCTCCCGTCGTGCGATGACCTCACGATATGGGCGAGGTGTTGCCCGGCCGTCAACCGAATGTTTCGCCGGTGTTACGCCACCGGCCGGGTGTGGTCCCTCCCAATGGGGTCAGCTTAGTCGTGCGGGTAGGGGTGTCGCCGACATGGGGATCGGCAGGGCGCCGGGCTACCCTGGGCACCATGCGTGACGTTGCGGGATCATGGCTGTCCGGACCCACCTCCGGCACTGGGCCGGAGCAGAAATACAAGGGCGAGCGTCTCGGCCTCCCAGCGTCCGGCACGGGCTCGATCGCCCCGCTCGGCGTTCGGTTGAGTGCCCTCGTGGTGGACTGGCTCCTCGCCTACGGGCTGGTCGGGGTCATCGTGATGGTGGGCGGCCCGGGAGCGCTGGGAGGTGAGTCGTTCTCCGCTGTCGCGAGTTGGGCGGTGCCGCTGATCTGGGGCGCGAGCGGCGTGATCTGCGTGTGGCTGTTCGCGCAGACGCCTGGTCAGGCAGTGGTCGGTATCGGCACGGCTCGGATTGACGCCGACGAACGCGTGGGTTTCGGTCGCTCGCTGGTTCGAGTGGTCTTCATTTTCTTCCTGCTGCCTCCACTCATCCAAGACGAAGACGGCCGCGGCATGCACGACCGCGCCACCGGCACCGCGCTCATCCGCACCCGCTAACAACCGACGCCCGCGGCCCGTGGTGGGCGGCAGGCGTCGGGGACCCGGCGGGGTCGCCAGTAACGGCGGGCGGTCAGCCTCGGCGGCGGGCGCTACGCTGGATGCTCCGGACCTTCGCACCCTGGGGGACCGGGCCCTTGGGCATCTGGTTCTGCACGCCGGTCTTGGTGCTCAGGGCGCGGAGGCGGGTGTCGAGGGCGTCGACCTTGGCCCGGCTGATGTTCATCGGGTAGCGGGTGAGGCGACGATTGAGTTTGCGCAGCGGCACCTGCTCAGGGGACGCGCCCTCCTCGTTGCCGACGATCAGTTCGTAGATCGGGGTGTCGCCCACCACCCGGGCGACCTTCTTCTTCTCCTGCGCCATGAGCGGCTTGAGGCGCCGGGGCTCGCCCTCGCCCACGATCACGATTCCGCACCGACCGACCACGCGGTGGACCGCGTCGAAGCTCGTCGTGGCGGCGACGGCCTGGTTGACCCGCCATCCGGACCGCAGTTGATCCAGGGCCCACGCGGCGGCACCCGGTTGCCCCTCGGCCTTGCCGTAGACGGTGCCCTGTACCCGGCGCGAGAAGATCACCATCGCGAGCATGAGGCCGGTGAGCACTCCCAGCGGGAGCATCCACCATTCCCCACCCCACAGAGTGCCGAGCAGGAAGAACACGACCATCGACACCACGAGCGCACCGATCATCAGCGGCCACAGGAGCTTGTCCTGCTTGGACTGGATCTTCAGCGCCTGCCACATCTGGCCGCGCTGTTCTTTGCCCGCCTGCCGCCTGGCGGTTCGGGCCGCCTTCTTCTCCGCCTTGGTGAGCTCGCTCTTCGCCATGCCCACCAGGATACGTGGCGGCGAACGCGGTCCGGGAACTGCGGCTCGTGGAAGGGGTGACCTGCCGGCGCGGGCGAGGAATGGTCAGACGCGGGTGCGTTCGCGCTCCAGAACGCTCGAGGCCTCCTGGGACGCTGCCCCGCCGGTCGTCAGCTGCGCCAGATGGTCCGGAACCTCCTGGCCGCGGTGCTCCAGCGCCTGGACGTACAGCCTGCCGGCGCGGTACGAGGAGCGAACGAGGGGGCCGGCCATGACCCCGGCGAAGCCGATTTCGCGGGCCTGATCCGACAGCTCGACGAATTCCTCGGGCTTGACCCAGCGGTCGATCGGGTGGTGCAGCGGGCTCGGCCTCAGGTACTGCGTGATGGTGAGGATGTCACAGCCCGCGGAGTGCAGGTCGCGCATCGCGTCGACGACTTCGTCTGTCGTCTCTCCCATCCCCAGGATGAGGTTGGACTTGGTGACCAGGCCGAAGTCGCGGGCGGCCCGGATCACCTCGAGGGAGCGGTCGAACCGGAATGCCGGGCGGATCCGCTTGAAGATCCGCGGCACGGTCTCGAGGTTGTGTGCGAGAACCTCGGGACGTGACTCGAACACCTCAGCCAGCTGGTCGGGGTTCCCGTTGAAGTCGGGGATGAGGTTCTCCACCCCCGTGTTGGGGTTGAGCTCGTGGATCTTGCGGACGGTCTCCGCGTACAGCCACGCACCGCCGTCCTCCAGGTCGTCGCGGGCCACACCCGTGATGGTGGAGTAACGAAGACCCATCTCGCGCACGGACTCGGCCACACGGCGCGGCTCGTCCCGATCGAGGGCGCTGGGTTTGCCGGTGTCGATCTGGCAGAAGTCACAACGGCGGGTGCACTGCTCGCCGCCGATGAGGAACGTCGCCTCCCGGTCCTCCCAACACTCGTAGATGTTCGGGCACCCGGCCTCCTCGCACACCGTGTGGAGGCCACCTGTGCGGACCAGGCCTTTGAGTTCCTTGTACTCGGGACCCATGGTGGCCCGGGTCCGGATCCACGACGGCTTGCGCTCGATAGGCGTCTCGGCGTTACGGGCCTCGATACGGAGGAGCTTGCGGCCTTCAGGAGTCACAGTCACGGCCGCAAGCCTACGCGCGAATCACGCCACGGGCAGTCGGCCATCGAGCGCTTCCACCATGTCGGAGGTGACCTGGTCCAGGACCTCCGACACTGGCACGGGGCGACCGAGTTCGGCGGTGAGCGAGGTGACGCCGGCGTCGACGATCCCGCAGGGGACGATCCGGGAGAACGCCGATAGGTCGCAGTCGCAGTTGAGTGAGAACCCGTGCATCGTGACGCCCCGCTGGACGCGGATTCCGATGGCGGCGATCTTGCGCTCGGGCCTGCCGTCCGAGGCCGTGCACCAGACCCCGGAGCGCCCGTCGACCCGTCCGGCCTCGACGCCGAGTCGCGCGCAGGTGGTGATGAGGGCCTGCTCGACGCGTCGAACGTACTCGACCACGTCGATGGGGTCGGTCAGCGCGATGATCGGGTAGCCCACCAACTGGCCGGGCCCGTGCCAGGTGATGCGCCCGCCGCGGTCGACGTCGACGACCGGGGTCCCGTCGGTCGGGAGGTCGGACGGCTCGGTGCGCTTGCCCGCGGTATAGGTGGCGGGGTGCTCCAGTAGCAGGATCGTGTCCCCGCGTACCCCCTCGGCGCGCTCTTCTGCGAGAGACCGTTGGAGATCCCACGTGGGGCTGTACTCTACGGTGCCGAGCCGACGGATCTCCGGGGGCGCCGGATCGCGGCGCAATGATTGACCGGTGTGAGGCATGTCTCCAGCTTAGGCCGAGCAGTGCGCTGACGACGACGGGCGCCCTCCATCGAGGAGGGCGCCCGTCGCCTGGGTCAGCGGAACCTAGAGGTCGAGGTCACCGTCGAACTCGGCCTTCTCCAACCGGTCCTTCACCGTGGTGAGGAAGCGGCCGGCGTCGGCGCCGTCGATCAGGCGGTGGTCGTAGGTCATCGGGACAAAGCCCATCGACCTGATGGCGATGGACTCGCCGTCCGCGTCAGCGTCAACGACCGGCCGCCGAACGATCGCACCGGTGCCCAGCATCGCCGCCTGCGGCGGGACGAGGATCGGGGTGTCGAACAGGGCTCCCTCGCTACCGATGTTGGTGATGGTGAACGTGCCGCCCTGGAGGTCGTCCGGGGTGAGCTTGGATGATCGCGCCCGCTCGGCCAGGTCGATGATCGCCTTGGCCAGCCCCGGAATGTCCAGGTCCTGCGCGTTGTGGATCACCGGGGAGAGTAGCCCCGCCTCGGTGTCCACGGCGATCCCGAGGTTCACCGAACCGTGGTAGGTGATCTCGTTGGTGCCCTCGTCGTAGGACGCGTTGACGTTCGGGTGCGAGACCAGGGCTTCGACGACCGCCTTGGCGTAGAACGGAAGATACGTGAGCTTGACGCCGTGCTTGTCGACGAACTGTTCCTTGACCTGCGAGCGCAGCTGCGCCACCCGGGTCATGTCGACCTCGAAGACCTGCGTGAGCTGGGCCGTGGCCTGCAGCGACTCGCGAGTCTTCTGCGCCGTGATCTTTCGGATCCGGTTGGCCTTCTTCGTGGTGCCACGGAGCTCTGCGAGCTCCGGTCGCACACCAGCCTTGGAAGGACCGCCGGAGGGCGCCTTCTTCTCTGCGGGGGCTTCGGCTGCGGAGGCGGATCCCGAGCCCTCGGCCGCCGCGAGGACGTCCTGCTTACGGATCCGGCCACCGATGCCGGTGCCCTTGACCGAGTCCAGGTCGACACCGTGCTCCTGTGCGAGCTTGCGTACCAGTGGGGTGACATACGGTGAGGTCCCGGCCTTGGCGGCCGCTGCGGGCTCGGCCCGCTTCGGCACGTCACGAGATGCTTCACCGCCGGAGGGCTTCTCCGACTCGCGCGGCTTCTCGGCCTTCTTCTCGGTTTTCTGTTCGGACCTGGTTTCCGCCTCGGCGGCGGCCCTCGACTCGGTCTCCGGGGTGTCCTGGGGGACCTCGTCCTCACCGGAAGCGTCCACATCTGCGGTCTTGTCGTCGGTCGCGTTCTGCTCTTCGGCCGACTGGTCGTCGGAGTTGTCCTCGTCGGAGTCTGCGGTGTCTCCGTCGCCGATGATGGCGAGGGTTGCGCCGACGTCGACGGTCTCGTCCTCCTCGGCGACGATCTTCTGGAGGGTGCCTGCGATGGGGGAGGGGATCTCGGTGTCGACCTTGTCGGTGGAGACCTCGAGCAGGGGCTCGTCGATGTCGACGGTGTCGCCGACGGACTTGAGCCACTTGGTGATGGTGCCCTCGGTGACGGACTCGCCGAGTTCGGGCATGACCACGTCGGTGCCCTTGCCGCCGCCGCCCTTGCTCGTCCCCGTGTCGTTGCCCGAGGGCTTCGCCGCGGGGGTGGGCTCTTCGGCGGGCTCGTCCGCGGAGTCGTCGACATCGTCGGCGGAGTCATCCGCCTGGTCCGCATCCGCGGAACCGGAATCGTCCGATCCGCCCGAGCCATCGTCGATGATGGCGAGCTCCCCGCCGATCTCGACGGTCTCGTCCTCCTCGGCGACGATCTTCGTCAGCGTGCCGGCCGCGGGCGAGGGGATCTCGGTGTCGACCTTGTCGGTGGAGACCTCGAGCAATGGCTCGTCGACCTCGACCGTGTCCCCCTCCTTCTTGAGCCAGCGGGTAACCGTGCCCTCGCTGACGGATTCACCGAGAGCCGGCATCTGTACGGAGAAGGCCATGGTGTCGTGACTCCTCAAGAGTTCTCAAGCGCTCTCAGCCGGCGCGGTCCGCGCCCGCGTGAGCGGCGTCGTGGGTGTGAGTTATCTATTCGTTGTGATGGTCCGAGAGTAGATGCGCGGTAGCGCCCGTCCCAGGATCGTCGTCCATTGTGCCCTCTGCCACCTGTCGGCGTCGGCGGACGTGCCGATCCGGGGGTTGTCCGCAGCGTGACAGCCGTCGGGCGTCGGTACGATCGTTTCTCGTAGACGGCCTTCACCCCGTACGGGGGGCCGACGGGAGGAGTCCGGCTGTGGGTATCGGTGACCTGTTCCGGCGTCGTCGGCCGCGGATCCCTGCGGACCCAGCCGACCTCGACCACCTGCGTAGGTGGTGCCGCACCCGCGTCGGCATCGAGGCCTACCTCGAGCCCGAGACGCTCGTCTCGGTCCCGGGCCTGTGCCTGGTCGCCTTCGACGGCGAGTGGACCCGCCGCCCGGTCGGCGACGTGACCACGGCGCGAAAAATCGCGGCGCAACTGAAACTGCCCCTGTTCGACGCTTCCGTGCAGGGTTATCCCCAGCGCATGCGTGACTTCGAGGAGGTCCGCATCACACGCGAGCGGCGCGAGCGCGCCCGTCGGCTCCGCGAACAGATGCGTGAGGCCGACGGGCGCTAGCAGCGGGTCGTGCCTCAGCCGGCGGCCGCGATGTCTTCCAAGACGGCGAGCATCGTCCGAACGGGCACACCGGTCCCGCCCTTGGGCAAGTACCCCTCGGGGGCGCCGTCGTTGTAGGCAGGCCCGGCCACGTCGATGTGGGCCCACTCCACGCCCTCGCCGACGAACTCGGAGAGGAACAGGCCCGCTGAGAGCATGCCGCCCCAGCGATGCGGGGTGACGTTGGTCAGGTCGGCCACCTCGGAGTCGAGGCCGTCACGAAGCTCCTCGGGCAGAGGCATTGGCCATCCGCCCTCGCCGATCTCACGGCTGAGCTCGGCCACCCGGTCACGGAATTCATCGGTGCCCATCACTCCCGGCGTCTTCTTGCCCAGCGCGACCATCTGCGCGCCGGTGAGGGTCGCGGTGTCGATGAGGTGCGACGGCGAGTCCTCGCAAGCGCGCACGATCGCATCGGCCAGGATCAGCCGGCCCTCGGCGTCGGTGTTCTGGACCTCCACGGTCCTTCCGCCGTACATGGTCAGCACGTCGCCGGGTCGGTATGCGGTCGACGACGGCATGTTCTCCGCCATGGGCACGGTGGCGACCACGGTGAGGTCCAGTCCCAACCGGGCGGCCAGGATGGCGGTGGCGACCACGGCCGCAGCGCCGCCCATGTCCATGGTCATCTGCTCCATGCCAGCGGCCGGCTTGATCGAGATGCCGCCGGTGTCGAACGTGACGCCCTTGCCCACCAGCGCGACTGTGGGTCGCCCCTTGGGACCACGATGGGTCAGGCGTACCAGGCGTGGGCCGCGCGAGGAACCGCCGCCCACGGCGAGGATGCCGCCGAACCCCCCCTCCGCGAGCGCGGCCTCGTCGAGCACCTCGACCTCGAGCCCGGCCTCGCGGGACAGCTCGGCCGCGCGATCGGCGAACGACCCGGGGAACAACAGGTTGGGCGGGGTGTTGACCAGGTCTCGCGCGAGGCCGACACACTCGGCGATGGTGGCCGCGCGGGCGACGGCCTCAGCACCCCCGTCGGAGACGAACACCTTCACGGAGTCCATGGTCTCGTCGTCGCCGTCGTTCTTCGCGGTGACCTTGGCCGGGCGGAACGATCCGAGTCCTGCCCCCAGGGCCACCTGCTCGGCGCGTTCGGCATCGAGCAACACCAACGCGGACCCGAGCCCACGGCAGGCGCGTGCAGCGGCACCGGCCGCGCGGCGCAGCGTCTCATCGGTGACCTCGTCATCCGACGCACCCAACCCCACGAGCACCACCGACCCGGCCTGCACGCCGTCCGGTGCGGGCACGCGAGTGGTGGCGGCGACCTTGGTGGACGCGCCCACCGAGCGGGCGACCGTGGCGAGCATTGAGGCGACCCCGTCGTCCAACCCGGGGGCGATGACGACAGGCGCAGCGTCGTCTGCGGCCCCGGCATCCGCGACGATCCCGACCACCAGGACATCGGCGTCCACCGGCGTCGTGACCGCCTCGATCGGGGCAAGGTCCGGGCTGTGGGTGAGGATCGACTGCGCGGTCGGCATGAAGCGCTCCTGGGGGTCGGCGGGACTGACGGGAAGGTTCCTTCTGCGCCCGGGCACTGTGGCGGGACCGCCACGGCGAGGGCACCATAGTCTATCGACTAACGTGGGCAGGCAGCCGGACCGGAGAGCGCGAGGAGTGGCCACATGACAGAAACAGGGGACCTTCACGAGGGGCCACTGCACTCCCGTCACGTGGAGGCCGGTGCGACTTTCGCCCCCTTCGGCGGCTGGTCTATGCCCGTGCAGTATTCAGGCACCGTCGCCGAACACACCGCCACCCGCACGGCCGTCGGCCTGTTCGACGTCAGTCACCTCGGCAAGGCACTCGTAACCGGCCCCGGTGCCGCAGAATTCGTCAACTCGTGCTTCACCAACGACATCGATCGGATCTCCGCCGGTAGCGCTCAGTACACGTTGTGCTGCGACGAAAGCGGAGGCGTGGTCGACGACCTCATCGCCTACCGAGTTTCAGACGAGGAGATCTTCCTCATCCCCAACGCTGCCAACACCGCCGAGGTGGTGAGGCGAATGCAGGCCGCCGTGTCCGAGCAGGCTCCCGAGGTCACTGTTACCGACGAGCACCGCTCCCGCGCTGTGATCGCAGTCCAGGGACCTCTCGCGGGCGAGGTGCTTGAGGCGCTGGGACTGCCGACCGACCTCGAATACATGGCGTACGTCGACGCCGACTGGAACGGGCAGACTGTGCGGATCTGCCGCACCGGGTACACCGGCGAGTACGGCTTCGAGGTGCTGCCCGCCTGGGACGAGGCCGGGGCGATCTGGGACGCTCTCGCCGAGCAGGTGCTGTCCCGCGAGGGCGCGCTGTGTGGACTCGGCGCCCGTGACTCGTTGCGCACCGAGGCCGGATACCCGCTGCACGGCAACGAACTGTCCGTGGACCTCAGCCCCCTCGAAGCGCGCTGCGCCTGGGCGATCGGCTGGGACAAGCCGGCCTTCTGGGGCCGCGAGGAACTGCTTCGGCAGAAGGAGGCGGGTCCCGCCCGTCGCTTGTACGCGCTCGAGGTCACCGGGCGCGGGATCCCGCGGGCCGGACAGGCAGTCCGCGCCGGCGGACGCGACGTAGGCGTCACCAGTTCCGGCACGTTCTCGCCGACCCTCAAGACGGGGATCGCGCTCGCGTTCATCGAACTGGAAGCGGGCCTGAAGAAGGGTGACGAGGTCGTCGTCGACGTACGAGGTCGAGAGGTATCGTGCCGCCTCGCGGTGCCCCCGCTCGTCGAGATCCGCACCCGCTGACCCGCCCCTTCATTCAGGAACGAGACCCGTAAATGTCCGAGTTCGACATCCGTCCGTCCACCTCGCCGAGAACAGCCGCCGAGCGTCAGGCGATCCTTGCCGCCCCTGGCTTCGGCAAGTACTTCACCGACCACATGGTCACCCTCCCGTACTCGAACGGGCAGTGGGGAACCCCGGTCGTCGAGGCCTACGCACCGCTGTCCATCGACCCGTCCGCCGTGGTCCTGCACTACGCCCAGACCATCTTCGAGGGGCTCAAGGCCTACCGCCAGGCCGATGACTCGATCTCCTCCTTCCGGCCTGAACAGAACGCCGCCCGCTTCAACCGCTCCGCGCAGCGCCTGGCTATGCCGCAACTGCCGGAAGAGCTGTTCATGGAGTCGCTGCGCCAGATCGTGGCAATCGACCGTGACTGGGTTCCGGCCGCCGGGGGTGAGGAGTCGCTTTACCTGCGGCCCTTCATGATCGCCACCGAGACCGGGCTCGGCGTGCGGCCAGCTGACGAGTACCTCTACTCGGTGATCGCCTCGCCGGCGGGCGCGTATTTCTCCCGGGGAGTGGCCCCGGTGAGCGTCTGGTTGTGCACCGAGTACGTGCGCGCCAGCCCCGGCGGCACCGGGGCGGCCAAGTTCGGCGGCAACTACGCCGCCTCGTTGGCAGCCCAGGAGCAGGCCGCCGCCAAGGGGTGCGACCAGGTGGTCTGGCTCGATGCGATCGAACGCAAGTACGTCGAGGAGATGGGGGGGATGAACCTGTTCTTCGTCCTCGGTTCCGGCGATTCTGCAGAGATCGTGACCCCCGCACTGTCCGGGTCGTTGCTGCCGGGGGTCACCCGCGACAGCCTGCTGCAGCTGGCCCGCCACCTCGGATACCGTGTCACCGAGCGCAAGGTCTCCGTGGATGAGTGGGCGTCTGGCGTGGCCTCAGGCGAGATCTCCGAGGTCTTCGCGTGTGGCACCGCCGCCGTCATCACCCCGGTCGGTTCGGTGCAGCACGCGGACGGTGGCTACACCGTCGGCGACGGCGGGCCGGGCGCCATCACCATGCAGCTCCGCGAGATGCTCACCGGCATCCAGCGCGGATCCGTGGAGGACCCCTTCGGCTGGATGACTACGCTGGTCTGACGACCTGCGTCCAGCGCAGGAGAAAACTCAGAGCAGGAGAAGAATCAGAGCAGGAGCACCGCCGCCACCAGTGCGGCGGCGGTGCCCATCTCGATCACCGATCCGAGGACGTCGCCGTTGATCCCGCCGAATCGACGGACGGCGTGTCGGCCGAACCCCGCCGCCGCGGTATAGGAGAAGATTCCCGCAGCGACGCCGGCCGCGGGCGCCCACCACGTTCCGTCCGACCATCCGGACCCCGCCAGTGCGCCGCCGGCGACCGCACAGACTAGTCCGGTCGTCATCACGACGCCGCGAGACTGCGAGCCGGCGACGAGTGCACCGAAACCGGTCGCCGAGGCTGCGGGGACGCCACGGCGCAGAAGGATCACCGGTAGGCAGCGGGACAGGACCACTGCGGCGACCGGGGCCAGCCAGGCTCCCGAGTCGACCAGGGTGCCCAGGGCCGCAACTTCTGCCAGCAGCACCAATACGAGGGTGGCGGCGCCCATCGGCCCGATGGACCCGGATCGCATGATCTCCAGCGCACGGTCCGGCCCGGCATACGAGCCCAGCCCGTCCGCGACGTCCGCCAGTGCGTCCACGTGCATGCCCCGCGTCAATGCCAGCATGGCCGCGACGCCGACAACGCCGGACAGATGTGCCCCCGCTCCCACGGTGTGTGCGCCGTGGGCGAGCGCTGTCGCGACGGTGCCGCACACGAGTCCCACGACGGGCATCGCCGTCATCGCCCGCCCGGCCGCCGCCGGGTCGGGCACACCAGGTCGGCCCACGGGCAGCACCGTCATCCACGAGAGGGCGAGCCGGACCGCGTCGAGCACGAGCCGTCAGTCCTTGCCGCTGACCCCGGCGTCGGCGAACGTCGCCATCTGCGTGAGGATCGCGACGGAGTTGTGGACGACGGGTAGGGCGGCGACGGCGCCACTCCCTTCGCCCAGGCGCATCGAGTGTTCGAGGATGGGCTCCAGTGAGAGGTACGTCAGAGCTGCGGTGTGAGCGGGCTCGGCGCTGCGGTGGCCGGCCGTCCACCACTGGCGGGAACCGGGGGCCAGTGCCTCGGCCATGAGCGCGGCGGCGGTGACCACGGAACCGTCGAGCAGACACGGAGTCTTTCGGATCGCGGCTTGGGCCAGGAACCCGGCCATCGCGGCGAGGTCCGCACCGCCGACCTTGCGTAGCATCGCCACGGGGTCACGCAGGTCGCCGGACGCCCGGAACATGGCGTCCCGGATCGCGGCGGTCTTTCGCATCCACCCCTCGTCGTCGATCCCGGTCCCGCGCCCGACCAGCTCAACCGGCTCGCGCCCGGTGACGAGGCACGTCAACACTGTGGCCGGCGTGGTGTTACCGATTCCGAGGTCTCCGGCGATGAGCAGGTCGGCCCCAGAGTCGACCTCCTCGTCGGCGATGCGCCGGCCTGCGGCGATCGCGGCGCGCACCTCCTCGGGGCTCAGGGCATCCTCCCGATCAATCGAGCCGCTGGAGCGGCGGATCTTGTGATCGTCGAGTCTCCCGGGCCGCTCGGCCGACATCGCCATGTCTGCCACCCGGACCGTGGCGCCGGCGGTGCCCGCGAGGACGGACACTGCCGCCCCGCCGGCCACGATGTTGTCGGCCATCTGCAACGTGACATCGCGTGGGAACGCGGACACCCCGTGTTCAGCGACCCCGTGGTCACCGGCGAACACCACCACCCTGGCGCGGTCGAGCGGCCGGGGTGGGCATGCCTCCTGGCACGAGGAGATCCACACGCCCAGTTCCTCGAGCCGACCGAGGGAATTCGCGGGTTTGGTCAGCGTGAGATGTCGGGCGCGGGCTTCTTCGGCGACGGAGTGGGACGGCGGGTGGACCGGCGGGAAGGTGACGGGGTCGTCGTAGTAGGCGACGTCACCCAGTCCCGGGAAGTCGTGGGAGATGTCGTTGTCCCCGGGTGTGTACCGCTCTGCGGCGACCGTCGCGGCGGGTGGGGTCACCGCGTCCGCGGGAGCGGCAGCGACTCCGTCGGCCGTGGCCTGCGTGACCGCGGCGGCGGCGGTGGTCCCGGTGGTCACGGTCGCACCGTGGTGCGGGGTGGGAGCGTCGAGGGGGAGCGCACGGCCGGCGACGACGAGGACGGCCGAGTCACACACCGCGGCGAGCCTCCGGTTGAGCGACCCGATGACATCGGCGAAGACCCGACCCGAGAGTGTGTCCGGGACGACACCCAGGCCGACCTCGGGAGAGACCAGGACGAGGGATCCGGGGTGGTCGGCAACAGCGGAGACGAGTGTGTCGAGGTCATCGGCCACTGCGGCGCCACCGTCGGTCCACCCGAGGGTGGCGTCCATACGGCGCGTCAGCCACCCCCCGATATCGTCCACCAGGACGGTCGAGGTCGGGTGCTCGGCGAGGACTCGGACGATGTCCTCCGTCTCCTCCGTCTGCCAGTCCGAGGGCCTGCGATCGCGGTGTGCCTCGATCCGCGCGGACATCTCGTCGTCGTCGGGGTCTCGTCTGGCTGTGGCCACGTACACGACGTCACCGCCGCCGGTGGCGGCGGCCACGGACTCGGCGTGAGCGGATTTTCCTGAGCGGGTACCACCGAGGACGAGCAGGCGCATGTGGTCAAGCCCTTCCGGGAGCAGCGGCGGGAACGGGTCAGATCGCGTCGCCCGGGCGGACCCGGGGACGTGGGGTGCGGAGCATCCGGGGCTGGGTCGCGCGCATGACCGCATACCAGCCCATGCCGAAACCGGTGTCGTCGGTGGACGGGAACCTCTCACGGACTGCACGGTTGACGGTCCGTCCGAGGAGGACGCCGTCAATGATGACCACCGCGATGAGGACCAGGAACAGGGTTTGACTGTAGGCCATGAGGGCCGGGTTCGGGACGAGCTGGAACACGATCACGAACAGGGCTAGCGGCATGAACCAGTTGATGAGGCGTCGGTGGGTGTCCACCCAGTCGCGGGCGAAGCGACGGACCTCGCCTCGATCGCGGGAGAGCACGTAGCGGTCGTCGCCCTCCATCATGAGCTGCCGGCGCTCCTCGCGGGCCGCACGATCGTCGGCCTTGGCGGCCCGACGCTCGTCCTTGGTCATGGTGGCCCGCGCGGCCTTGCGGCGTTCCCTGGCCTCTTTCCGGGTGACCGGTGCGGTCACCGGCCCCTGGCGCATGCCGCGGGCTCGCTCCTGGTCGCGGCGCCGGGGCGTCGGCTTGCCCTTGCCCGCGGGGCGGCGCGGGTCGACGGACGGCTCGGATGCAAGTGCAGCCTCGGGCCGCACCTCGGGGGAGCTTTTGTTGGTCTCGTCGTCTCTGGAGCCGAATGCGCGCAACTTCACACACCCAGGTTAGGCGATCGACACGTGCGCCGGACATTCACCCGTACGCCGCAGCAGGCGTATCGTGTGCGTGGGAACGGGTGCCGGGGAATAGAGGACTCCCCGGCGGGCGTTGGACCTTTTATACCGCCCCCGAAGCCCTCTCGGATCGCAAGGAGAACCGACATGACCACTGCGGAGAACACCGCTACCGGCGTACTGCTCACGGACGCCGCCGCCTCCAAGGCCAAGGCCCTGCTCGATCAGGAGGGTCGTGACGACCTCTCGCTGCGCATCGCCGTCCAGCCCGGTGGATGCGCGGGACTGCGCTACCAGCTCTTCTTTGACGACCGATCGCTCGACGGTGACGTCGTGGACGACTTCGGCGGGATCAAGCTCGCCGTCGACCGGATGAGCGTGCCGTACCTCACGGGCGCCTCGATCGACTTCGTCGACACCATCGAGAAGCAGGGCTTCACGATCGACAACCCCCAGGCGACAGGCTCCTGCGCGTGCGGTGACTCGTTCAACTGACTCTGTGGTCGCGTTGACGACCTGACGACCCGGGCCGGTAAGGGATCGGTCCGGGTCGTCTACTGTCTGGGTCATGTCCGTCGTCATCACAGGTTCCATCGCCACCGACCACCTCATGAGCTTCTCGGGTCGCTTCTCCGAGCAGCTGCTGCCGGATCAGCTCGCGCACGTGTCGCTGAGCTTCCTGGTGGACTCGCTACAGATCCGCCGCGGCGGGGTTGGCGGGAACATCGCCTTCGCGCTCGGCGTCCTGGGCCGGCAGCCCCATCTGGTCGGGGCCGCGGGCGAGGACTTCGCCGATTACCGCGACTGGCTCGAGCGGCACGGCGTCGACTGCTCGGCGGTCCATATCAGCTCCGCATTGCATACTGCGCGTTTTGTGTGCACGACCGATTCTGAGATGGCGCAGCTCGCGTCTTTCTACCCCGGAGCGATGGGGGAAGCTGCCACCATCTCTCTGGCCGGACTGGTCGAGCGGATCGGTCGGCCCGAGATCGTACTCATCGGTGCCAACGATCCCACTGCCATGCATTCCCACACCGTGGAGTGCCGCAAGCTCGGTCTGGAGTTCGCCGCTGACCCCTCCCAGCAGCTGGCGTTCCTCGACGGGGACGCGGCCGGCGCGTTGGTTGACGGCGCCCGCTACCTGTTCACTAATGAGTACGAGTACGGACTGCTGCTCAGCAAGACCGGGTGGACGGCCGCGGAGCTGGACTCCAAGGTCGGCACTCGCGTGACCACCCGCGGCGGGAACGGCGTGGTGATAGTCGAGCAGGGCGAGGAGCCGATCGAGGTCGGGATCGTGCCGTCGACGAATTTGCTCGATCCCACGGGCGTCGGCGACGGGTTCCGAGCGGGATTCCTCTCCGGTGTGCTCGACGGACTGTCGCTCGAGCGCGCGGCGCAGTTCGGGGCCCTCATCGCCACCCACGTACTGGAGACCACCGGCACTCAGGAGTGGACCATCGACCCGGCTGCCGCCCGCCGGCGGCTCGTCGACACCTATGGCGACGAGGCCGCCGAGGAACTCTCCACGCTTCTGCCCGCGTGATTTCCTGTCCGGCGGGGCCCACTGGGCCCCGCTAGAGGCGTACCGGGTACTCGCGCTGCTCGATGTCCGGGATGATCCGGCCCTCGACGAAGATGCCGTGCCAGATCATGAAGCACAGCATGGTCCAGATGCGGCGACTGTGGTCGGACTCGCCCCGCCGGTGCTCGTCGAGCATCCGCATCACGGCGCCCTTGTCCACGTACTCGTCGGTGCCGGACGCCGCCACGTGATCCCGGGCCCAGTCGTGCAGCTCGGGCCCGGCGAGCCAGTGGCGGGTCGGCACGGGAAAGCCCAGCTTTTTACGGTGCAGCACGTGGGCGGGCACGATCCGCTCGAGCGCTTTGCGCAGGGCGTACTTGGTCGTGCCATGGGCGACCTTCTCGGTGTGGGGGAGTCGCGAGGCGACCTCGTAGACCTCACGGTCGAGGAACGGCACGCGCAGCTCGAGAGAGTTGGCCATGGTGACCTTGTCGGCCTTGACCAGGATGTCGCCGCGCAGCCATGTGAACAGGTCCAGGTGTTGCATGCGGGCGACCGGGTCCCACCCGCGTGAGCGCTCGTAGATCGGCGCGGTGACGTCCTGGTGGCTCCATTCCGGCCGGTAGTCGCGCAGCACCGCGCGAACCTGGTTCTCGGAGAAGGAGCGGGCGTTGCCGTAATACCGGTCCTCGAGACTCATCGAGCCTCGGTGCAGCAGACTCTTGCCGCGCGTGCCCTCGGGGATGAGCGTGCTGGCCCGGCCCAGCGCGCGCCGGATCCCGCCCGGCACTCTCTCGAACGGCGCCAGCGACAGCGGCTCCTTGTAGATGGTGTAGCCGCCGAAAAGCTCATCTGCGCCCTCGCCGGAGAGGACCACCTTGACGTGTTTGCGGGCTTCGCGGGCGACGAAGTAAAGGGGGACCAGGGCGGGATCCGCGACGGGCTCGTCGAGGTACCAGATGATCTCGGGGATGGCGGCGGCGAACTCCTCGGGGGACACCACCTTGACGATGTGTTCCACGCCGATCGCGGCGGCCGACTCGGCAGCGACGTCGATCTCGGAGTACCCCTCGCGCTCGAAACCAGTGGTGAATGTCAGCAGGTTCTCGTTGTGTCGGCGGGCCAGTGCGGCGATCGCGGTGGAGTCGATGCCTCCGGATAGGAAGGACCCCACGGTGACGTCGGCGCGCATGTGCTTGGCGACGGAGTCCTCAAGCGCGGCGGCGATCTCGTCGTAGCGGCGCTCGGCGTCGCCGTCGGCGAAGGGCACCACGGGAAAAGTGGGCTCGAAGTAGCGCTCGATCACCGGTGCGGTGCCGGGGGTGAGGGTGGCGTGGCAGCCGGATTCAAGTCGTCGGACCCCGCGGGTGAGAGTCTCGTCCTCCGGGACGTACTGGAGAGTGACGTAATGCTGGAGGGCGCGGGTGTCGAGGGAAGTGTCGACGACGACGAGGTCGAGCAATTCGGTGACGGACTTCTTTTCGCTCGCGAACACCGTTCCACCGGGCCCGGTCGCCATGTATAGGGGCTTGATGCCGAAGGGGTCGCGGGCGACGAACAGCGACCGTTCGACGGTGTCCCAGATCGCGAAGGCGAACATTCCGCGGAGCCGGCTGACCGCGGTGGGGCCCCAGTGATGGAACGCTACGACGATCGGTTCGCCGTCACCCTCGGTCTCGAACGTGGCGCCGTGCTCGCGCTGCAACTCCTCTCGGAGCTCGAGGTAGTTGTAGATCTCCCCGTTGAAGACCAGCGCATAGCGGTCGGGTTGCTCGGGCGGGCCCCAGCGCAGGGGCTGGTGCGAGTGGGCGATGTCGATGATCGACAACCGATTGAAGCCGAATGCCATGTCACCGTCTACCCAGGTGCCCACCTCGTCGGGGCCGCGGTGACGCTGGCACCCCATGGCGCCCAGTACCCGGGCCTCGTGGGTACGGGCGGAGCCGTCGGGGGTGATCAGACCAAGCAGGCCACACATGCGTCGGGTACCTCGTCCATCGTCGTCGGGGCGTCAGCGGTGACCCGCCCGCGCGGGTCGCGACGCGATCGAATACTACTGGTCCGCGCTGGCCCTCCCGCCTCCCGCGGACGGCGCGGGGGGCTTCCGGGTGAATTGCCGGACCCGCGGCTGCCATTCTGAGAGCCGTGGTCTACTCTTTTAAGGTGTCCCGGCCACGTGGCCGGTGCCGCTGATCAGGAAGGCGTGATGGTGGAACAGCGTGACGGGCGTCGTCGGACGCGCAGAGCGACACTCGCGGTGTCTCTCGGCACATTGGGCTTGCTGTTGTCCGGTTGTAGCCTCCACACCGACAACAAGTGGTGGAACCAGACGATCAACTTCGGGTTCCCGAACGGGATCACCCCGGAGGGCATTGCGATCCGCGAGTTCTGGACGGGCACCGTCGTCACTTCGCTGATCGTCGGCGTCTTCGTGTGGGGCCTGATTTTCTGGTCGATGGCCTTCCATCGCAAGCGGAAGAACGACGACGGCGAGTTCCCGCGTCAGACCGCGTACAACGTGCCGCTGGAGCTGATCTACACGGCTGTGCCGTTCGTGATCATCTCCGTGCTCTTCTACTTCACCGTGGTCACGCAGAACAAGGTTCTTGATCTCCGTCCGGAGGAGGAGGTCGGCGTCAAGGTCGACGTCACCGCATTCCAATGGAACTGGAAGTTCGGTTACAACAAGGTCGACGTCGCGGGTGTCAGCATCGAGGACGGCACCAACTACGAGGCGCAGCGCGCGGCCGAGGAGGCCGGTGTGCTCTCCGACGAGCAGCGGGCGGCCCTCGGGCACGAGGGTGAGCTCGCCGCCGGTGGCCCGATCCATGGCCGTCTCGCCGAGGACAAGTCGTACCTGCACTTCAACAACATCGAGACTGTCGGAACCTCCGAAGAGGTCCCAGTGCTGGTGGTGCCGACCGGCACCCGAATCGAGTTCCGACTCGCGGCTGCCGACGTGGTCCATTCCTTCTGGATCCCCGAATTCGTCTACAAGCTTGACGTCATGCCGAACCCGGCCAGGAACCAGCAGCTGAGCATGTTCCAGATCGAGGAGATCGAGCGCGAGGGCGCTTTCGTCGGGCGGTGTGCCGAGATGTGCGGCATCTACCACGCGATGATGAACTTCGAACTGCGTGCTGTATCGCCCGAGGACTTCGCGGCGTACATCGCGTTCCGTCAGGACAACCCGACTGCGAGCAACGCTCAGGCGCTGGAGTCGATCGGCCAGGAGCCGTACGCGACCTCGACTGCACCGTTCAAGACCGGCCGCAGCGATACCCGTGACCAGAACAACATCATCGAGACCGCGTCGGGCAACTGACGGCTCTCCCGGTATCACGCGAAGGATTCCTGAACGATGAACGCAACAGTACGAATTTTCGACGCCCTGTTTATCTTCCTGGGTGTCCTAGGTATCGGGTATGCGTACCTCACCGGTACATCGCGGACGGGCGTCGAGTGGGTGGGCACGACCGCCTTTATCCTCTCGTCCGGCCTGGCCCTGCTGATCGGCGGTTACCTCAGGTTCGTGGCGCGGCGCATCAGTACCCTGCCCGAGGACTTCGAGGAGGCCGAGGTTTCGGACGGCGCAGGTGAGCTGGGCTTCTTTAGCCCGCACAGCTTCTGGCCGGTGCTCGTGGCCTTCTCGGTGTGCATCGTCGGCTACGGTGCGGCGTTCTGGAACTGGTGGGTGCTGATCGGTGGCGCCACCTCCCTCATCATCTGCGCTTCTGGCCTGGTCTTCGAATACCACTGGGGTCGCGAGAAGCACTGACCTCCTCATCGCCTTCGGCAAGGGCCCGGCGTCGCACACCGCGACGCCGGGCCCTTTCGTTGTTGTCGGGGGCCAGGGGCGTCGTGAAGGCGCGGCCGGCGTCGGCATTGTCGCCGCTGTGTTCGGTGCGCTCGGCGTCCAAGTGCCGCCCCCTCCCGCCTGCGGACGGTCGCCCGCCACCGCAGTCACTCGATCGTGTGTTGGATAGGGCAAACGCGAGCAAGACGGTCCGGCACTCTAACCTTCTCGGCCGTTAAGCCGGTCGCCAACTCACACGGGCCCCGTCCGCTGGGAGCGGACGGGGCCCGTGTGAGTTGGTCAGGGGACCGCGGGGGCTACAAGCCCATGTCCTTGGCGATGATGGACTTCATGACCTCGTTGGTGCCACCGTAGATGCGGTTGACACGGTTGTCCGAATACAGCCGGGCGATCGGGTATTCGTTCATGAAGCCGTAGCCGCCGTGCAGCTGAAGGCAACGGTCGATGACCTCGGCGGCGACTTCGGTGCAGAACAACTTGGCTGAAGCCGCCTCCGCAGCAGTTAGTTCGCCGGCGTCCAGCGCCTCGAGTGCGCGGTCGGCGACTGCCTGCGCGGCATCGACCTTGGCCTGGCAGGCGGCCAACTCGAACTTGGTGTTCTGGAATTCGGCGACCTGCTTGCCGAACACGGTCCGCTGCTGCGTGTACTCCTTGGCGAAGCGCACCGCCGCCGCGGCCTGGGCGTAGGCGCCATAGGCGATGCCCCAACGCTCGGACGGCAGGTTCTGGCCGAGGTAGTAGAAGCCGCGGTTTTCCTCACCGAGCAGGTCCTCGACCGGCACCTTCACGTCCGTGAAGGACAACTCGGCGGTGTCGGAGGTCTTGAGGCCGACCTTGTCGAGCTTGCGACCCACCGCGTAACCCTCGAGCTTGGTGTCGACTGCGAGCAGTGAGATGCCGAACCGGCGGTCGTCCTCGCGCGGTGGAGCGGTGCGGGCGCACACGATCACGCGGTCGGCGTGCACGCCGCCGGTGATGAAGGTCTTGGCCCCGTTGAGGACGTAGTGCGTGCCGTCCTCGGAGAGCTTGGCGGTGCTCTTCATCCCGGCCAGATCCGACCCCGTGCCAGGCTCGGTCATAGCCAGTGCCCACATCTCCTCGCCAGAGACGAACTTGGGCAGGTAACGCTGCTTTTGCTCCTCTGTTGCCAAGGCCTTGATGTAGGGCAGTCCGAGAAGGACGTGGACGTTCGAGCCGCCGAAGTTCACGCCAGCCCGGGCGATCTCCTCGGCCTGGATCGCCTCAAACTTGTGGGAGTTGATACCGGCGCCGCCGTACTCCTCGTCGACGTTGATGCCGAAAAGGCCGAGATCGGCGAGTTTGTAGTAAAACTCGCGAGGGACGATGCCGGCCTCGAACCAGTCTTGGAAGTGGGGTGTCACCTCGGACTCGATGAAGTCGCGGAGCGTCTGGCGGAAGGCTTCGTGGTCTTCGTTGAACACAGTGCGGAGCAAGTGCGTGCCTTTCCCTGGGACGACCCGCTCCGGAGCGGCCCACCGTGCCGGAGGGGAGGGGAGGGGGACGTCGTGGTGAGTGGACTTCTACTGACCAGTAGCATACAAGAACGTGGGCTATGCCACCTGATCCGCAATTCTTCCCGGCGGACGGATTAGTGGTCCCGGGGAGTGAATTCCAAACCGTCGTCGGCGACGATCCGGATCGGTCCCCTCACGTCGGATCCGCTGACCCGCTCACCGCGCTGCGTCACCGCGACAACGCCGTCGTCGCAGAGTTCGAAGGCCACCTCCCTCGCCGTGGGCATGAGGTCACGCCACTCGGCGCCGCCGACCGCCCGCGCCGCGTCAGACGGACAGGTTGAGCCATCCCCCCGCGAGCGCAGGAGCGTCCTGATCGTCGCGGCGATGCGGTCGCGAGTCCCCTCGTCTGTCGGTTCCCACCACGGGGTGCCGCGCTCTCCGAGTGCGACCTTGGCGTCGTTCACCATGACGCGCGCGGCGTCACCCTCGATCTTGACTAACCGACGACCGGTCATGAGCGCGGCGACGAGTTCGGAGCGCAACTTGTCCGGTATCGAGGGGTCCGTGGCCCGCCATCGACGTCCTCTGACCACGATGTAGTGGCCGTCCTCAGTGTGCTCCACGTCCCCGCCCCGGCTGGCGTCCCCATTGGCATCGGTCATTCTTCGATTCTGCACTCGATCGTCCGCGCCCCCACCGATCGGGAACGAAGGTACCGCCGCGAGGGGCGGTGTTAGTGTCACTAAGGGAAGTGGAACGTGTTCCACTGGAGATGACCAACAGAAGACTAGGGGCTCCCGTGACGGCGCAGGACAGCACATTTGACGAGGAATTCGACGTGGTGGTCGTGGGATCGGGGGTGGCCGCCCTTTTCGGCGCCGCGTCAGCCGCAGCCCGCGGACTGTCGACCTGCCTGATCGAGAAGACCGACCGCTTCGGCGGGACCTCCGCGTACTCCGGCGGCGCCGTGTGGCTTCCCGGCAACTCCGTGCTTGCCCGAGACGGGGTTGAGGACTCCGTGGAACGCGGGCGCACGTACTTCCGTGCTGTGGTCGGCGACCGTACCGCCGCGGATGTCCAGGACGCATTCCTCAACACCGGACCGCTGGTCGTCGACTTCCTTCAGGATGAGTTGGGTATCCCCACACGATTTCAGGCGTTCCCCGACTATTTCGACGCCCCGGGTCGCCAGGAACTAGGTCGCAGCATCTACCCCAAGCCGATCAAAGGCGAGGAGGTCGGGGACCGGGTGACCGACATTCGACGCCCGGTGCCCGCCGACCAGTTCGGTGCGGACGAGGACACCACCAGGCTTGAGGGCGGACGGGCCTGGGTGGCCCGACTCGTGCTCGCCCTGGACGCGCTGGACGCCGCCGAGACACGCTTGAACACCGCCGCCGACGAGCTGGTCCGCGACGCCGAGGGGCGCGTGGTCGGGGTGGTCGTGCATGGCGACTCCGGCCGTCAGGTGCTGGGAGCACGCCGCGGGGTACTGGTCGCGGCAGGCGGATTCGAGCGCTCGTCCGACCTTCGTCAGCGCTGGCAGGACATGCCGACCGCGGACTGGTCCTCGTCCCACCCCGATACGGGCTCCGGCGACGCCGTCCGCATGTTCGAGGAGGTCGGGGCCAAGCTGGACCTGCTCGACCAGTCCTGGTGGTGCCCCGCCACCCTGTTTCCCAACGGGCACGCCGCCTTCACCCTGGGTTTCCGTTCCGGGCTGATCGTCGACGGAACCGGAAAGCGGTTCGCCAACGAACTCCTGCCGTACGACCAGATGGGCCGGAAGATGCGGGCCCGCATGGCAGACGGAGCCGGCGACGAGTTCTGGCTCGTGTTCGACGACGCGGAGGCCGGCGGATACCCGGCGATCTGCATTCCCGCACCCGAGCCCGACGAGCTGCGAAATGCCGGTCTATGGCACACCGCCGGATCCGTCGAGGAGCTGGCCGACGCCACCGGGCTCGACCCGGTAGCGCTGCGCGAGAGCGTAGATCGCTTCAACGGCTTCGCCGAGCAGGGCAGGGATTCCGACTTCGCACGCGGGGAGGACCCCTACGGGCGGTTCTTCCTGGGCGCCTCGACGCCCGAACAATGCCTGCGTCCGGTTGGCGGGGACCGACTCCACGCCGTCCGGCTCGTCCTTGGCGACCTCGGCACCAAGGGCGGCGCGGTGATCGACTCGAACGGCGCCGCGCTCGATGCCGACGGCCACCCCATCCCGGGCCTCTACGCCGCTGGCAACTCGTCGGCGTCGGTATCGGGGGAGGCCTATCCGGGCCCGGGCGTTCCGCTGGGATCCGGGATGGCCATGGCGTACCGGGCGGTGGCCGACATGGCCGGCCAGCCCCTGCCTATCGCTCCGTAAGCTGCGGGCGGACACTGGCCCCCGGGGTCAGTGTCCGGCCCAGTCGAGGAAATCGGCGGCGGTGAGGACCGGGGTGCCCCACTTGTGGGCCGCCCGCGCCTTGACCGATTGGCTGCCGGCTTCGGCGACCACCAGGGCATCGCATCGGCTTTTGGTTACAGCGCCCACGGGGACCAGGTGGTGACGGGCGGCGAGAGCCTCCATCTCCTCTCGCGAGACGAGGACTCCGGAGGAATCCAGGGCGCTGCCGGAGAAACAGACCCGCGCCCCGGGTCGAAGTATGTCGGCGGGTCCGGCCGTTGGCGGTACCTCCAGCCCCCGGGTCAGGTCAGTGCCCACGATCCGCGAGGTCATTCGCAGCCGGTCGATCACGTCAGCGGTCATCGGCACCCGTTGCGCTGCGAGGCGGATCTGCTCGGCGACGAGCTCGCGCGCCCCGGCGACGAGATCGCGGTCGCCAGGGGTGACGAGCCCGTCGTCGTCGCCGCCGATGCCCGGTCGCCCGTCGCGGACCGGACGGTCCAGCAGCGCGGCACCCACGTCGGCGCTGATCGCGAGGACCGCCGACAGCTGGGGGAGCGCCGTTGAGGTTGGCGGTCGAACGTCTGTGTCACGACTGAGCAGGTAACTGACCGGCGCTTCGTCGATGAGGTCGGCGTCAAACGTCCCGGCCGCCGCGTCGTCGAGGACTAGGCGGCCGTGGGCTGTCAGCGCCGCCCGTGCGCGGATGAGGGCTGACCCGGCACGGGACCGGGCCCGCTCACCAGGGCTGAGGACCTCGGCCCGGATGTCGATACCGAGTGGCATCGACACCTCGCGACCAAGCCGCGCGAATTCGGCGACCATTTGGCCGAACGTGGCGTCGAGGTCCACGCCGACCGGTGTGTAACCGTCCATCAACGGCGCGAGCATCGCCCACGCCTCGAAGAGCGTCGGAGCGAGCAGGACGTCGGCGACGGAGATCCCGCACTCCGTTCGCGCTCGGGCCAGGTCGCGCTGCGGGTTGACCAGCGTGGTCACCCCAGTGCCGTCTGGGAAAACAACGGCCAGTTCCACGGGGCGCGATTTAGACCGGGGGCCGTCCTCGCCGACGGTCAGCACTGCGATCGCGCAATAGCGACGCGTGGAGGTCCTTCCGCCCGGCGACCTCAGGAACCGGATGATCCGACGGTCGGTTTTGAGATCCCCGGGCAGCACCGGTCGCGTGAGCACCAGACCCTCGAGGGAGCGGCATCGGCTCAATGCCACGTAGAGCTGGCCTGCCGCGAATGTACCCCCGCTGAGGTCCACGACGACCCTGTCCAGGGTCTGCCCCTGGCTCTTGTGGATGGTGACGGCCCAGGCGAGCGTGAAAGGGAGTTGGGTAAAGCTGCCGACCACCTCGTGACGCAACGCGCCACCAGCGGTATCCGGTCTGGTGACGTCCCAGGTGTGCAACGCAACGTCGGCGACCTCGCCGCCCGTGAACTCGACGACGACGACGGGCCCCCTTTCTCCGCGGTCGCCGCGTCTCCCGAGCGTCACGTCGACCACCCGTCCAATGGAGCCGTTGACCCACCGGTCGGCAGGGTCATTGGTCAGCATCATGATCTGGGCGCCGATCTTGAACGTCAGCACCTGCTGGGTCGGGAGCTCGAACCCTGTGAGATCTCCGGTGACCGTTGCTTCCGACGCCAGATCCGACCCGGGCAGACGCTCGAGGCGCCGCTGATTATGTCTCGCCGCCCGGTTGTTGGTGGTGGCGAGCGTCAACCAGAACTCGTCGTCCGGGGGAGCGAAGCTCGGATCGGTCCGGGAGTTGAGGCGTTCGCGAGCCGCGCCGACGAGCGTGCCTTCCCGAATCGAATTGAGGATCGCGGTGAGCTCCGGGTCGCCGGACTGCCGGAAGACATGGGTCAGATCGACGGTGGGGAAGTCCGCTGGGTCGTAATGCTCGGCCGAGAAGAAGTACGGCGTCGGGTACGTGGCCTCGAAGGACGATTTCTCCGATGCGGTGACGACTGGGGGCAGTTGGAAGAGATCACCGACGAGGATGAGGCGGACACCCCCGAACCGCATCGTCGGGTCCGGGCCGAACCGCTCTAGGGCGATCGCGATCATGTCGAACACATCGGCCCGGAGCATGGAGACCTCGTCGAGGACGAGGGTGTGGGCGCCGGCCAGTGCCTGGGTAAAGCGACCGGGGCGGTAGGCGTTGCTGCGCACGTGCTCGACTGTGTGGCCGGGATGGAAGCCGAACAGTCGATGAATGGTGTACCCGCCCACGTTGAGGGCAGCGATGCCGGTGGGCGCGGCGACGAGCGTGGGCTGGTCGGTCTCTGAGAGAAATCGTCTTATGAGAGTCGACTTTCCGGTTCCGGCCTTTCCCGTGAGGAAGAGGTCGTGTCCCGAGTGAAGGAGCTCGAGGGCGCGGTCGAACTCCTCGGTGAGCACGATGTCGGACCCGGGGTCCAGGTTCGCCCGATGATCGCTCATGTCCACCTCTCTCCGGACTCGAGGAACAGGGATGAAAGGACTGCGGGCCGGACCTCCAAGTGGAGATCCGGCCCGCAGTCGGGTGCTAGAGGGGAATCAGCGCTCGTCGTGGCGACGTGCCCGGTTCTCTTCCTGCAGTGTGGTGAGCATCGCATTCTCTCGGTGGTGCTTGTCGTGCTCGGCGTCGTCGAGCAGACGGGCCTCCTCGATCGGGTCGGCGGTAAGCGCGCCCCGGATCGGACGCCCCGCAACACCAAGCTGGTTCATCTTGGTAGGCACCTTGGCGCCGGCGTACTCGAGTGGGACCGCGTGGCCGTGCTCGTCGATCTCGCCGAGCGGCTGGTGCACCTCGATGAACTCACCCTGCGGCATCCGCATGATGATGCCGGTCTCGATGCCGTGCTCCAGCACATCCCGGTCCGCGCGCTGGAGACCCAGGCACAGGCGGTAGGTGAAGAAGTACACCAGCGGCGGCAGGACGATCAGGCCGATCCGGCCCGCCCATGTCGTCGCGTTCAGCGAGATCGAGAAGTGGTACGCGATGAGGTCGTTCGTACCCATCAGGACGAGGATCACATAGAACGTGATCGCCATCATGCCGGCGGCCGTGCGAACGGGCACGTCGCGCGGACGCTGGAGCAGGTTGTGATGCGCCCTGTCGCCGGTGACCTTGGCCTCAATCATCGGATAGGCGAACATCAGGGCGACCATCGCTCCGAGCATCACGGCTACCCAAGTGGTCGCCGGGACGGTGTACGGGCCAAGGTAGAGCTCCCAGGCTGGCATCACACGGGCGCCACCCTCAGTCCACAGCATGTACCAGTCAGGCTGCGAGCCCGCCGAGATATGAGACGGGTTGTACGGCCCGAGGTTCCATATCGCGTTGATGGTGAACAAGCCCGAGAAGAGCATGAGCATGCCGACCGTGATGGCGCCGAACGCGATGGACTTGACGGCGAACACCGGGAGGATCCGGACACCGACGACATTGTTCTCGGTGCGGCCGGGCCCGGGGAACTGCGTGTGCTTCTGGTACCAGACCAGCGCGAGGTGAGCCGCGATCAGCGCGAGGATGATCGCCGGGATGATCAGGACGTGGAGAACGTAGAAGCGCGGGATCATCAGTTCACCGGGGAAGTCCCCGCCGAAGATCATCCAGTGCATCCATGTCCCGATGACGGGCAGGCCGACGATGATGCTCGAGGTGATCCGGAGACCGGTGCCCGAGAGAACATCGTCAGGCAGGCCGTAGCCGAGGAACCCCTCGACGATGCCCAGGAGCAGCAGCACGCAGCCGATGATCCAGTTGGCTTCACGTGGGCGGCGGAATGCTCCTGTGAAGAAGATGCGGATCATGTGCACGACCATCGAGGCGACGAACAGCAGCGCCGCCCAGTGATGGATCTGCCGCACGAAGAGTCCGCCACGGACCTCGAACGAGATGGTGAGCGCCGTCTCGTAGGCGCGGGAGATCTCGATGCCGTTGAGCGGCGCGTACGCACCCTGGTAGATCACCTTCGACATCGAGGGGTCGAAGAACAGGGTGAGGTAAACACCCGAGATCAGCAGGATGATGAAGCTGTACAGGGCGATCTCGCCCAGTAGGAAGGACCAGTGCGTCGGGAAGACCTTGTTGATCTGCCGGCGCAAGCCCTTGGACATGGTGTATCGCGAGTCCAGGCCGTCGCCCAGTGCCGCGAGTTTCGTGTTGTTGCTCATGAACGACGCTCCCAGAAGGCAGGTCCGACCGGCTCGATGAAGTCACCGTTGGCAACGAGGTAACCCTCGCTGTCGACGGCGATGGGCAGCTGCGGAAGCGCACGGGCGGCGGGGCCGAAGATCGGCTTCGCGTACTCGAGCGCATCGAACTGCGACTGGTGGCACGGGCAGAGGAATCGATGGGTCTGCTGCTCGTACAGCGAGGTGGGGCAGCCGAGGTGGGTGCAGATCTTCGAGTAGGCGTACAGGTCGCCGTAGTTGAAGTTCTCCTGGCCCTTGCGCTTGGTCACGCGAGCTGCGTCCTCGGGGCGGAAGCGGATGAGCATGACCGAGTTGCGCGGCCCGTGGATCGAGTGCATCTGCTCCTCGAAGTTGCCCAACGCGCTGGCGGGGAGAGGGAAGACGGACTCCAAGCCACCGGCCGAGAGGTCGTCCACGCGGATCCGCTCGAGGCGACCCTCACCGGCCGGCGGGGTGCCATCGGGGTACACCTTGCCGGTGTCGCGGCCGAGGTAGACCTTCTCCGCGGGCATGCCATCGGGACGGTTATCGGACGCCAGCGTCCACCCGGTGGTGTGCAGGGTCCCGTCTCCGGCGATGTTCATCTCGCCGCGCTTCCACGGGTTCTTGATCATGCCACCGAGGGGCAGGATCGCGGAGAGGCCGATGAGTCCGACACCCGCACCGAGGAAACCGCCCATGACCTTGCGGCGGCCGAGGGTCGACGTCTTCCACGAGTCGTTGAGCTCGGCGACGAATGTACGGCGGTCGAGGTCATCCGAAGGACCGTCGTGGCGAGTCTGGACCGAAACCTCTTCGGGAATGAACTTCTTGGTGAACTGCACTGCGCCGAAGCCGAGGAACAGGATCGACAGACCGATCGTGACGCCGAGGAGCGGCGTGTAGACCAGGTAGAGCCAGTAGCCGTCCTCACCTTCACCGCGGTACTCCCACGGCCAGAAGATGTAGACGACGGCAAAGGCGAGGCCGAACAGTGCCGACAGCGCGAACCAGGTGGTGACGGTCCGTGCAGCACGCTTCTCGGCGCGGGTGGTGACTCCGTCGGGCCAGCGCTCCTCGCGGTGCCGGACTTCGACCTCGTCTAGCTCGGTGCCCAGCTTCACGAGCTCGGCATCGCTCATCCGGTCCAGGTCGGCCGGTGACGGGTTCTTCGGGGTCTCACTCATGAACGGGATCCGATCCACAGGGTCGCACCGATGAGGGCGACGATGCCGACAAGCCACATGGCCACACCTTCGGTCACTGGACCGAGGCCGCCGAGGCCGTAGCCTCCCGGCGATACCTTGTTGTCCGTGTCCTTGATGAAGGCGATGATGTCCTTCTTCTCGTCAGGCGTGAGCTGGCGGTCCGAGAATCTGGGCATGTTCTGCGGGCCGGTAAGCATCGCCTGGTAGATCTCCTGCTCATTGGCAGGGTCGAGAGTCGGCGCAAACTTACCGGCCGAAAGGGCCCCACCGCGGCCGGTGAAGTTGTGGCAGGACGCGCAGTTGAGCCGGAAGAGCTCGGAACCGCGAGCGATGTCCTCGGCGCGGTTCTCGCCGGTCGCTCCGCGGAGCGACTCCTGGGCGATAGTGCCGTCCGGATTGGTGATCAGTCCCGGCCCGCCACCGTGAAGGTCGACATACGCCGCGAGGGCCATGATCTGGTGCTCACTGTAGCGGGGCTTCTTGCGCTCCGCCTGGGCCTTGTTGTCGGCCGCAGGCATGCGGCCGGAATGTACTTGGAAGTAGGCGGAGCCCGCGCCGACGCCCACGAGTGAGGGGCCGCGGTCCTCGACGCCCTGCAGGTTCTGCCCGTGGCAGGTGATGCAGGCGACGTCGTAGATCGACTTGCCCTCGGCGATGAGGGCGGCCTGGTCCTGCTGGGCCGTCGCCACCTGGGGCTCGGGCACGACTGCCGTGGCGATCGCTCCCGCGCCGAGCAGGCCGGCAGCGATGACGAGCGCGCCGGTCGCCTGACGGCGCCGCTTGGTCGAGGCCGGACGCGTCGGCGACGTCGCCGGGTCCGGCGACGGCATGTCCGCAGCGGGTGGGTGAGGTGAGTTCATTGTGAGTTCCCTTTGGAGTTGGGACCTGCTGGACACAGCGTCCTGCGGCCAGCTGACTACTGGATGAAGTAGATGGTGACGAAGAGGCCAATCCAGACCACGTCGACGAAGTGCCAGTAGTACGACACCACGATGGCGGCGGTGGCCTGTGCCGGCGTGAACCGAGACATCGTCGTCCTCATGACGAGGATGACGAAGGCGATCACTCCCGCCGCGACGTGGAGGCCGTGGAAACCGGTGGTGATGAAGAAGACTGATGCGTACACGCTCGAGGGGATGGTGGTGCCCTCAAGGACCAGTGCCAAGTACTCATACGACTGCCCGATGAGGAATACCGTGCCCATCACCGCGGAGATGACGTACCAGCGGCGGAGTCCGAAGACGTCTCCCTGCTCGGCGGCGAATACGCCCATCTGGCAGGTGAACGACGACGCCACGAGGATGACGGTGATCGTCAGGGCGAACGGCACGTTGAGGTGCACCGGATAGGAGGGCCAGTCACCTCCCGAGTTCGCCTTGGAGACGAAGTACATCGCGAACAGACCCGCGAAGAACATCAGCTCCTGGGACAGCCAGACAATGGTGCCCACACTGACCATGTTCGGCCGATTCAGCGAATGAACACGCTGGGCCATGGCCGATCCTGAGTTATCTACTGCGCTCGTCACGAGGCCAAGTATGACCCCTCAAGAGCGATGAGTCTGCATGGACCCCCGAAATCGGCGTGTCAGTTCAGCGTTTCTGCAGGTCGTCTCAGATTTCGCCACGTCACAGGTCGCAAGTGGTCCCCCTTGCAGGGGCTATCAGGGCGCTCTCAGGCGCCCTGAGCGGTTCTTCGCACGAGTGCGTGCGGGGAGTCCGCGCTCGCGTCAGGTCGGCCCAGTGGCACGATTGACCACGTGTGCGCGGTCCCCCTGCGGTGTGGGCTCGCTTTCATGACACCAGAGGAGGTCGGGACACGTGGGCAGTTCGGCAGCGTTCGACGGGGGGCAGTCATGGCCCGGGGTCCTCGGCACCCTCACTGCTGGCAAAGATCTCGACCCGACGGATGCCCGCTGGGCCATGGCCCGGATCATGGAGGGTGTTGCGACTGACGCTCAGATCGCCGCGTTCGGGGTGGCCCTCAAGATGAAAGGTGTCACCGGTCCGGAGCTCGACGCGCTCGCGTCGACCATGCTCGACTATTCGCATCGGGTGCCCACCGATCGCGCCTGCGTGGACATTGTCGGGACGGGCGGGGACCGGCAGGGCACGGTGAACATCTCGACAATGTCGGCACTAGTGGTGAGCGCCTGCGGAGTGCCTGTGGTCAAACACGGGAACCGGGCGGCATCCTCCAAGAGCGGCGGAGCCGACGTCCTGGAGGCTCTTGGGGTGGCGATCGATCTCGGCCCAGAGGACGTGGGGCGGTGCCTGGACGAGGTCGGTGTGGCTTTCTGCTTTGCACCCGTATTTCATCCCGCATTGCGATTCGCCGCGACTCCCCGTCGGGAGATCGGGATTCCGACCGTGTTCAACATCCTCGGTCCGCTCACGAACCCGGCCGCCCCTGCGGCCAATCTCATCGGCTGCGCGTTCGAGAGCCTGATGACGGTGATGGCTGAGGTGTTCGCGCTGCGCGGGAAGTCGGCGCTCGTGGTACGTGGTTCGGACGGGCTTGACGAGATCACCCTGACCGGCCCCACTCGGGTTCTGCGGGTCTCGGGTGGCCACGTGGACGAGGACCAGATCGAACCCGGCGATTTCGGGTTGAGTACCTGCTCGATCGAGGAACTGCGCGGCGGGGACGGTGTCCACAACGCCGGGGTCGCGCGCGATCTCCTCGCGGGCGCGCCGGGCCCCGTCCGCGACGCGGTGTTACTGAACTCTGCGGCCGCGCTGGTGGCCTTCGACGGCCTCGAGCGTGGTGCCGATCTGGTCGCCGCCATGCGCGCGGGGGTGGACCGGGCCGCAGCGGTGATTGACGACGGCGAAGCTGCGCGGCTGCTCGAGAAATGGGCCGCGTTCAGCGTGAGCTGAACGCGGCGGGTCCGCGATGTTCGGCGGCGGCTTTCTCGGCCTGCTCCGCCCAGCCGGCGAGTGTGTGCGCACCATCCAGGGGGAGCGACCAGCACCCCTCGACTGAGACGATGCGGGTCGGCGTCGAATCGATCCATCGGTGGACGTTCCGGATTTGGGCGGCGGTGGCTCCGGCGAAGGGCCCGGGTCCTGCAGTCACGGTGGTCGCGGCCGCTCGGAGTCCGTCGATGACGGGCATGGGTGCAGCACCGGGTGGGACGACCCCCGAGCCGGCGAGACGACCGTGTCGTACCACTGCCACCGCCCAGGTGCGGCGTGGTGCCGGTTGCACGAGCACGACCTCGGGAAGCGCAGCCGTGGCGGCGAGCTCCTGCCGCCGGGCGAGCACACGCACGAGCGCAGCGGTGCGATCCCGGAGCCGTGCAGCCCGCTCGAACGCGCCCTCGGCCGCCAAAGCCGCGACCCGGTCGACTAGGTCACGGAGCGGGCCGGAGTCCCGCCCGTCCGCCAATGCCGCCCAGCAATCGGCTCCCGGGTCGGTACCGAGCTCACCGAGGAGATCCTCCCAGGCGACCCGCGCGTCCTCGGCCCGCCGGAACGGCCCGATGGCTGACGGGTCGTCCGGGGTCCTGATGACCCGTGGTCGGGTGGCCCGACCGGTGGGCGGCGTGAGCCACCAGCCGCGCCGAGGGCTGCGCGAGCGCGTGTTGTACGGCGGCTGCAGTGAGTCGATGAGCTGTTCCTCGACGGTCCACGCCTCGAGGAGGTGGGCACAGGCCACCGAGTCGACGGAGGACGCCAGTCCGACCATGGTGCGCATCCGTCCGCGCGTGTCCCCGCCGGAGAAATAGGAGCGTGCCCGTCTACGGACGGCGCCGGACGACCCGACGTACAGTGCTCCGCCGGACTCGTCACGGAACACGTAGACGCCCGGCCCGCCGGTGAGCGACTCGGTCATGGTTGCGCGCCTTCTCACTTCGGGGGCCAGGCGACCGTCGTATGCGCGCAGTTCCGAGAGCGTCGAGACACCGCAGTCACCCACACGCGAGATCAGTGCGTGCAGGACATCTACCGTGGCGCGCGCATCCTGCAGGGCTCGGTGGTTGGGTTCGACGGTGGCCCCCAAGTGGGCGGCGAGTACTCCGAGTCGATGCCCCCGAGTCTCCCCGCGGTGCAAGACCCGCCTGGCGAGAGACAGTGTGCAGAGAGAAGGCGGATCAGGCCACGGGTGCCCTGTGGTTGCGGCGGCGGCCCGCAGGAACCCCAGGTCGAACCGCGCGTTGTGTGCCACCACGACGGCGCCGCGCGAGAACTCGAGGAAAGTCGACATGACCTCCCCGAGAGCCGGTGCGCCAACCAGGTCCCCGGGGGCGATCCCGGTCAGTCTGCTGATGTGGCCGGGAAGAGCTCCGCTGATCGCGACGAACGTCGACAACTCCGCCTGCACCTCACCGCCACGGACGCGCACCGCTCCAATCTCGGTGATCTCGTCGCTACCGGGCCTTGTGCCTGTCGTCTCCAGATCCACCACCACAAAGGTGACGTCGGAGAGTAGTGGTTCGAGCTCGTCGAACGCGACCTGCACCCCGGTTGTCACGGGGGAGGGGGATCGGGACATGCCGGCGACGGTAGCGGCGCCCTCCGACAAGTCCGTCCTCGCAGTGCTTGTCGGACCTCCTTTCTAGGGTGCGATGCGCAACGACCCCTCCGGACCGGATAGCGGCTCGGTAACGAACGGGCAACACGCCCAGGACGAAGTGTGAGGTAGATCATGTTCTCGATCGATTGCGGCAGTTGCCCGGCTCGGCCCGATGTTTGTGATGGGTGCATCCTGTCCGTGCTTGATGGCGGAAATGTGCAGGTGGACGAGCTTTCGCCGGAGTCGTGTGGCTACGTTCTGGACCCAGAGGTTCGTGACGCTATCGACGTGCTGAGGGGGCTCGGAATGGTCTCGGCGATCGAGATTCTGGATGTTGAGGCCGCCGCGTGAGCGATGAACTGGACTTCGAAGAGACGGTTTCGTAACCTTTTCGAGACCTCGGAAGTCATCGCCCGCCCGCCGGTGGGGAGCCGGGGTCACGCCTAAGCGCCGAAGGGTGCACCGGGGAACCAAGATCCACTGGGGTGAATCGCACGAGGGCCAACTGGCCCGAAGAGCGTAGGACAGACTTCCGTGTCCGAACCCGTCAGCTAACCCGGTCGGTGTCGCAGGAAGAAAGAGGAACAGTCTTCGTGGGAGCCCACAGCATCAAGACCAGCTCGACCGGCCGTCGTGTCGCCGCCGCCGGCCTGCTCGCAGCCGGAGCGGCTGTCGCCGGCTCTGGGACCGCCGCCGCCGCGCCCGTCACCGTCGACGTCCCCGTCGAATTGCACCTGCCCGGTGTGCCGACCCAGGTCAGCTTCGACCTCCCGGAGGGCATCGAACTCCCGGCCGGTCTCGCCCAGGCGGCCCCCGTTGAGTTCGCCGCCCCCGCGCCGGTCGTCTCGACCGGTCAGCGCATCCTTGACGCAGCCAGCACCCGCGTCGGTTCGCCCTACGTCTGGGGCGCAACCGGCCCGAGTTCGTTCGACTGCTCAGGTCTGACCTCGTGGGCCTACAAGGAGGCGGGTATCTCCATCCCGCGTACCAGCCAGGCCCAGATCGGTGGGGGCACGCAGGTGTCCAAGGCCGACCTGCAGCCCGGTGACATTGTCGCCTTCTACAGCGGCGCCAGCCATGTGGGGATCTACGCTGGCAACGGCCAGGTCGTCCACGCCCCGTACTCGGGCACCTCGGTGAGCTACGCCCCGTTGGACTCCATGCCGTTCTACGGCGCGACCCGATACTACTGAGTCGGTCCGACTCCCAGAGCTTCGCAGACCCCGTCGGCGTCCGGTGATGAACCGGTCACCGGCGGGGTCCGTCGTCTGCAACATCCCACTCGGTTACCCAATTTCACGGTAGGCGTCGACATGACGTTGACACCCGTGAGGCCCACGATCCCAATCCAAGGGTTCGACAACACCAGATGCGCCGTTACCCCAGCGCGGTTGCGATCGCCGCGGCCGCTGCCACCTCGTTGATCCTCGACGTCGCAGTGGCCGGGAGCCCAGACCACGGCATCTACTACCTCGATGATCCCGGGGCGGGGAATCTGGGGCGACCCGCGCTGCTGTCCTCGCGACGAGCCCCAGCGACCTGGTTCACAGGCTCGACGCTCTCCGCCAACTGTCTGGGGCTACTACCGGTGCGCTGGATTCCTCCAGGCGGCGTCGGTGGACGCGTCACCCCTCAGACATGTCGCACGAGCGGCGGCCGCGGCGGCTCCGTGGCACCGGGCGGGGCAGGGGCGCATCCGATTCTGTGGCAGGCTCGGAGTCGATGACCAAAACGCTGTTGATCACCAACGACTACCCGCCACGGCCGGGTGGGATCCAGTCGTACCTGGAGACGTATCTGAGCTACCTGGACCCAACGGATGTCGCAGTGCTCGCCTCGACGTTCCGGGGTGGTGAATCAGCGCAGTACGACGCCGGCAAGCCTTACCTGGTGGAGAGGGTGCCAACCGAGATATTGCTCCCGACACCGGACCTCGCGGCGCGCGCGAGGAGACTCGCCTCGGACTTCGGCGCGACCACAATCTGGTTCGGGGCCGCCGCCCCCCTCGCAGCCATGGCGCCAGTGCTGCGGGAGGGCCCCGTGGACCGCATAGTCGCGAGCACGCACGGCCACGAGGTCGGCTGGTCCATGCTCCCGGGATCCCGCCAGGTCCTCCGACTGATCGGGGAGTCCACCGACGCGGTCACCTACGTGAGCGACTACACGCGGAGGCGGTTCGCGGCCGCGTTCGGCCCCCGCGCGCGTCTCATACATCAGCCGGGCGGGGTCGATACGGAGAGGTTCCGGCCGGATCCGGCCCGGCGTAGGGCGATCCGTGACCGGTACGGAGTCGCCGACCGCGACGTCATCGTGTGTCTTTCCCGACTCGTGCCGCGGAAGGGACAGGACGCGCTCATCCGGGCGATGCCGGAGATCGCGAGACGAGTGCCCGGAGCGGTCCTCGTCGTCGTCGGCGGGGGGCCATACCGGCGCACACTGGAGGCAATGGCCCGCCGCCTGGGAGTGGCGGACCGGGTCATCTTCACCGGACGAGTTCCGGCGGACGAGATCGTCGACCACCACCGACTGGCAGACGTCTTCGCCATGCCGTGCAGGACCCGCGGGGGAGGGTTGGACGTCGAGGGGCTGGGGATCGTCTACCTTGAGGCGTCCGCGTGCGGGGTTCCAGTCGTGGCAGGCCGGAGCGGCGGCGCTCCGGAGACCGTCCGAGACGGGCGGACTGGGTTGATCGTGAACGGAACCTCGGACGGGGAGGTCGCGGACGCTGTCGCCGGTCTACTCGAGGACCGGCCTAGAGCCTCCGCCATGGGAGTGCGCGGCCGCACCTGGGTCCTGGAGAATTGGCGCTGGGAAGACCTGGCCAAAAACATGGAACGCGTGCTCTCGGGGGAGTAACCCTCGAGAGCACGCGTTCCGCCGCGCAGGTGGATCAGGCCGCGCAGGTGGATCAGGAGTAGAACGACTCGATCTGGCGGGCGTACTTCTGGTGCACGACATTGCGCTTGACCTTCAGCGACGCGGTGAGTTCACCGGTCTCCTCGGTGAACTGGTCTGGCAGCACGTGGTACTTCTTGATCGACTCGGAGTGCGAGACGGTCCGGTTGGCCCGCGCCAGGGCTTTATCGAGGTGCTCGATCATGTCGGCATCCTTGAGTAGCTCGTACAACGAACCAGACTTGTCGTTGTGTCTCTTCCACCGCTCGACCGCCTCGGGGTCGAGGGTCAGCAGCACGGAGACGAACGGTTTCCCGTCGCCAACGCACACCGCCTCGGCTACGAGCGGATCCGCGCGCAGCGCGTCCTCGAGCTGGCTGGGCGAAACGTTCTTTCCTCCGGCCGTGACGATGATCTCCTTCTTTCGGCCGGTGATCGTCAGGTAGCCCTCCTCGTCCAGCGAACCGAGGTCACCGGTACGGAACCACCCGTCGATGAAGGCCTCGGAGGTCGCCTTCTCGTTCTGCCAGTAGCCCGAGGCCACGACGGGCCCGCTGACCTCGACCTCCCCGTCCTGCGCGATCCGGATCGCGCAGCCGGGCAGCGGCTGCCCGACACTGCCGATCCGCATGTGGCCGGGCGTGTTGACCGCGATCGCGGCACAGGTCTCAGTCAGGCCATAACCCTCGAAAATGTTGACCCCGATGCCGTCGAAGAAGTGGGTGAGGCGCTCACCCAGCGCCGCACCGCCGGAGATTGCGACCTCGCAACGCCCACCAAGTGCACCGACCAGCTTTGCGTAGACCAGCTTGGAGAAGATTGCGTGGCGGAGCTTGAGGAGCGGACCCACCCGGCCCTCACCCCGATTGGCCTTGGAGTACGCGACCGCCGTGTCGGCGGCCTTGTCGAACATCCAGGCCTTGACCGTGCCGCCGTCCTGCGCGGTGGCCTGGGCCGTGTTGAAGACCTTTTGGAAGACGCGCGGCACGGCCAGGATGTAGTGCGGCTTCATCTCGGCGAACGTGCCTACGAGATTGGACAGGTCCGACGAGTGGGCGATCTTTACGCCCGCGTGGAAACCGGCGTAGGTGATGGCGCGCGCAAGCACGTGGGCCAGGGGCAGGAACATCACCGTGGTCGCCTCGTTGCGCAGGTACTCCCTGAACGGCGTCTCCAGAACAGCCAGGGCTTCGGACATGAAGTTGCGGTGGCTGAGCATGACGCCCTTGGGGCGGCCCGTGGTGCCAGAGGTGTAGATCAACGTCGCGGGGGAATCGGCACGCACGGAGGCCCGGCGCTCGTCGAGAACCGAGAAGTCGACCGACGCGCCCTCCGCAGTCAGGATCTCCAGGGCTGGGGCGGCACCGTCGATCACTAGGATGTCGTCAACGTCCAGTCCGTCCACGCCCTGCCGAGCGGTGGCGGCGTGCTTGTCGTTCTCGACTATGATCAGCCGCGCAGCGGAGTCCTCCATGATCCAATGGATCTGGTCGGCGCTCGAGCTGTCGTACACCGGGACGGTGACCGCGCCAACGGCCCAGATCGCGAAGTCGATGACGTTCCACTCGTACCGGGTGGAGCTCAACAGCGCGACCCGGTCGCCCGCCTGGACACCCCGTGCCACCAGGCCGCGGGCTATCGTCCGGACCTCCTCGGCGAACTCGCGGTTGGTGACGTCAGTCCACCGGCCGTCGACAGGTTTCTGGAACGCCACGTTTTCCGGGGTCTGTTCCTCTCGGTCGTATGCCGACTGAACGCAGGACCAGTCGTCAGGGACGGTGAAGTTGGCTGGTACCGCGACGTATTCGCGCAAAGGGTCCTCCCGGTGGAGACGTTCAATGTATGTCGGTGACCACACACTATCGCCGGGGTGACCTGGCGGCCACGTCGCCCATCCTCCGGGCGTGGCAGGCGAGACGCTTTACAAGGCGGGATATGTGAAGCTAGAGGGTATGAGCGAGCACGACGGTGCACCTGAGGTCTGGCCGACCAGAAACTCCACAGTGGTCGACGCGCCCGTGGAGGACGTCATGGCAGTCATCTCCGATTTTGCTGCTTACCCTCGGTGGTCAGCGTCCATCCGCGCCGCCGAAGTCCTGTCAGAGGGTCCCGACGGCCGTCCTGACCGGGTGCGGTTCGAGCTCGAGGCGGGCGCGATCGCCGACGAGTACGTCCTCGTCTACTCCTGGTCGGCGGATGACCGGAGCGTCGAGTGGCGTCTCGAGAGCTCTACGTTGCAGAGAGCTCAACGGGGAAGCTACCGGCTCGAACCCGTGGAGGGCGGTACGCGGGTGGACTACGAGCTCGAGATCGAACTGACCGTCCCGGTGATCGGGAGTCTGCGGAGTCGTGCCCAGCGGCGGATCCTCGGCGATGCGTTGAGTGAACTGAAGCGCCGGGCGGAGTCGCGGTGATCAGGACACGGGTCGTCATCGTCCTCGGGGGCGGCCCCGAGGACCGCGCACGCACCACCGCCGACATTCTTGAGCGCCCGGGGTGCACTGCGCTGGTCTTGACCGGTCATCCCGACGCCATGGATCCCCGTCTCGACGTCTCGGCGGACGGCCCTGTGGAGCTTCGCGTCGACGACAGTCGGGCGAGGCTCGAGGCCTACCGGTCCGGTGCCGCCAACCCGGACGACGACGTCCTGGCCGCGCTCGCAGTTGGGGGCGATACCCCCCTGGCTGCGGTGCTCGGATGGGAGTACGCGCGCCGCGCAGCGATGTCCGACTTCTGGGACGTCGTCGTGGTCGAACTGGACGGGGAACTGACCGCGATTCGCCGGCTCGCTGCGGCCGGGGAACTCGCCGCCTTCGTAGAATCGCGCTGGCCCGCCAATGTGCGCTTCGCTTCTATGGCAGCGGGCGGTCGCGCCGACGCGCGGCTCCGCGAGGCGCACCGGCTCGCGCGGCTAGCTGGTGACGTGGCGGACTTCCTGGCCGGGCCCGTCGAGATCGTGGTGGCGGGGTCACGGACCGGCGATACCGCTGCCATGGCGGCCCTGGCCCGCGGCGCCGTCGCCCCGGTGGTGGCTCCTGATGGCGAGGGCGGATACCTCTGCGAATACCCCGCACCAACCCGCCCGGCCGCGCCGGTGTCGATCGAGGGGGACCGGCTCCGCCTGGAATTCGACGGGTTCCGGACCGTGGTGCCCCTGCCCGCACTGCTGTCCCGATGCGTGCTCACCGGATCCGCGTACGACCCCGACGCCGCTCGATTGGTCATCAACTTCCTGCCGGACCCAGATCTGTGGCCTCCGAACCTCGTGCCGTCCGGATCCGCCGACTGCGCCGGGTAGTATGCGCATTCGTCGACAGTCATCACAAGAGGACCGGTGCCCACGTTGCTGTACTACCTGTTCAAATACGTGCTCATCGGCCCGTTCCTGCGGCTGACCAGCCGTCCGGTCGTCACCGGCCTCGAGCACTTCCCCGAGCGCGGTGCCGCACTGTTGGTTGGCAATCACCAGTCGGTAGCGGACTGGCTGTTCACCCCGTTGCTCCTGCCCCGCCGGGTGACGTTCTTGGCGAAGAGCGACTACTTCACCGGAACCGGTATCCGCGGGATGCTCAGCCGGTGGTTCTTCGCGGGGTCGGGCCAGCATCCGATCGACCGCACGAACGCTGACGCCGCCCAGGCCGCCCTCGATGCTGGGCTCGAGGTCCTCTCGTCGGGGGAGATTCTGTGCATCTATCCGGAGGGGACGCGGTCGCCGGACGGTCGCCTGTACCGCGGCAAGACCGGGCCCGCCCGCCTTGCACTCCGCGCCGGGGCCCCGATCATCCCGGTGGGCGTTGTCGGAACCTCCGAATATGTACGCCGGCTCGCCAAATTCCGCTTGGGCCGTCGCTCCGAGGTCAGAGTGATGCTCGGCGATCCGCTCGATCTGGCCCCGTGGGCCGGTCGAGCGGGCGACCGGGCCGCGGAACGTGAGATCACCGACGAGATCATGCGTCGGATCCAGGCGTTGACCGGCCAGGAATATGTGCATGACATCTACGGCGCCGAGATGAAGAAGCGCTACGACGCTGCGCGCGAGTCCGGGCGTAACCTGCTCGACCAGCCCATCGAAGGACAGCGCTGATCTCGTGCGCTACTTCTACGACTGCGAGTTCATCGAGGACGGCACGACGATAGAGCTGGTCTCCGTGGGGATCGTGGCTGAGGACGGCCGTGAGTTCTACGCTGTGTCCACCGAGTTCGACGCGTCGGCGGCCGGGCCGTGGGTGCGGCGCAACGTTCTGCCGAAGCTGCCTAACCCGTCGTCGGCGGCGTGGATGTCGCGGAACCGTATTCGTGACGAGCTCTACGCCTTTGTCACCGCCCCGCCGACCGGGACGGTCGAGATGTGGGCCTGGATCGGGGCGTACGACCATGTGGCCGTGTCCCAACTGTGGGGTGACATGACGACCCTGCCGGCCGCCATGCCCCGGTTCACGCGGGATGTCCGCCAACTCTGGGAGCTCGCCGGCAAGCCAGATCTGCCCCCGCATCCCGGAGGAGAACACGACGCACTGGCCGATGCGCGTCATGCCCTGATGCGCTTCCGCGCCATCGCAACGAGGGCTCCCCACCTGGGTCTCTGAGGTTCACTCCACCGGTCGTGGCGTATCGTCGCCGGGGTGAGCAACTGGACAGTCGACGTCGACATCGCGCAACTTCCCGACCTGCCGCCGCTCTCCGCGGACCTCGATCGGCAGTTGGCCGAAGCCCTCTCAAGGCCTGCCCTGCAACAGCCTTCCTGGGATCCGGGTCATGCTGCGGCAATGCGTAAGGTCCTCGAGAGCGTGCCGCCGATCTGTGTTCCCTCGGAGGTCGAGCACCTCTCCGACCGCCTCGCTGACGTCGCGCACGGTCGTGCGTTCCTGCTCCAGGGCGGCGACTGCGCCGAGACGTTCGAGGCGAATACCGAGCCGCATATCAAGGGCGTTATCCGCACCCTGCTGCAGATGTCGGTGGTACTCACCTACGGTGCCTCGATGCCCGTCGTCAAGGTCGGCCGGATCGCCGGTCAATACGCCAAGCCCCGCTCCGCAGACCGCGACGGCGCCGGGCTGCTGTCCTACCGGGGCGACATGGTCAACAGTCTCGACGCGGACGAGGCCGCGCGCGAGCACGACCCCTCGCGCCTGGTCCGCGCGTACGCCAATGCAGCGGCGGCGATGAACCTGGTCCGCGCGCTGACGGCCTCCGGCACAGCTGACCTGCACCGTGTCCACGAGTGGAATATGGAGTTTGTCGCGGGGTCGCCGGCGGGCGCCCGCTACGAGGCCCTCGCCGCCGAGGTGGATCGCGGCCTTCGTTTCATGGATGCCTGCGGGGTGTCGGATTCGAACCTGCGCTCGGCCGACATCTTCTCCTCCCACGAGGCACTGGTCTTGGATTATGAGCGGGCCATGCTACGTCTGGCCGACGATGGCACCGGACTGACCGGAGACGCCGAGCAGGGGCTGTACGACCTGTCGGCGCACTTCCTGTGGATCGGCGAGCGTACGCGCGGCATCGACGACGCCCACGTCGCGTTCGTCTCACTGATCCAGAACCCGATCGGTCTGAAGATCGGGCCCTCCACCACGCCCGAACTGGCGGTCGACTACGTAAAGAAGCTCGACCCCCATAATCGGCCGGGTCGCCTGACCCTCGTCTCCCGGATGGGTAACGACAAGGTTCGCGACGCCCTGCCCCCGATCGTCCAGGCGGTCGAGGCGACGGGCCACAAGGTCATCTGGCAGTGCGACCCCATGCACGGCAACACCCACTCGACGTCGAACGGCTACAAGACCCGCCACTTCGATCGAATCATCGACGAGGTCCAGGGCTTCTTCGAGGTCCACCACGCTCTCGGTTCACACCCGGGCGGCATCCACATCGAGCTCACCGGTGAGGACGTCACGGAGTGTCTCGGCGGCGCCCAGGACATCTCGGATCTCGATCTCGCGGGCCGCTATGAGACCGCCTGCGACCCGCGGCTCAACACCCAGCAGTCGCTCGAGCTGGCCTACCTCGTGGCGGAGATGCTGCGCAGCTGATACCGGCGCCAGACGCCCCCAGCGGCCCGTCTCAGCCCAGCGCGTCGATCTGGACTTCGCTTCCCCGGGCCACCACCCGGCCGGGCAGCGGGGTCTGGCCAAAAACGATCCCACGGGACGTTCCCGAGTCGATACTCGAGCGCAGCCCGGCCTCCTGTAGCGCCCGACGTGCATCGGAGGCTCGCGAGCCCAGCACCACTGGGACGGTCACCGCATTCGATGGAACGATCCGCAGTACCGCGTTAGCGGGGTCGAGCCGGGCCCCAGCGGGCGGATCCGTGCGCACCACCCGGCCGTCGGCCACCCGACGATCGGTCACGGGTGCCTCTCGGACAATTGTGAACCCGGCTTTGTCGAGGGTGTCGGTCGCCTCGTCGATTGTGACGTCCCGAATGTCCGGAACGGTCAGCGCATTGGAGACCAGCAGGGTGATCCCGTCACCGCGGGACACGTCGATTCCGGGGTCCGGATCGGTGCCTACGGCCAGGCCGCCGTCCACTTCGTCGTCGTAGACCCTCCTGACCTGCGACACGGTCAGGCCCGCGCCCTCAATCGCGGCGCGCGCCTGGTCCTCTTCCAGGCCCACCACCTCGGGAACGGCGACGGGTGCGGGACCGGAGCTTGTGACCATGGCCACCCGGGTACCCACGTCGACGGTCGTGCCCGCGCTCGGCTGTAGCGACACCACCTGTCCGATGGGCACCGAGTCCGAGTGCTCCGCTCCGCCCCGGACCGGATCCAGTGAGTTCTCTCGGAGTGCTGCGGCCACCGTGTCCACCGATCGGTCGGCGCCCACCTCGGGCACCACGGGGCGACCCACGGACACCAGTACCTGCACGGTGTCACCCCGGGGCACCCTTTCGCCCGCCCCGGGGTCGGTGCCCACCAGCGCGGACGGGGCGACGTCGTTGCTGAAAGCGTCCTGCGTGGCGGCGGCCAGCCCGACGGCGTTGACCGCCTCGGTCGCCTGTCCCACCGACATCCCTTGGACCGACGGCACCTCCACGAACCGTCCCGACCCCAGCCACCACCCGGCCACCGCGAGGCCGACGGCGGTGGCGAGCACCACGATGAGCCACAACATCCCGCGTTGACGGTGGGGACGGATGACGTCCCGGTCGGGAGCGGCCTCGAGGTCACCGGGAGGGTAGGGACCCGCACCCGCGCCGTGCCAGTGTGCTGGAGCTACACCCGCGTCCGTCGGAGGGGGGACAGCCCTGGTCTCCACGCGCGTCGGCGTGGGCCCGTCGCCGCGCCGCAGCGCTTCGCCGCTCTCGCGGTCGGCGGCGTCGAACTCTGATTCCCCGCCCGGGGTCGCCCGCGCCGCGTTAGCCCGAGCACGCGCCCACGAGGACTGCCGTGGCGCCGGGACAACATAGTCCGGGAACCGGCTGTCCTTGGCGGCCTGGTCCAGGTCCCTCAACATCTCACCGGCGTCGGCGTATCGGTCCTCGCGACTGCGTCGGGTGGCTCGCAGAATGAGGTGGTCGAGGTCCTCGGCGACGGTGTCGGACTGATCGGACGGGGCCGGGACGTCCGTGTCGAGGCGGCGGTAGGCCACGGCGATGTTGTTGTCACCGCTGAACGGCGGTTCCCCGGTGAGCATCTCGTAGGCGAGCACGCCGAGGGAGTACAGGTCCGACCGGGCGTCGGTGTCGGTGCCGGAGATCTGCTCTGGGGAGAGATAGGCGGCCGTACCCATGACGATGCTGCTCGAGGTGGCGCGGGATTCGGCCACCGCGCGGACCAGCCCGAAGTCGGCGAGCTTGACCGAGCCGTTTGTGGAGATCAGTACATTCTCCGGCTTGATGTCGCGGTGTACGAGTCCCGCCTGGTGCGCCTCACGAAGGGCGCCGAGCAGTGGGCGCAGTACCGCGGCCGCCGCATACGGTGGCATGGGGCCGCGCTCGTCGAGCAGTTCACGTAGCGTCCCGCCGGGCACGAGTTCCATCACCAGGAACGCGGTGCCTGCCTCGATGCCCTGGTCGAAGACTTGGACGATGCCGGGATCCGACAGCCGGGCCGCGGACCGGGCCTCGAGGGTGAAGCGGTCGACGAATGCGCGGTCCCCGGCGAGGGTCGGGTCGAGCAGCTTGACAGCGACGTGCCGGTCCAACCGCTCGTCCGTCGCGAGATGGACGGTGGACATCCCGCCGCGGGCGATCACGGCGTCGAGCCGGTACCGCCCGTCGAGCAGGGTGCCAGGTCCGGGGGGCATCCCGTCGTGAGTGCTCATGTCGTCCATTCTGCCCCTCCCGTCTCGTTCGCGGTATGTCACGAGTGGACCGGGTCCACAGCCCCGGCGGTGGGGTTCAGTTCGCCCGTGGGACTAACCTGGGTGGGGTGAGTACCGTTCCGCACGCCGACGACGTCCTGCCCGCCGACGTAGAGACCATCAACCTGCCCGAGGTGTCCGAACGACTGGGCATCCCCGTGACCCGAGTGCACGATCTGCTGCGCGACGGGACACTTCTCGCCGTCCGGCGCGCGGGCATCATGGTGGTGCCCGCGGTGTTCCTGGACTCCGACGACGAAGTCGTGCGCTTCCTGCCCGGGCTGGTCGCTGTCCTCAGGGACGGGGGCTATCGGGACGAGGAGATCCTGCGCTGGCTGTTCGCCGAGGACGACACCCTGCCCGGCCGGCCGTCCGATGCGCTACATGGTCACCGCGCGCGTGAGGTCATGCGTCGCGCCCAGGCGATGGCGTTCTGACCTCGATGGTCGCGCGCCACCACCACCAGACCGCGGCGATGGATGCCGCCACGGCCGTCCCGACGAGCGCCGGGCTGTAGAGGCTGGTCGAGCCGTTGGGCCCGATCGCCATCACCAGGAACACGGTCACTCCCACGGCTGCGGTGGTCGCGCGTCGGCCGGGTCGGGCGACGATCCAGAACGCCGCCACCCACACGTGGTACCAGGGCCAGGCCAGCGAGTTGAGGACCACGAAGGCCAGCAGGGCCACCATGATGCCGCGCAGTGCCGCGCTCGTGTCGCGCCGGTGCAGCCACCACACCGCCACGAGCGTCGCCGCGAGTACCACGCGTCCCACGAGACGGGCGACGGCCAGGACATCCTCGAAGCCGGGGGTGTCGAACACCGCGTGGACCAGGTGCGCCACCGCGGTGGGCGCGCTGAGGTAGTTGATGACCCGGTCGGAGACGGAGATCGCGTCCACCCAGCCGAACCCGGTGCCCGCGGCCAGCGTGGCGAGGACGAACGCGACGACTGCGGCACCGGCGGCTATCCCGGTGTCGAGCAGCGCGCTGGCGACGGGGCGTCGCGTCGAGGGGGAGGACCGGCGTAGATCCACGGCGATCCACAGCAGGAATGGCGCCACGATCACGGCGGTGGCTTTGAACGCCACCGCGATCCCTATCGCCGCGCCCGCCCGCGCGGTGCGCCTGTCCAGGGTGAGCACCACTGCACCGAGGCACGCCACCAGCGGGAAGATCTCGTTGTGTAGCCCGCCCGACAGGTGGATCACGGACAGTGGGGAGGCGCCCGCCATCCACGCCGCGGCCCCGGCGTCCACCCCCGTGCGGCGGGCCAGAGCCACCACGAGTGCGACGAGGGCAGCCAGCGCGGCGAGCACGGCCACCCGCAGGATGATGACCCCCACCGTCGGGTGTCCGCCAGACAGGGTCACGATGCCGCGCATGAGAAGTAGGTGCAACGGGCCGTAGGGGGTCGCCGTGGACTGCCAGTCCGGGCTGACCTCGTTGGTGAACGGGCCCGGGTTGGCCTCTGGTCCGTGGTGGTAGGGGTCGACGCCCGCCGCGGTCATGGCGCCCTGCGCGAGGTAGGACCACGCATCGCGGCTGAATAGGGGGACCGCGAGCAGCATCGGCGCCGACCACAGGGCGGTGGCCCAGACGGGGTCGCGGGTGGGTAGCCGTCCGGAGATCGCGCGCGGGCCGAGCGCGAGCCACGAGGTGACCAGGAGGGCGACGCCCGCCCAGCACACGATGAGGGCGAGCATCTCGCCGTGGCCGAACGTGAAACCGGGCAGGCCCACCGCGACGGCCGCGCCGCCGTCAACGGGGAGGGCGCCCGCGCCGAAACCGGAGACGGTGAGCAGAACAGAACCGAGGACGCCTCGCCAGAGGGCAGGTCCGGAGGGCCCGGTCAGGGCGGCGCGGGCCGACGCGGTCGTCGCGGTGGTCACCGCGCGGATCCGCGACGCGGGTGTCGGCGATGGCCCCCGCGGCGCGAACGATGACGACGGCGAGACGGCCGTGTCGGGGAGGGGTTCAGTCGCGTCGGGCACGGATCAGGCTCGCCTACGGGTCGCGGCCTCCGCCAGTGCCCGCAGCGTGTCCCGCCCGTGATCGCTGATGGCGTCGGAGGCGATGGCGTCCAGAGCGCGGGTGGTCAACGCGTCGATCTCGGCCTCCACAGAGGCCACGGCGCCAGACTCGACGAGGATGGCCCGGGCGCGTTCGAGTGTGGCCGCATCGGGCTCTGTGCCGAGAATATCCAGGAGGAACGCCGAGTCCGAACGGGGGGCGAGCGCGGTGGCGCGAGCGAGCAGGAGGGTGCGCTTGCCCTCGCGCAGATCGTCCCCGGAGGGCTTGCCGGTGACCTCGGGGTCGCCGAAGACGCCCAACATGTCGTCGCGCAACTGGAAGGCCTGCCCGACGGCGACCCCGAACTCCCGCAGAGCCGAGACGGTCTTGGCCCCGGCACCGGCGAGCTCGGCGCCGATGTGCAGTGGCCGCTCGACAGTGTAAGCGGCGGTCTTGTAGCGGTTCACCCGGGCCGGGGTGATCTCGTCGGTGGCGCCCGAGGCCTCGGCGAGGATGTCGAGCATCTGTCCTGACAGGACCTCGGTCTTCATCGCGTGCCACGGCCCCAACGCCCGGGACAGCGCGCCCGGCTCGACGCCTGACGACACGAACATCTCGTCGGCCCAGGTCAGGGCCAAGTCTCCCACGAGGATGGCCTGGGAGACGCCGTAACGCGCCGCGTCCCCGTCCCAGTTCTCGTCACGGTGCGAGGTCTCGACCGTGCGGTGGACGGTGGGGCGCCCGCGTCTCGTGTCGGAGGCGTCCACGATGTCGTCATGGATCAGGGCGCACGCCTGGATCAATTCGAGAGCGGCGCAGGCGGTCACGACCTCGTCCGGGGCGGGCGCGTCGGTGTCGCTGGCTGCGGCCCAACCGGCCAGCGCGAATCGGGGTCGTATTCGCTTTCCGCCGTCGAGCACGAAGTCGGAGAGGAGCCCGACCAGGCGATCGACCCGCTCGTCGATTCCCGCCACGACCACGCGACGTCCGTCGATGTGGCGGCGGAGCGCGGCGAGGACGCGTTCTCCGTCGTCGGGGCGAGTCGCCGGGACCACGGGCACCATCCCTTCCGGGCGCACTGTCCGAACGCCCTCGTCGCCGATGATCCTAGTCGTCGGGCGGCGGCCAGCCCGGGCGAGTGCCGGGCTACCCTAGTCGGGTGACCCAGCTACCCGACTCCGACCCGACGGACGGCGGCCGGCCCCCGAGCATCGTGGAGCGGATCGCGACGTCGACCACCCCGAGAGTTCCATTCTCCGTCGAGTTCTACCCGCCGCGTGACGAAGTCGCCGAGGAACGCCTCTGGCGTGCAGCCTCCGTATTCTCCGACCTCGGGGCGGCGTTCGTCTCAGTCACCTACGGGGCAGGGGGATCAACCCGGGACCGGACGGTCCGGGTGGTCGAGCGCCTCGTCCGCGAAACCGACCTGCTGCCGATCGCGCACCTGACTGCGGTCGATCACACGGTCGCCGAGCTCAGCGACATGATCCGGATGTACGGCGACGTCGGGGTGTCCAATATCCTCGCGCTGCGTGGCGACCCGCCCGGGGATCCGCTGGGGGACTGGACGGCTCACCCGGAGGGTTTGCACTATGCGGAGGAACTCGTCCGGTTGATCCACGAGGTGGGTGACTTCCACGTGGGCGTCGCATCGTTCCCGGAGGGGCACTACCGGGCTCGTGACCTCGACCACGACACCGAGATCCTGGTCAACAAGCTTCGTGCGGGGGCTGAGTACTCGATCACCCAGATGTTCTGGGACGTGGAGCACTACTTGCGTCTGCGTGACCGGGCCGTCGCGGCGGACCCGGAGCAGGGCGCCAAACCCATCATTCCCGGGCTCATGCCGGTCACGAGCTTGCGCCAGGTGAAGCGAATGGTTGAGCTTTCGGGCTGCGCACTGCCCGACGATCTGTCCGAGCGTCTCCGGGCCGCGGCGGGGGACGGGCCGGAGGAGAACCGCGCTGCGGTCCGCGAGGTCGGCATCGACCTCACCACCCGCATGTGCGATCGGTTGATCGCCGAGGGCGTGCCGTGCCTGCACTTCAACACCCTCAACTTCTCCAAGGCCACGCATGAGGTGCTCGCTAACCTATCGATGGCTCCCGCCTCCGGGGTGGCGGCCGGCCAGATCTAATCCGAACTACGCCGGGGGATCGGTTCGACGCCGGAGTCGGTCGTGCGCGGCCAGGTCAGCGGACCAACAGGTCGGCGCGGGCCCGGGACGTACGGGCGGCCAGGATGGTCCCGATGGCCACCAACAGGGCGGCGCCGATCCCCACGATCATCCACACGGCGAACCCGCGGGCGGCCGGGTCCGGGTACGACGACGAGGCCTGCATCCGGGTGATGGACCCCGGAGCAGGGGTCCAGCTCACGGAGTTACCGGCCCCGATGGTGCCGTTCGTCTCGCTGATGCGGTTGGGAAAAGTGAGGTCGACCCGGGTGGTTGCCGTCTCGGAGCGGTCGGGGGGCAACAGCGACAGGTCCACCGACCCGCTGAAGGACACCGTGTCTCCGCTGCGTCGGAATCCCAGGGTGTACGGCCGTGCCCCCTCGATGTCGATCGCCAGGGTGAGCGCGTCGACCTCTGCGAACGTCAGCTGGGTGAAGTAGATCTCGCGGCCGGTGAATCCGTCCGCAGAGTATGGGGTAATCCGGACCTTCTGCTCGAGCCCGGGCGGTGTGATGATCCGGTCGAGAGCGGTCGCCTGTGCTGGCTGGTCTCCGGCCACCAGGATTCTGCCGGAGACGGTGTCGTCCTTGCGCACGCTCATCTGTGCATTGAGCTGGAGACAGCCGGAGAGGACCACCAGGAGAGAGGCCAGGGCGGTGATGCCCGCCAACCGCCGGGGCAGCCGGGAGCGGCCACTGCGCGCGGGGGCGTTCGGGAGGTGCACGGTCACGGCGGTCATTGTGCCCGGGGCCGCAGTCGCCGCCGCGCCGACCTGCCGAGACTGCGCGAGACGAGTTGTGCCACAGTCCTGCCGCTGGACCCGATGACACCGCCACCCGGGTGCGTCGATGCCCCCGCCAGGAAGACTCCGTCAGCCCCGGGCACGGCGTAACCGCGCAGATCGGGGTGGGGGCGCATCGGCAACATCTGGTCCAGCGACATTTCCACGTGCATGACGTTCCCTCCGATCAGTCCCAGTTCGATCTCCAGATCCTCAGGGGTCTGGACGTGACGGTGGATGATCGAGTCGGCCAGGCCCGGAGCGAATCGGTCCGCGACCGCGACGATCCGGTCCGCCTCCGCGCCTCCCTCCTCAGACCATCCACGACCGTCGGCGAGGTGGCGGGGGTGCCACTGCGACCACAGCGTCAGCTCGTGCCGGCCCTCCGGCGCGAGTGAGGGGTCGAGAGAACTGAAGCTCATCGCCAGGACGGCGGGGTCGGCGTCAAGGGCACCTGCCGCGGCGACCCCGTAGCGACGGTCGAGGTCACGCCTGTCGGTGACGAGTAGCTGCAAACCGTGGGCGCTGATGCTGGTGGGGACGCCGGGATACGTGGGCAGGTCGCTGGTGCCGAGCCGAACGGCCATGCCCAGCCCGAACCCGGGTCGGATCCGTCGTCGCCAGCCGTCCAGTGTCCCCGCCGGAAGCTCACGGCTGAGGAGCCCCAGGGTGGTGTGGACGTGGCAGGCGGCGACGACAGCCGAGCAGTACAGGGAGCGTCCGTCCTCGGTGTCGACACGCCATCCCGGACCCGCGCGCCGGATAGCGCCGGCCCCGGCGCCCGCGGTGACCGAACCCCCGTGTGCTCGGACGGCGGACGTGAGGGCGTCGGCGAGCGCGCCTGAGCCGCCGATCGCCCGACCGGGAGGGATCCGGTGCATCAGCGCAGCGAACCCGATCATCGGGGCGGTGGCCGGGTGCGACATCGGCGGCCCCGACTGGGCCCCGAACCAGGACAGCGCGGCCTTCAGTCGCTCCGACGTGAATAGCGAGTCCAACAGAGCGTCACCGGACGACAGGAAGGTCTGGACCGTGCCGAACGGATCGCGAAGGTCGTCGACCCCCAGGAACGCCGATCCGAGGCCCGGGGCGGTGGGACGGACCGAGAAGCCCTTCATCATCCGGCCCGCGAGGACATCCCACCGGCGGACGAACTCGCGGTAGGCGTGTGCGTCGGCCTCACCGCAGGCCGAGGCGATGCTGGAGCACGTGGCGTCGAGATCGCGGTGGAAGACGATCGGTGGGGCATCGGACCCCGGCGGGGCGGGGGCGAATCCCCAGGGGTCGCAGTCGATGTAACGCAGCCCGTGTGCTGCCAGATCGAGTTCCTCGATGATGCCGGTGTGCCGGATCATCAGGTGTGCCGAGGATCCACGGTCGGTGCGGTGGCCCGGGTACCGCTCGACCGTCGACGTTGCCCCACCGATCACCGTGTCCTTCTCGACTACGTGCACGTCGAATCCGGAGCGGGCCAGATAGGCGGCGCACACTAGCCCGTTGTGGCCGGAGCCGATCACCACGACGTCATGCCGGGGGTTCACGCCTGATCCCCGTCATCTGGAAGGGGCAGGGACCGGGCCAGGACGGCGAACGGTCTGGCATCGCCCTGGAACCGGTAGGAACGGAGCACATCGGTGAACCCCATCGACCGGTACAGACGCCAGGCGCCGTTGTTCTCGCCCTCGACCTCGGGCGTCGACAGCAGAACCGTGCTCTCCGGCCGGTCGTCGAGGAAGGTGCGCATGAGAGCCGCGCCGATCCCTCGCCCCTGGAGTCCGGGGGCGACGTGCAACTCCGTCAGTTCCACGTAGTCGGGTGGGAGTTCTCGGCCACGGTCTCGGAGCCCCCGTGAGACCTGGTCGTACCACCACTGCCCGGGAGCACCGTGGTAGCCGTAGCAGATGGCGACGAGCTGACCCCGCGTCGGACCGAGCAGACGCCGACGCGGAGCCTCGAACGCGGCGACCCCGGACCAGCCCTCCCGGTAGCTGTGCTCCATCCACGCTGCGGCCCGAGAACGGATCACCTGCGGGGAATAGCCCATGGCGTCGACGTAGACCCCCAGAGCCTCGGGCAGTCGGTCTCGGAAGTCGGCTGCATCGAGCCGGGTGATCACGGTGTCCATCCACCCCATTTCATCACGGGCGGGCATCCGGGGCGTCGGGATGTGTCGTACCTGGGCGATACCGTGCGCGCAGAAGGGTAGGTGCGGTGGAGATGGATAGCTGGAACAGGCAGCGGATGTCTGGCGGGGGAGCCGTGGGGATCCTCGGACGGGCGAGCCGGGCAGAGCTGCACCGTGGACGCGCGATCGCCGCCGCGGATCCTGCCGAGCGCTTCCTCGAGGCATACCGCGCCGCGAGGTACGCAGCGAGCGCACTACTTGCTCCGGGGCCGCGGCGGCGCGGGCCCGCGGACGTGTGGCACCGGCTCGCGGCAGAGGTACCGGAGCTGGGCCAGTGGGCGACCGCTTTTGGTGGGTACTCCGCGCTGGCGGCCGCGGTCGAGGACGGCCTCCCGCGCACGATCTCGGATCACATGGCGGATGATTTCCTGTGGGCAGTGGGCCGGTTTCTCGATGTGGTGGACGAGCGGTTGGGGGTCCTGGGCCCCGCGGCCTGAGACACCTGCGGCCAGGAGCGGGATTCCCTAGCCCTTCGAGGGGAATCCCGGTGGTCCCAGCCGCGTTGCCCTCGTATGATGGGAGGAACCCTGACCGGCTGATCCCCATCCACGGTTGGTGCGAACCAACCGAGCCGGCCGCGCTCGTCATCACGAGCAATTGAAGGAGGTCGAAGTGCCCCTGTCCGAGCACGAGCAGCGCATGCTCAAGGAAATCGAGAGCGCGCTCTACGCCGACGACCCCAAGTTCGCGTCGTCCGTCCGAAAGACCGGTTCGACCGGTGCTCGTCGTCCTGCGGGCTTGGTGGTTGCGCTGGCGATCCTCGGAGTGGCCCTTCTGATCGGCGGCCTCGCCCTCGACTTCAAGCCCGGAGGCTTCCCGGTACTGAGTCTCGTCGGGTTCCTCGTCATGTTCGCAGCGGGCGTCCTCGCCCTGCGCTCCACGCCGGCGCAGAGAACCCACGGACTCAAGCGCCCCGGCGGCGCGCGAGTCCCCGGTGCCGGACGGGCGTCGACCAAGTCCGCTGACGGACGGTCCTATTCATCCCGGATGGAGGATCGCTTCCGTCGTCGTTTCGACCAGGAGCCGTAGCCGGCCCGTTCCTCGGCCTCCGCAGAAGGGGTGAGCGCATCAGCGCTCACCCCTTCTGTCATTTGTCCGCCGTCGCTCGGGCGGCGGCCCGCTCCGGCGTCTGCGATACGCGCGGCGGTTAGGCCGCAAGCGACGAACCGCCCTGCCCGGCTGCCACGCCTCCCCACCACGTCCCACCATGTCCCCCCACGACTCCCCACCCAAGTCGCATCTTCTTCCCCATGAGTCTCGCTGAGTCACATGAGCCTCAAAATAGGCGCGAGAATTGAGCGAGTTGGAGGGGTGGGACTCGATCGCCGGCAACGCTTTTCTGTACAGGACTGCCTGTGGCCTGCGAAGACTAGCCGCGGTGGGGCGAAGTGGGGCGCAGCCCTTGTTTGTGGGGCGTTGTGGGGTAGAGTGGGGCACGCAAGGAGCTCGATGGGCTTGGACGCCAGGAGGTGGCGGGTGACCGACACCGATCCCGTCGACTCTGGACGCGAACGAGCCTTTGTCGGGTACGGGACACACCGTCCCAAGCTCGACGACAAGGGGCGACTGACGATCCCCGCCCGATTCAGGCCAGGCCTGGCAGACGGGGTGGTGGTGTGTGGGTGGTTCACCAACACACTCTCGGTTTTCCCTGAAGACGAGTTCGACGCGCTGGTCCGAAAGGTCCGGCCGACCGCCAACCTCAGCGAGAGGCACATGGCGTTCTTCCGGCTCTTGGTGAGCGGTGCGGAAGTCCAGCAACTGGATTCGCAGGGACGGATCTCCATCCCGGCGAGTCAGCGGAACTACGCGGGTCTCGACAAGGACTGCGTCGTCAACGGCCTCGGGGAGCGTCTCGAGGTCTGGGACGCCGAAGCGTGGGATCGCTACAGCGAGGAGAACCTACCCGTGTTCTCCGAGATGGAGGGCACCTCACTCGGTATCGAGTTCTGATCCGGAAGAGGACACGACAAGCAAGCGAGAGCACGACGGACGGAGCCCCCCGGCCCCTGCCCGGCACCACCCTGACGTACTTCCCCAACGCCAGGTGGGTACCGGACGGGGACCAGGGGGCTCCACCACAACCGGAGCACCGACGACTTCCGGACGCGAGGAGGCGAGATGGCAGGAGAGTCTGATGCCGACCGCGCCGAATCGCGCTCTGGGCACGTCCCCGTCTTTCTCGAGCGAACCATCGAACTCTTCCGGCCCGTCGTCGAGACCGCCGAGCAAGAGGGGCGCGTCCCGGTCATCGTGGACGGCACCCTCGGGCTCGGGGGGCATTCCTCCCACCTGCTGGCTGAGTTCGGAGACCTGCACATCCTCGGGGTCGACCGCGACCCTGAAGCTCTCGACATGGCGACTCGCCGACTTGTCGCTTACCGCGACCGATTTACGCCGGTGCACGCCCGGTTCGATGACTTCGAGCGGGTCATCTCGGCGCTGCCCACCGGGGCACGGGATGAGGCGGGCCCCGCGGTCGACGGGATCCTCCTCGACTTCGGTGTCTCATCCATGCAACTCGACGTGGCCGAACGCGGTTTCGCGTACTCCGTCGACGCCCCACTCGACATGAGGATGGATCCCACCACCGGCCCCACAGCCGCAGACATCCTGGCCGACTACCCCCGTGACGACCTCGCTCGCGTGCTGCGCGTGTACGGGGAGGAGCGATTCGCACGTCAAATCGCCGCCGCGATCGTCCGCCGCCGGGACACCGATCCTGTCCTCACCAGCTCGCAGCTCGTCGAACTGCTCTACGACACGATCCCGCAGGGGGCTCGCCGGACCGGCGGTCATCCAGGCAAGCGCGTTTTCCAGGCGCTGCGGATTGAGGTCAACGCCGAATTGGAGGCCGTGGAAAACGCGGTACCGGGGTACCTGGACCTACTCAGGACCGGTGGTCGTGCGGTCTTCATGTCCTACCACTCCCTCGAGGACAAGATCGTCAAGCGCGAACTCGCGACACGAACCGCATCGCGCACACCCGCCGGCCTGCCGGTGGAGCTCCCCGGCCACGGCCCAGAGTTCGAGGCGGTCACCAGGGGAGCCGAAAAGGCGTCACAAGAGGAGATCGACCACAACCCGCGCTCGGCCTCGGTGCGGGTGCGATGTGTCCGGCGTATCGACGGGAGAACCCCATGACGAGCACGATCGACACGCCCGGTATCACCGTCGGGCCCGGCACCCGTCCGGCGAAAAGGCCGGGTGCCGACGCGCCCACGCCCGCAGGACGGGCGGTGGGACTCCGACGCAGGCCGGTCATCCAGTCTGTGCGTGGCCGCCGGACCGTTGTCGTTCCCGCGGAACGCCTGAGTCCCGCGGAAGTCGCCGCGAGGGTCCCCTTCGTCGTCGTCCTCCTCCTTCTCATCGGCGCGGGAGTGGGAGGCACCCTTCTCTTGTCTGCCCAGACCACCCAGGACACCTACGACCTCAAGAACGCCCGCGATGCCAACGTGGAGTTGGTGGAGCACCTGGAGGCACTCCAGGCATCCAATGAACGCGCGCGATCAGCCGAGGTGTTGGCCCAGCGTGCGGAGAAACTGGGAATGGTAGGCGTCGCCAGCGCACCCATCCTGACCAGGGGATCGGACGGCGTGATCGAGATCGTCGGTGAGCCCGAGCCGAAGCTCGGCGCGCCGATCAAGCCGTTGCAGCCTGCTCCGGTAGCGTCCCATCCGTCGAGGTCGTCCGCCCGGGACGGGTTCGACGCCCCGCCCGCCCAGGCGCCCCAGGACCGCACGCCCCGCGGGGTCGCCCCCGTCCCCTACCCACCCCTCGTAGTCCCTCCGTCACCGGTCGCCCCGCCGGCGCCCATGGCTGAGCCCGCCGAACCGGACCCCGCCGCGGAGGCTGGGCCCGCGCCCGATCTGGTCCCGCCGGCACCGGCGCCGTTCGGTGAGGACATCGCCACCCTTGCCCCGGTGCCCGGACAGCTCTTCTAGACACCCGAACCCTGAAAGGCCCCCTGGAGATGACCGAACGACGCAGCCCGGGAACGGGAGCCCGGGGCGCCCCGCACGGCACCCCGCCGGGGGGCGGGCGTCCACCGAACCGCTTCGGGAGGGTCCTCACCGCCTCCGCGACCGAACGCCGTTTCACCTTCATGCGTTCCGCCTTCGCAATAATTATGGTCATTGCCCTGGTCAAGCTCTTCTGGGTGCAGACCATCGGAGGCACCGAGCTCGCGGCCCGCGCCGAGAGCCAACGTCAGGTCCACGAGGTCCTCCCCGCTACCCGGGGGGCAATCATCGACCTGCACGGCGACCCCATCGCGTTCACCCGTGAGGCCCGCGATCTGTCGATCCAGCCACTGGTCGAGCAGCGCAACGCCGAAGCCCGCCGGGAACTCGACAGCACCAAACCCACCTGGGACGAGCTGGTCGCCGAGATGGCCGATGAATTCGGCACCGTTCTCGGTGACGCAGTCGACCGTGACGAGATAAAGGCCAAACTCTCATCGGGGGGCGGCTTCACCTACCTCGTCCGCAACGTCGACGTCACCCTCGCCAACGCGATCACCCGCAAGTTCCCCATGATCGGCGCGGAGCGCGTCGACATCCGCGAATACCCGGGAGGCGCACTCGCCGCCAACGTCGTCGGTGCGACGACCAAGAGCGATGCCGGCAAACTGATCGGACTGCAGGGCATCGAGGCGCACTTCAACGACGAGCTCGACGGAGAGGAAGGGCGTCAGACGTTTGACCGTGCCCAGGACAACACCGTCATCCCGGGCACGCTTCGCAACGTGACCGAACCCCGTGACGGGGACACCATCCGTCTCACGCTCGACGCCGACCTGCAGTGGCACGTGCAGAAGGCTATCCAGTCCGCCAAGGACTCCTCCGGGGCCGAGTCCGCCTCCGCTGTTGTGCTGGACGCCCACACCGGTGAGGTACGCGCGATGGCCAACGACAACACCTTCAACCCCGCTGTCGGTGTCGGGGCCGAACTCGAGCGCGGAGCGGACCTGGGAAACCCGGCCATCACATCGCCGTTCGAACCCGGCTCCGTACAGAAGATCATCACTGCCGCCGCCGCGATCGAATCGGGACTGACCGATCCGAACGAAATCCACTCCGTGGATGGCAGCATCCGGATGGAAGGCGTCACGGTCTCCGACGCGTGGCAGCATGGTCCCACTCCGTACACCACCACGGGCATCTTCGGAAAGTCCTCCAACGTTGGCACACTCATGCTGGCCCAGCGAGTGGGTAAGCAGTCGTTCTCCGAATACCTGCACAAGTTCGGACTGGGCCAACGGTCGGGGATCGAGCTCGCTGGCGAGTCCGAGGGGCTCGTGCCCGACCTGCAGAACTGGCAGGGCGGCACCTTCGCCAACTTGCCCATCGGACAGGGTTTGTCCATGACCACCCTGCAGATGGCCGGCATTTATCAGACCATCGCCAACGACGGCGTCCGGGTGCCGCCGCGGCTTGTCGCCGAGCGTGTCAGTCCGGACGGTGAGAGCCAGCAGGCTGAGCGCCCCGAGGGTGAGCGTGTGGTCAGCACGGAAACCGCTCGCACGGTGCGGGACATGTTCCGCGCCGTCGTACAGTCGGGCCCGGGCGCGCAGACGGGCACCGGCCCCCAGGCCGCGGTCGCCGGATACCAGATCAGTGGTAAGACCGGCACCGCACAGCAGATCGACCCCGGGTGCTCCTGCTACTCCAACTCGCGCTACTGGATCACCTTCGCCGGCATATTGCCCGCCGATGATCCGCGGTACGTGATCGCGATCATGCTCGACGCACCCTCGCGGGGCACGCTCGGGGCATCCGCCGCCCCGCTCTTCCACGACATCGCCTCGTGGCTGGTCAACCGGGACAACATCCCGCCGTCGGCCCCCGCCCCTGAACTGGTCCTGCAGGCGCAGTGACCGGCGCCCGGCAGGGTAGCGTGTAGCGGGTTCACGGGAGGGTAGCGAGCAAGGAAGGCTGGGGGGAGGACAGGCGATGACGACAGCGCGACGGCTGGCAGACGCGGTGCGGGCCACCCTTCTCGGCGAGATCTCCCAGGGCGGGAGCGAGATCACCGGAGCAACGATCCGGGCACAGGACTGCGGCCCCGGAATTCTCTTCGCAGCATTACCCGGCAACCGGGTACACGGGGCCGAGTTCGGCGCCACCGCGGTCGAGGCGGGGGCCGGGGCGGTGCTCACCGATCCCGAGGGGCTTGAGCTGATGGCTGCCGTGGCCGACCGCCTTCCAGTCCTGGTGCACCCCGACCCCCGGTCGGTCCTCGGCACAGTGTCCGCAGAGGTGACCGGGGACCCCTCCGCTGCCCTGGATGTCGTGGGGATCACGGGGACGTCCGGCAAGACCACCACCTCCTATCTCGTCGAGGCGGCCCTCGAGGGCTGTGGTCATGTGGCCGGCCTCATCGGCACGACCGGCAGCCGAATCGACGGGCGGGCTCTGCCCAGCCGCCTCACGACCCCCGAGGCCCCCGAGTTCCAGGCGCTCCTGGCCCGGATGCGGGACGAGGGCGCCCGCGCGGTTGCGGCCGAAGTTTCCAGTCACGCACTGCGCCTCGGGCGGGTCGACGGCACTCGGTTCGCCGTCGGCGCCTTTCTCAACCTGTCGCAGGATCACCTGGACTTCCATCCGAGCATGGACGACTACTTTCGGGCCAAGTGTCGGTTGTTCGACGCCGACGTCGACCCGGGGTCGGCGGTCCGCCCTGCGGAGCGCGCGGTCGTCGTGGTCGAGGACGAGTGGGGCCGGCGGCTGCTGGGGATTCGCCCGGACGCGGTCACCGTCTCGAGCGAACCCTCCGCCGCTGCGGACTGGACGGCAGGGCAGTCCACGGCCACCGAACGCGCTACCCAGATTTTCACCGCGCACGGACCGCGCGGGCTGAGTGTCGATGTGGAACTGCCACTGCTCGGCCGGTTCAACGTGACCAACGCACTGGTAGCGCTGGCTATCGTCGATGCTCTCGGCGCGGACGTCGCTGATGCCGCGGCCGGGCTCGCTCGCGTCCGCGTCCCCGGGCGTCTTGAGCCTGTGGTCCGGGGCCAGGACTTCCGGGTGCTCGTGGACTACGCCCACAAGCCCGGGGCGGTGGCGGCGGTGCTCCACTCCGTCCGCGCGCAGACCGACGGCCGCATCGCCGTGGTGCTCGGCGCCGGAGGCGATCGCGATCCCGGGAAACGCGAGCTCATGGGCGCTGCCGCCGCCGAGATCGCCGACATGATCGTGGTGACCGACGACAACCCACGCAGCGAGGATCCGGCAACGATCCGTGCGGCAGTCCTGGCTGGCGCCGAGGCGGCCGCCGGTGAGGGCACCCGGATCGAGGAGGTCGGGGACCGTGGCGTCGCCATCGCCACCGCGATCGACTGGGCCCGCACCGGGGATGTCGTAGTGATCGCCGGCAAGGGGCACGAGACCGGTCAGGAGATCAACGGTGCCGTGTTCCCGTTCGACGACCGCGCCAGAGCCGCCGAAGAACTCACCAGACGACTCGGATATGCCGCCCCTTCGGGCGAGACGGAGGACAGCACACAATGATCGACCTCACCCTCGGCGAGATCGCCGGGATAGTCGGCGGTCGGTTGGTCGGTGGTGACCCCGCGTCGGCCGTCACCGGTTCCGTGGAGTTCGACTCCCGCCGGATCCAGGAGGGAGGGCTGTTCTTCGCCCTGCCCGGCGAGCGCGTCGACGGACACGACTTTGTCGGCCGCGCCCTCCACGCCGGGGCTGCCGCAGCGCTCGTCGCGCACGAGGTCGACGGGGTGGGCGGCGCGCAGATCGTGGTCCCGGCTGTCGACCGGAGGCAGACCAACGCGATGGCGCTGGCCGCCGACGCCGACGGCTCCGGCGCGTCGGTGCTCGCCGCGCTCGGCGCCCTCGCCCGAGCCAGCGTCGACCGGTTGGTCGCCGACCACGGCCTTGTCGTGGTGGGGGTGACCGGCTCGTCCGGTAAGACCAGTACCAAGGACCTCATCGCCGCGGTGCTGTCCGCGGCGGGCACGGTCGTCGCGCCGCCCGGGTCGTTCAACAACGAAATCGGGCACCCCTGGACGGCGTTGCGGGCCGATGAAAACACCGATTTCCTCGTTCTGGAGCTCAGTGCCCGTGCGCCCGGGAACATCCGCGAGCTCGCGGCACTGGCGCCGCCACGCATCGGGGTCGTACTCAACGTCGGCACCGCCCATCTCGGTGAGTTCGGGTCACGCGAGGTCATCGCGGCCACCAAGGGCGAGCTCGTCGAGGCCCTCCCGGCCACGGCCGACGGCGGGGTCGCGGTCCTCAACGCCGACGACGAGCGGGTCACGGCCATGGCCGGACGTACCGCCGCCGAGGTAGTCACCGTGGGGCTGGGCGGGGCCGCGGATGTCCGCGCGGAGCAGGTCCGACTCGACGACGAGGCCCGCGCCTCCTTCCGTCTGGTCACCCCGCGGGGTGACGCCGAGGTGGCGCTCCGAGTGCACGGCGAACATCAGGTGGGCAACGCCTTGTCGGCGGCCGCGGTGGGACTCGCGTGTGGGATGGACGTCGGGCAGGTCGCCGCAGCCTTGGGTACCGCCGAAGCCGCTTCCGCCCGCCGGATGGACGTACGGATGACCGACGACGGAGTCACGGTCATCAATGACTCGTACAACGCCAACCCCGATTCGATGCGGGCCGCGCTGAAGTCCCTTGCCGTGATGGCCCGCTCCGCCGGCGGCCACCGGCGGACATGGGCGGTGCTGGGGGAGATGGCCGAACTCGGCGACGACTCGATCACCGAGCACGACTTGCTGGGGCGTTTTCTCGTTCGGCTGGACGTGTCCCAACTCGTGGTCGTCGGCCTCGGCCGACCCCAACGAGCGATGTTCCAGGGCGCGATCCAGGAGGGATCGTGGGGCTCCGAGGCGGAGCATGTCGCCACTGCCGAGGAGGCCATGGCGATCCTGGACGAACGTGTGGAGCCGGGCGACATCGTCCTGGTCAAGGCGTCGGCGGCGGTCGGTCTGTGGAGCGTCGCGGAGCATATGCTCGCGACGCGTGGTGAGGAGAAGTAGTCAATGACCCAGATCATGATCGCAGGCATCGTCGCCTTCGTCGTGAGCATCTTCCTCACACCGGTGCTCATCATCTACTTCCGTCGGCACGGGTATGGACAAGAGATCCGGCTCGAGGGACCGCAGTCCCACATGAGCAAGCGCGGCACCCCCAACATGGGCGGCCTCGCAATTCTCGCCGCCGTGTGGCTCGGATACATCGTCGCCGGGGTGATCGGGCAGGCGACCGTCGGCGGGGGCGGGTTCACCGCCTCGGGCCTGCTCGTGCTCGGCCTGGCCACAGCCTTGGCCGTGGTCGGGATGATCGACGACGGTTCCAAGGTGTTCAAGCGCCAGAACAAGGGGCTGGGCATCCTGTCCAAGACGATCGGACAGGTCCTCGCCGCCCTCGCGTTCGGCATCCTTGTGCTGCAGTTCCGTAACCCGGACGGGCTCACCCCGGCCAGTCGGTCGCTGAGCTATGTTCGGGACTTCGTCGCCGTGACCTTCCCCGTCGTTGTCTTCCTCATCTTCATCGTCATCCTCGTCTACGGCTGGTCCAACGCGGTCAACTTCACCGACGGTCTCGACGGCCTCGCCGCCGGGTCCATGGCCATGGTGATGGGCACCTACGTGGTGTTCACCTTCTGGCAGTTCCGTTACTCCTGCTTCTCCACCGCCGAGGGCGTCGACCTGTCGGGGTGCTACCAGGTCCGCGACCCACTCGACATCGCGGTGTTGTGTTCGGCCGCGCTCGGAGCCTGCCTCGGATTCCTGTGGTGGAACGCTGCCCCGGCCAAGATCTTCATGGGGGACACCGGGTCTATGTTCCTCGGCGGAATCGTCGCGGGCGTGTCCGTGGTCTCCCGTACCGAACTGCTCATGGTGGTCGTGGGTGCGGTGTTCGTCATCGAGTTCGTCTCGGTGCTCATCCAGGTGGCCGCATTCCGGACCACCGGGCGTAGACCGTTCCGGATGACCCCCATCCACCACCACTTCGAGAACGGGGGCTGGGCCGAGACCACCGTGACCATCCGGTTCTGGCTGCTTGTCGCGATCTCCTGTGGCCTGGCGATCGCCCTCTTCTACGGCGACTGGCTCGCGAGCTCGACGGGATGACCGAGATGACAGACACGACCCACACCCACAGCTCCACCGAGGCGGGATCCCGGTCGGGTCCCGACGTGCGTGAGTTGGCGGGCTTGCGTGTGCTGGTGCTCGGCGCGGGCGTGTCCGGCCCGGGCGCGGTACGCATCCTCGACGCGCTGGGAGCGGAGCCGGTCGTCGCCGACTCTCGCCCGGAGGCAATCTCCCGGTTGCGCGAGGCGTTGCCGGACGACGTCAAGTGTGCAGGCGTCGACCTCGACCGCGCAGCCGAACTCCTCGACGGGGCCGGCGGACCGGACCGTGTCGACCTGGTGATCACCAGCCCCGGCTGGCGGCCGGACTCGCCGCTGCTGCTGGCCGCCGCCGACGCCGGAGTGCCGGTGTGGGGTGACGTCGAACTGGCCTGGCGGGCCGACTCCGCCGAGTTGTTCGGCCCGCGTCGGACCTGGCTCGCGGTCACCGGCACCAACGGCAAGACCACCACCACCTCGATGCTCGAGGCCATCTGCATGGAGGCGGGAATGGCCGCGCGTGCCTGCGGGAACATCGGGTTACCCGTGACGGACGTGCTGCTGACCGAGCCGCGGGTCGACGTGCTCGCGGCCGAGCTGTCGAGCTTCCAGCTGCACTGGGCGCCGAGTTGCCGCCCGGACGTGGGAGTGGTGCTCAACGTCGCCGAGGACCACCTCGACTGGCACGGATCCATGCAGGCCTACGCCGACGCCAAGGCCCGCGTCCTGACCGGCCGGGTGGCCGTCGCCGGCGCCGAGGACGGGATCGCCGCGAGTCTGCTCGCGGCGGCACCGGCCGCGACCACGATCGGGGTGCGCCTCGGTGCACCCGGGCCGGGGGAGTGCGGCGTAGTCGACGGGGTGCTCACCGCGCGGATCGACCATGGTCACTACAGCGGAGACAACGGCGACGGCAATCCCAACGACGACGACAGCGAGGTCGCGCTGCTGCCCGCCGAGGACGTCCGCCCGACTGGCCCTGCGGGCGTCCTCGACGCACTCGCCGCTGCGGCTGTCGCACTGTCCGTGGGTGCGCGGCCCGAGCACGTCGCCGCGGCCCTGCGTGGCTTCACTGTGGGCGCGCATCGCGCAGAGCCGGTCGACGTCGTCGGCGGGGTCACCTATGTGGACGACTCGAAGGCCACCAACCCGCACGCCGCCCGGACCTCACTACTCGCCGGCGGAAAGATGGTGTGGATCGCCGGCGGCCTGCTCAAGGGCGCGGACGTGGAGCCTCTGGTCGTGGAGGTAGCGGACGTGCTTCGCGGCGTCGTCCTCATCGGCCGCGACCGGGGTCGGATCGCCGAGGCATTGGCCCGACACGCGCCGGCGGTGCCCGTCGTGGACCTGGCCTCGGGAGACGATGGCGTTGTTGCGGGTCCCGACGAGCCGCAGCAGACGATGGACCGGGCGGTCGCCGAGGCCGCACGGATGGCCACCGGCGGCGACACCGTGTTGCTCGCCCCCGCGGCCGCGTCGATGGACATGTTCACCGACTACGGCCACCGCGGGCGAAGCTTCGTCCGCGCCGTGGGCCGCGTGGCCGGGAGGTAGGGCAATGGCAACCCACGACAAGGCAGCGCAAGAAAAGACACGGCACGACAGGACACGGCACGACAGGACACGGCACGGACAAGCTCCGCACGGACAAGCACAGTCCGACCGTACGGACGCCGACGCGCGCCCGGACCTGCTCGGGCGCATCGCCGCACCCCTGGCCGCCATCAGCCGCGCCCCCCTGACCTCGTACCACGTGGTCATGGTGGTCACGGCGCTGCTCACCGTGATCGGGCTGGGGATGGTGTTGTCCAGTTCCAACGTGCTCGCCTTCTCCGGCGGCGGCACGCCGTTCGACATCTTCCTCCGCCAGGCACTCTTCGTCCTCATAGGCTGGATCGGCTTTGTCCTCGCCCTGCGGATGCGGATCGAATTGCTCCGCGCGGCGGCCTTCCCGATGCTCCTGTTGTCGATCGGGCTGCTCGTGGCAGTCCTGATCCCCGGCGTCGGATCCGAGATCAACGGCTCGCGCGGCTGGATCAACCTGGGCCTGTTCTCCATCCAGCCCGCGGAGATCGCCAAGTTCGCGTTTATCATCTGGGCGTCCTCGGTGGTCGCCAAGCGGATGCGGACGGGTTATTGGCTCGACCTGCTCTTCCCGGCCGTCGTCGGTTACCTCGCCGTGGCGTTCCTCGTCGTCGTCGCCCCCGACCTCGGCATGGCCACTGCGGTGACCATCGCGTTCCTGTGCGTGCTCTGGTTCTCCGGCTACCCGACCCGGCACTTCGTGTGGGTGATCGCGGTCGGTGCCGTGGTGTTCGGCGTCCTCGCCGTGGCATTCGCCTACCGCTTCGAGCGGATCCGGACCTACGTCGACACCTTCCGGGGCGATTTCTCCAACCCCCAGGGCGCGGCGTACCAGTCGTACCAGGGCATGCTCTCGCTCGCAGACGGCGGGCTGTTCGGTGTGGGGCTGGGGCAATCGAGCGCCAAGTGGTTCTACCTGCCCGAGGCGACAAACGATTTCATCTTCGCGATCATCGGCGAAGAGCTGGGCTGGTTCGGTGCCGCGGTCGTGGTGTCGCTCTACCTCACGCTCGGCTGGGTCGGCATGCGCGTCGCGATGCGGTCGGTCGACCCGTTCCGTCGCCTGCTCGCCGGCACTATCTCCGCGACGATCGTCATCCAGGCCTTCATCAACATCGGCTACGTCGTGGGCCTGCTGCCGGTGACGGGCCTGCAACTGCCGTTGATCTCCAACGGCGGCACCTCGGCGGTCGTGACCCTGACCTCGCTGGGACTGCTCGCCAACTGCGCCCGGCACGAGCCGGAGGCGATCTCCGCGATCCTCAGCTCCCCGTCACGACGCAATCGCCGCTGGTTCTCGCTGCCCGACCCGCGTCCCTACACTCCGGAACGACCGGTCGCGGCGTCGGCCACGCCTGGGCGTTCCAGCGCCGGCACCAGACGGTACGGCGAACCGGTGATCCGGCAGCAGCCTCCCCGGACCGCCGGCCCCGCGGCGCGCGACCGGTCGGCGGGCACCCGAGGCGCAGCCCAGCCCGCCCCCGTTCCGCGCCCACCCCGGGGGACCCCGAGGCCGCCGGCCTACGAGACGATGCCTATCCCTGCGGACGCCGGACGAGATCAACGACGGGGCGCGACCGCTATGACCGGGCGCACCGCCCGGCCCGTGCGCGGACGGGAGGCCGAGCGTCGCCAGCCGGGTCGTCCGGCCCCCGACCCCGGAACCCGACAGGTCCCCGGCACGAGGCAAGCCCCCAGCACCGGACGGCCCAGCTCGATCCACCGGGGGAGGGAGCGATGAGCGCCGCACGGTCCGGCGGGCCCTCGGTTCTGGTGGTCGGTGGCGGCACCGCCGGCCACATCGAGCCGGCGCTCGCCGTCGGCGAGGCGGTCATCGCACTCGACCCCACAGCCCGGGTCACCGCGGTGGGGACCCCACGCGGACTCGAAACCGAACTGGTCCCGCGCCGGGGTGTCCCTCTCGAACTGGTGGACCCAGTCCCGTTGCCGCGCAGCATCGGCGGCGACCTGTTCCGCTTGCCCACAAGGCTTATCAGGGCAGTGCGGGGAGCACGCGAGATGCTGCGGCGCACCGAGGCCGACGTCGTGGTGGGCTTCGGCGGCTACGCCTGCGTGCCCGTATATCTCGCTGCAGCGACCCCCCTCGGTCGTCGGGGCCCGAGCGGGCGTCGTCGGGTGCCGATCGTCGTGCACGAGGCCAACGCCCGTGCCGGTATCGCTAACAAGCTCGGCGCCAGGTTCGCCGTGGCCACCCTCGCCGCCGTCTCCGGTTCCGGTCTCGATGCCCGTGTCGTGGGAAATCCCGTCAAGCGCTCGGTGGCCGGACTCGACCGAACCGCACTGCGCGCCGAGGCACGCGCCACCTTCGGACTCGACCCCGACGCGCCCACTTTGCTCGTGGTGGGCGGGTCCCAGGGCGCGCGTTCGCTCAACACCGCGATGGCCGGCGTCGCCGAGGAGCTCTCCCGCGCAGGTGTCGGCGTCCTCCACGCGGTGGGGCCGAAGAACGTCGCCGACGCGCCCCGCGTGTCCGGCGACGGCGTCCCGTACGTGACCGTGCCCTACCTCGACCGGATGGACCTGGCGTACTCGGCGGCGGACCTCATCCTGTGCAGGTCGGGGGCCATCACCGTCGCCGAGGTCTCCGCGGTGGGGCTGCCTGCGGTGTTCGTTCCGCTGCCACACGGCAATGGTGAACAGGCCCTCAATGCCCGCGACCTGGTCGCCGGTGGCGCCGCAGTGATCGTGGAGGACGACGCACTCACCTCTGACTACCTGCGCACCGAGATCCTGCCGCTCCTGCTGGACCGCGACCGTCTGGACTCCATGTCCACCGCCGCCGTTAGCGGCGGCTCCCGAGACGCGGCTGAGGTCGTGGCGCAGATCGCGCTCGATGCCGCCGCCGGAAAGGCCCCTCGTTGACCGACCACATCACTCCGGACCTACGCACCACGGCATCCGCCGACGCCGTGCCCGCCACACTCACCCGTGTCCACATGATCGGTATCGGAGGATCAGGCATGTCCGGCGTGGCCCGGATCCTGCTCGACCACGGGGTAGCGGTCTCGGGGAGCGACGCGCGCGACTCGTCTGATCTGCGTGCACTCGCCGACCGGGGCGCGATCGTGCGCGTGGGTCACCACGCGGATGCACTCGAGGCGCTCGGTGCACCCCCCGAAATCGTCGTCGTCTCCAAGGCGGCCATCCCCGCAGACAACCCGGAGCTGATCGCGGCGCGGACGGCGGGGATCCCCGTCGTCACGCGGTCGCAAGTGTTAGGGCACCTGGCACGGGCGGGCCGTTCCATCATGGTCTGCGGGACGCACGGCAAAACCTCGACGACGTCCATGCTCATCGCCGGCATGCTCGCCGCCGGATCTGATCCGTCGTTCGCGGTGGGCGGCACCGTTCTTCAGTTCGGTACCAACGCTCGCGGCGGTAATGACCCCGTGTTCGTCGCCGAGGCCGACGAGTCCGACGGCTCGCTCGTCCACTACGAACCCGACGTGGTGATCCTCACTAACGCCGAGCCGGACCACCTCGACCACTTCGGCACCGCCGAGGCCTACTACGAGGTGTTCGACACTTTCCTCGCCCGCATCCCCGCCACCGGTGCGCTGGTCGTGTGCTTGGACGACGACGGCGCCGCCGAGCGCGCCCGGCGAGCCGCAGCGGCCGGAGTGCGCGTGCTCGGCTACCGCACGTCGGACGGGCCGGCCACAGACCTTCCGGTGGCGGGCGAAATCGACGGGATCGTCGTCGATTCCGCGGGCACCCGTGCTCGCCTCACACTTGACGGCGCGCCCCGCGGAGAGCTCCACGTGGGCACCCCCGGCGAGCACATGGCGCTCAACGCCCTGGCGGCGCTGCTCGCCGCGCGGGAGGTCGGCGCAGCCGGGGGGATCGATCTGGCGAGATTCACCACCGACGGTTTCCTCGAGGGTCTTTCCGGGTTCGGGGGAGTGGGACGACGCTTCGAGCCGAGGGGCGAGGCCATCGTCCGGGGCGGGCGCGCGCGGGTCTACGACGACTACGCCCATCACCCGACCGAGGTCGCAGCTGTGCTCGGCGCGGCCCGAGAGATCGTCCGAGCGGACGGCGGCCGACTCGTGGCCGTCTTCCAACCCCACCTGTATTCGCGGACCCGCATATTCGCCGAGGAGTTCGGCCGGGCGCTCTCACTCGCCGACCGAGTTGTCGTGATCGACGTCTACGGTGCCCGCGAACAGCCCGAACCAGGGATCGACGGCGGAACCGTCGCGCAGCATGTGACGGTCCCCGTCCAGCACGTTGCAGACCTGGACGCCGCGCTCTCGGCAGTGCGTGAACTCCTCGAGCCACACGACGTGGTGTTCACGCTCGGAGCCGGGGACATCACCACACTCGGGCCTCGCATCGTCGCGGCCGAGGGCCTGTGAGGAGGTCCGTACGGTGACCGACGACCGCGGCGACCGTCCGGACGGCCCGGCGACGGGCGAGGATCCGGAGCTCACGTTCACTGACGATCCCGACCGCCGGCTCGCCGCCGCCACCGTCCGCAGTTCCGATGAGCGCGTCCGGCACTCCGACCCGGCAGTGCGTGCGCGCCTGCGGAGGCGTCGCCGTCGGACCAACCGCATCTACGCCGGCCTCGGGGTGGCGCTGGTGGTGCTGCTCATCGGCTACATCGGCCTGTATTTCCTGCCGGTGTTCGCTGTCCGTGAGGTCAGTGTGGAGGGCACCCGGACGATCCCGTCGGAGGTCGTGGTCGAGCGCGCCGCCGTCGCCCCCGGGACGCCGCTGCTCCAGGTGGACACCCACGCTGTCGCGCGGCGCGTGGCCGGCCTCCCACGGGCCGACCGGGTGACGGTCAAGCGTGACTACCCCTCGGGGCTGCGGATCGAGATGATCGAGCGCACCGCCCTGGTGGTGGTGGAGGTCGACGGAGCCCAGCATCTCGTGGACGCCCAGGGCATCGACTTCGGTCCGGGTGAACCCCCGCCCGGCACCCCCCTGCTCACGGTGGGCGAGGCGGCCGGAGCCGACCTGCCGTCGGTCGTTCGCGATCTGGCGACGGTGTTCGCGGAGGTCCGCGGGACGGCGGGTCAAGAGATCGGCGCGGTCGAGGTGGAGACCCCCGCGTCGATCACGCTGACGCTCGCCGACGGCCGGGTCGTGGAATGGGGCTCCGCGGGGCGCGATCACGAGAAGGCCGTCACCCTGCAGATGGTGCTGGAGCAGCCCGGACAGATCTGGAACGTGTCCAACCCTGCACTGCCGGCCTCGCGTTAGACAGCCCCCCGGGGTCCGGATCGGACGGCGGGGCGACACCGGTGGACACGACACGCCCGCGAGCCTCGTGGACGCGCGGCGCCGCTACCCCTACCGTGTGTGCAGACGGCGAAAACGGCCTCTGACCAGCAAGTTTAACCCTCAACTTGAGGGTGAGACTTTAGGCTCGCGGAACTTTCGTCCAGACAGCATGCAAACCGAGCACGACACCCCCATAGGAAGGCCGGGCCTCGATGAGCTCACCGCACAACTACCTCGCAGTCATCAAGGTCGTCGGGATCGGCGGCGGCGGCGTCAACGCGGTCAACCGGATGATCGACGAGGGCCTCAAGGGCGTCGAGTTCATCGCCGTGAACACTGACGCGCAGGCGCTTCTCATGTCGGACGCCGACGTCAAGCTGGACGTTGGCCGTGAGCTCACCCGAGGGCTCGGTGCCGGCGCGGACCCGGAGGTCGGCCGCAAGGCCGCCGAGGACCACAAGGACGAGATCGAGGAAGTCCTCAAGGGTGCCGACATGGTCTTCGTCACGGCCGGTGAGGGTGGTGGCACCGGTACCGGCGGCGCGCCCGTCGTCGCCGCGATCGCCCGCAAGCTCGGTGCCCTGACGGTCGGCGTGGTGACGCGCCCGTTCTCCTTCGAGGGCAAGCGCCGCGGCGGCCAGGCCGACAGCGGTATCGACCAGCTGCGCGAGGCCTGCGACACGCTCATCGTGATCCCTAACGACCGGCTGCTCCAGCTCGGCGACGCGGGCGTGTCCATGATGGAGGCCTTCAAGACCGCCGACGAGGTCCTGCTCAACGGCGTCCAGGGCATCACCGACCTCATCACCACCCCGGGCGTGATCAACGTCGACTTCGCCGACGTCAAGGGCGTCATGTCCGGTGCGGGTAGTGCCCTCATGGGCATCGGATCTTCACGCGGGGAGGGCAGGGCCTACAAGGCCGCCGAGGCCGCCATCAACTCGCCACTGCTGGAGACCACGATGGAGGGTGCCAAGGGTGTCCTCATGTCCATCGCGGGCGGGAGCGACCTGGGGCTGTTCGAGATCAACGAGGCCGCCACGCTCGTCCAGGAGGAGGCGCACCCCGACGCCAACATCATCTTCGGCACGGTCGTGGATGACTCGCTCGGCGACGAGGTCCGCGTGACCGTCATCGCCGCCGGGTTCGACGGCGGATCCCGTCCGGTCACGGCCGGCTCCGGCCAGCCGCGCCGCGGCCGTCATCACCTCGACGACGACGAGTTGGTCCCCGGCGCCTCCGGCGATACCGGCGGCGCCTCGGAGCTCGGATCGACCCCCCTCGACGGCCGCCGTCGCGAGGAGTCGGCCTACTCCGGTCCCGCCACCTCGTCGGGAGACTCCTCCTCGACGTCGTCCTCGTCCCGCCGCCGCGACGAGGACGATGACATCGACGTGCCGCCGTTCATGCGTCACTGACGCCCCGAACCATGGCGTCAGAAGGCACGGGGCGCGTCCGCCGGGTGGTCACAGACCGCCGCGGTGGGGTGTCGACCGGAGATTTCGACTCGTTCAACCTCGGTGACCACGTCGGGGACGCCCCGGCGGCGGTGGCAGCCAACCGGGCCCGGCTCGCCCGCCGACTCGGCCTACCGGCCACGGATGTCGTGTGGATGGACCAGGTGCACGGCACCCGCATCGCCCGGGTGACCCGCGCGACAGGTGGCCCCGTCCCGGCCACCGACGGTCTGGTCACCGACCGGCCGAACCTGGCGCTGGCGGTGCTCACCGCCGACTGCGTGCCGGTACTGGCCGCGGACTCCGAGGCCGGCGTGATCGGGGCCGTGCACGCGGGCCGGGTCGGAGCGGTCGGGGGAATCGTCCCCTCGCTCATCGGAGCCATGACCTCTTTGGGCGCGCGAGCGGACCGCATCACCGTGCTCTTCGGACCGGCCGCGGCGGGGGAGCATTACGAGCTGCCCGCGGAACTGGCCGACGAGGTCGAGGCCGCCCTGCCCGGCAGTCTCACCCGGACTGTCGCGGGGACCACCGGGGTGGACCTGCGCAAAGGCCTCACCCGACAACTCGCCGGGCTCGGTGTCACGCGCGTCGACTCCGACCCGCGCTGCACGATCGCCGAAGAGTCCCTGTTCTCGTATCGTCGACAGGGCCGGACCGGGCGCCAGGCCAGTGTGATCTGGCGGCAGGAATAGACGGCACGACCGGCGGGCCCGCGTGGCCGGACACGAAGGAGGGGACATGACCGATCCCAGGGCGGAGGAACTCGCCACCCGACTGGCCGAGACCCGGCGGCGACTCGACGCGGCCCGGGCGGCCGCGGGACGGATCGACGAGGTCGACCTCGTCGTCGTCACCAAATTCCACCCCGTCGCCGACCTGGTCCGACTCGCCCGACTCGGCGTACACGACGTCGGCGAGAACCGCGTCCAGGAAGCCGCGTCCAAGGTATCGGCCCTGGCCGCCGCCGACGCCGAGCTCTCCGCAGCTATCCGCTGGAACATGATCGGTCACATCCAGTCCAACAAAGCCGCCGCGGTGGCGGGGTGGGCCGACCGCGTTCACTCCGTTGACTCGATCAAGGTCGCCAACGGGCTCCAGAAGGGCCGCGCTCGCGCCGCCGACGAGCGGGAAGGCGTCACCCCGCTGCCCGTCCTGCTGCAGTTGAGTCTGGATGGTGACACCTCCCGCGGCGGCGTCGCTCCCGAGGGCCTGCCCGCCCTGGCCGATCACGTGGCGGGACTCGACCACCTGGTCCTGGCCGGGCTCATGGTGATCCCCCCGCTCGAGGGTGAGGCACGCGCCCATTTCGCCGACGCTGCCGAGGTGGCGGCCACTTTGCGACGTGATCACCCCCACGCAACTGAGTTCTCCGCCGGCATGTCTGGGGATTTGGAGGAGGCGATCGCCGCAGGTTCCACCTGCGTGCGTGTCGGAACGGCGATACTCGGCCCCCGACCAGTAGTTTGAGATCCAGCCTCGCGGGGGGACGTCTCCCGCGAAGAACACACGCCCGCGACGACCCCGTTATCAGGAAGGTCCCGGAAGATGAGCGCAATCGCCCGGTTCAAGGAGTACTTCGGAATGGCGCCGGTCGCGGCGTATGACGACGAGTACCTCGACGACTACGACCGGCCCGTCCACCACGACATGCGTGCCCCCCGCGGCATCCACGAAACGGACGACCTCGGCCCGATCGTCCGCGATCGCCGGGACGACTACGGCTACGCCGCCGACCGGTACATGGAGGAGCCCGCTCCCCGTGCCCGCGTCGGGGACATCGACCCGATCGACGATCGTGGCGCCGCGCCGCGTCGCGACGCCGTCGACGAGCCGGCTCCCCGGCCGCGTCGCTACCACGCCGCAGAGGCCGGGGCCCGCGCCACGCTGCGCGGGGTGCCCCCCACCCGGGGCGCTGTCGCGCTCGCGACCGAGGAAGAGTTTGTCGAGGACGGGCTGGTGACCGTGCCCGAAACCGTGGTTGAACGGCCCCGCGGCTTCGGGGACGGCAAGAGCCTCGGTGAGCACTTCCGCGCCGGGCGCGCCGTCGTCCTGGACCTGTCGACGATGGCCTCCGGCGATGCGCGCCGCATGGTCGATTTCGCCGCCGGTCTCGTGTTCGGTCTCGACGGACGCATGGAGAAGGTCGCCGATCGCGAGCGCACCTTCCTCCTGCAACCGGCCGGGATGGACCTCACCGAGGCCGAGGTCCGCGACGCCGTCAACGGCGCCTTCCGGCGCTGACGGCCACCTCCTTGACCAGAACCGACAGGGCGTCCGTGACGTCGGACTGCGGTGGACCAGTAGGGTTGAGCCGTGCGTGAAATCCTGCTGGTCCTCTACATCATCACCCAGGTCTTCTGGTACATGCTCCTTGCCAGGATCGTGGTGGAGATGATCGCGTCGTTCTCCCGCGGGTGGAGCCCGCGCGGCGTCCTCGCCGTGGTGTTGGAGTGGCTGTTCACCATCACCGACCCGCCGGTCAAGGCGCTCCGCAAGGTCATCAAACCCGTTCGTTTGGGGCAGGTCTCGCTGGACCTGTCGGTGCTGGTGTTGTTCGTCATCATCATCGTCATCCAGGTGATCCTGCGTGGCCTGATGATGAGCGTCGCGTGAGCCCGGCCGTGCCCGCTGGTGACGCGCGGGCTGATTGTGACTAGATTGGCCACCGCTAAGGTAGTAATGAAGTCGTGGGTCCGGTGCGAGATCGCCGGGCCGGCACCCGAGACGACCACGAGGGGTATCCCATGCCGTTGACACCAGCCGATGTGCATAACGTCGCGTTCTCCAAGCCGCCGATCGGTAAGCGGGGCTACAACGAGGACGAGGTGGACCAGTTCCTCGACCTGGTCGAGACTGAGCTAGCGGAACTCGTCTCGGATAACGAAGACCTTCGCCAGCGTGTGGAGGAGTTGACCCGCGAACTCGAGAAGGCGCGCAAGGCAGCCGACGAGGCCGGCAAGTCCGCCGGGAAGTCCGCGGGCGTCGCCGGTGGGACTGGTGCCGCTCAGCAGCAGGCCGCCCCGGCTCCGACGCAGACCCCGGCACCCGTTGCTGCATCTGCGCCGACCACCCCGGCTCCCGCCGCCGCGACTCCGTCGCTGAGCAAGAGCGAGGACGGAGGCGCCGCCAACAACGAGACCCACCTTCGCGCCGCCCGAGTCCTGGCGATGGCCCAGGAGATGGCAGATCGGCTCACCGGCGAGGCCAAGAAGGAGTCCGACGGACTCATGGCCAAGGCCCGCAGCGAATCCGACAAGCTCGTCGGGGACGCGAAGTCCCAGTCCGATCGTCTGGTCGGCGACGCCAAGCAGCAGTCCGAGAAGATGGTCGGCGACGCCCGTAAGGAAGCCGACAAGATCCTGACCGACGCCAAGAGCAAGTCCGACGGCATCGTCAAGGACGCCCAGACCCGGTCCGAGCAGCAGGTCAAGGAGGCGCAGACCAAGGCCGACGCCCTGCAGGCCGATGCCGAGCGCAAGCACACCGAGATCATGGCGACGATCAACCAGCAGCGAGGCGTCCTCGAGAGCCGCATCGACCAGCTGCGGACGTTCGAGAAGGACTACCGCAGCCGCCTCACCAGCTACCTCGAGAACCAGCTCTCCGAACTCGGCAAGACCGGGTCGGCAGCCCCGGTCGCTCCCGCTGAAGCCGGCGGTTCGTCCGACCAGGCACCCAAGAAGGACGGCGGCCACCGAGCCGAGTGATCCACCCGGACTGACGCGTCCGGTCCCCGCCCCCGCCCAGGGTGCGGGGACCGACGTATATTTGGGAGTACGGAGCCGCCGACAGTGCGCACCGCTCCCACATCGCACAGCACCAGGAGGCTTGGATGCTCGTCGCCGCGCTCGGACTGACGATTCTCGGCTTCGCCTTTCTCGTGGCGGCCGTCGCGACCGGTCAGATCGCGTGGGCGTGGGCGTGCATCGCCGTCGGGGCCGGGGGTCTCGTACTGCTGGTGGTCGACCTGGTCCGTGAACGCGTCGACCGCGACCGCGAACTGCGGGCTACCTCGGAAGAGGCGAACGCCCGCACCGAGGGGTAACATCGACGTCAGTCCGGCCGCGAGCCGGACGCGCAGCGATCCGGCTATCACCGGGGAGCGCTCGGAAGAACGGCGGACCCTTGACCCTCGGGGACGCTCAGTAGAACCGAACGGGGGAGCCCGTCACAGCCCGACCCACGAGTGGGCGTCGCATGTCGTCGCCAAACGGGGTGGTACCGCGGACGGAACGCGCCAGACGCGTTCCGGATCGTCCCCGAGCGCAGGCCTGACGGCCCCACGGATGCGAACTCGTGTGGGCCCCGTACGCGAGGAGTCCGCCGAGATGAGCACCGAGTCCGTGAACCGGGAGTCCGTGAATAGCGACGCAGCCGACGGTGAGCCCGCCGCCGGCAGCGCGTACCCCGTACTCGACCTCACCGACGGGACCATGGCCCAGACGCCGTCGTTCCCCGCACTTGAGGAAACGGTCCTGGCCCGCTGGGACGATCGCGACACATTCCGCGAGTCCATCCGTAACCGCAAGGGGGCGGAGGAGTACGTCTTCTACGACGGCCCGCCGTTCGCCAACGGCCTGCCGCACTACGGCCACCTGCTCACCGGGTACGTCAAGGACGTGATCCCGCGCTACCGCACCATGCAGGGGTACCTCGTCGAGCGTCGCTTCGGATGGGACTGCCACGGGCTGCCCGCCGAGCTCGAAGCCGAGAAGCAACTGGGCATCACCGAGAAGTCGCAGATCCTCGAGATGGGTCTGGCCGAGTTCAATGATGCTTGCCGCCGGTCGGTCCTCCAGTACACCGACGAGTGGGAGGATTACGTCCATCGCCAGGCCCGCTGGGTGGACTTCGAGAACGACTACAAGACTCTCGACATCGACTTCACCGAGTCGGTTCTGTGGGCCTTCAAGCGGCTCTACGACATGGGGCTGATCTACAAGGGCTTTCGCGTGCTGCCGTACTCCTGGTACGAGCAGACTCCGCTGTCCAACCAGGAGACCCGCCTGGATGACGCCTACAAGATGCGCCAGGACCCGGCCGTCACGGTCGGACTACCCCTCGAAGCCCCGCAGGACAGCCTGTTCCACGGCGCCGAGGCACTTGTGTGGACCACCACGCCCTGGACTCTGCCCTCCAACCTCGCCGCCGCAGTGCACCCGGAGATCGACTACTCGGTGGTCCGGGTCAACTCCGGCGAGTTCGCCGGCCGGGTGTTCGTGCTGGCCGAGGCCCGCCGCGGTATCTACGCTGCCGAATTCGGTGACGACGCCGAGGTCGTGGCCACCGTCAAGGGTTCGGAGCTGGTGGGGTTGCGGTACACCCCGCCGTTCGACTTCTTTTCTGGCCGGGCAAATTCCCACGTCGTGCTCTCGGCCGACTACGTCACCACCGACTCCGGTACCGGCGTGGTGCACCTCGCCCCGGCCTTCGGTGAGGAGGACAAGGACGCCTGCGACGCCGCCGGCATCGAACTGGTGATCCCGGTGGGCCCGGACGGCAAGTTCACCTCCGAGGTGCCGCCGTACGCCGGACAGCTCGTCTTTGACGCCAATGCCCCCATCTCCCGGGACCTGCGGGCAGCGGGCCGGTTGATCCGCCACGAGACCATCGAGCACTCGTACCCGCACTCCTGGCGCTCCGGGCAGCCGCTCATCTACATGGCCCTGCCCGCGTGGTTCGTCAAGGTCACCGCCTTCCGCGACCGCATGGTTGAGCTCAACCGCGAACACATCACCTGGATGCCGGAACACGTCCGTGACGGGCAGTTCGGCAAGTGGCTCGAGGGTGCGCGCGACTGGAACATCAACCGCAACCGCTACTGGGGCGCGCCGATCCCGGTGTGGGAGTCCGACGACCCCGCCTATCCGCGCGTCGACGTCTACGGCTCCCTCGACGAACTCGAGCGGGACTTCGGGGTTCGTCCCACCGACCTGCACCGCCCCTACATCGACGAGCTGACCCGGCCCAACCCGGACGACCCGACCGGCAAGTCCACGATGCGTCGCATCCCGGATGTTTTCGACTGCTGGTTCGAGTCCGGGTCGATGCCGTTCGCCCAGGTCCACTACCCCTTCGAGAACAAGGAGTGGTTCGAGACCCACAATCCGGGCGACTTCATCGTCGAGTACAACGGCCAGACACGCGGCTGGTTCTACACGTTGCACGTGCTGGCCACCGCATTGTTCGACCGGCCCGCGTTCACGCACGTCGCCGCCCACGGGATCGTCCTGGGCAACGACGGGCTCAAGATGAGCAAGTCCAAGGGCAACTACCCGGACGTCAACGAAGTGTTCGCCCGCGATGGCTCGGACGCCATGCGCTGGTTCCTCATGAGCTCACCGATCCTGCGGGGCGGCAACCTCGTGGTGACCGAGCAGGGTATCCGCGAGGGTGTACGTCAGGCCATGCTCCCGCTGTGGAACACGTACAGCTTCTTCCAGCTGTACGCCGCCCGTCGGGCCACGTGGCGCACGGACTCCCAGCACGTGCTCGACCGCTACATCCTGTCCCGCCTGGCGTCGACCCGTGACGCGATGACCGACGCACTGGACACGACGGACATCGCGGCGGCCTGTGATGAGCTGCGACTGTTCGCCGACGCCCTGACCAATTGGTACGTGCGCCGGTCCAGGTCGCGGTTCTGGGCCGGTGAGGACAGCGGGCAGGACTCCCTTGATGCGTTCGACACGCTCTACACGGTGCTCGAGACGACTATGCGGCTAGCGGCGCCGCTGTTGCCGCTGATGAGCGAGGTCGTGTGGACCGGGCTCACGGGCGAGGAGTCGGTGCACCTGGTCGACTGGCCGGCCGCCGACGAGCTGCCGAGCGACACCGCCCTGGTCGAGGCGATGGAGGCGGTGCGCGACGTGTGCTCGACCGTGTCGTCGATCCGCAAGGCCAAGCACCTGCGTGTTCGCCTGCCGCTCAACTCGCTCACGGTGGCGATGCCCGACGCCGAGCGGCTCGAGCCGTTCACCGGTCTCATCGCCGACGAGGTCAATGTGCGGGAGGTGCGCCTGACCAGCGATGTGGCCGCGCACGGCCGGATGGAGTTGGCGGTCAACGCCCGCGCCGCCGGGCCGCGGCTGGGCAAGGACGTACAGGTGTGCATCAAGGCCGCCAAGACCGGGGACTGGTCCGAGGTAGACGGGGTGGTGACCGCGGGCGGGATCGAGTTGCAGGAGGGCGAGTACCAGAACCGGCTCGTGGCCGCCGATCCCGAATCCACGGCAGCGCTCCCCGGTGGTGCTGGCCTGGTTGTGCTGGATCTGACCGTCACCGAGGATCTTGAGGCCGAGGGCTGGGCCAAGGACCGGATCCGGGAGATCCAGGAGGCCCGTCGCGCCGCTGGCTTCGACATCTCCGACCGCATCCGGGTGCGCATGGAGGTGCCGACCACGCGCCGCGAGTGGGCGGACCGCCACGCGCAGCTCATCGCCGGCGAGGTACTGGCCACCGATTTCGAGGTGGTCGACACGTTGGATCCGGTCGACGGAACACCGGTTGAGCTCGCCGAGGGCGTCCGGATGACGCTGGCTCGGGTCTGACCGGCGGCTCGTCATGGGTGACGGGCAGGACCGGTGGGTTCTGCACGTGGACATGGACGCGTTCTTCGCGTCCTGTGAACAGCTGACCCGGCCGACCCTGCGGGGTCGGCCGGTGCTCGTCGGCGGCACGGGCGGCCGCGGTGTGGTCGCGGGCTGCTCGTACGAGGCGCGGGCGTACGGCGCCCGGTCGGCGATGCCATCGCACCAGGCGCGCAGGCTGGTGGGGCCCTCGGCGGTGTTCCTGCCGCCCCGGATGCCGGTGTATCGCGCTCTGAGCCGCCGGGTTTTCGAGGTGTTCGCCGAGCACGCGCCGGTGGTCGAGCAGGTGTCGGTGGACGAGGCGTTCCTCGAGCCGCCGGAGCTGCGCGGTGCGGACGCGGAGCGCACCCGTCGGTGGGCGCAGGAGTTACGTGCTGCGATCCGCGAGGCCACGGGGTTGCCGGCTTCGGTGGGCGCGGGGGCGGGGAAGCAGTACGCGAAGATTGCCTCCGAGTTGGCCAAGCCGGACGGGATCGCGGTGGTCGCCCGCCGCGACCATGCAGAGGTCCTGGACCCGCTGCCGGTGCGGAGCCTGTGGGGGGTGGGCCCTGTGGCGGGGGAGCGGCTGTCGCAATTCGGTATCGCCACGATCGGGGACCTGGCCGCAATGGACGACGACGACGTGGTCCAGGCTCTCGGGCGGACCGTGGGGCCGGCGATCGCCCGGATCGCGCGAGGCTACGACGACCGACCGGTCCACGAGCGGGCCGAGGCCAAGCAGATCAGCGCGGAGAGCACCTTCGCGGCCGACCTCACTACAGCTGGTCAGGTCGCGGGCGCCGTCCGGCGGTCGGCGGAGGCAGCGCATCGACGGCTGCTCACCGACGGCCGGGCCGCCCGCACCGTGACGGTCAAAGTCAAGCGCACCGACTTCACCTCGATCACCCGCTCGTACACCCTGCCGGAGGGCACCACGTCGCTGGAGACGATTATCGCGGTGGCTCGTTCGCTCGCTCCGGATCCGGTCGACTTCGGCGCGATCAGGTTGCTCGGCGTGGGGGTGTCGGGGCTGACGGAGTTCCACCAAGACGCCCTGTTCGAGCAGGAATTCGTGCCCGAGGGGCGGTCCGGCCCGGGTGACGACGACGAGGACCTGCCCGACATCGTCGGCGTGGGTACCACCGTGACCACCGACGACCGGGATCCCGCGGCCTCGGACGCCGAGGCAGTGGACCAGCATGCTCCCGAGGCGGTTCCGGCGATCGGCGCGTGGCGGGCAGGCGAGATGACGCGTTTTCGGACGGGGTCGGACGTGTGGCATCCCGAGTTCGGTCACGGCTGGGTTCAGGGATCCGGCCATGGTCGGGTGTCGGTGCGATTCGAGACGGCGGCGACGGGTCCGGGGCGGATGCGCACGTTCTCGGAGGGCGACCCGGACCTCGAACCGGCGGACCCCCTCGACTCACTGGGCTGGTAGTCGGCCAGCCGCCCGCCTTCCCCCCTCCCCAGACTTGCGCGTCCGGATTGGTCCACTCCCGCAGCGCACTCGGGCTGGATTCGGGCAAAGGGGGCACGCAAGTCGCCGGTGCCTTCGTGGAGAGCCTCCGGATCCACCACACAATGCTGTCCGCCCCGTGGCCTGTGTCGGGTGGAGTCGTGTATCAGCTGTAGAGGTGGTACTTCGGCCACGAACGGCGGATTTCCGTCGCAACAGCGGCCGCCGCATCGTCTGCAGGCGCCTGATCGGCGACGGACAGGAGCGCGGCGAGCAGGACCCGGGCCTGCCCCGATCGCAGGTATCCGCTGCTCAGCACGCCTCGGTTCGCGAGTTCGGCGCCGCCACCCCGACCGCCGTAGGCCGGGGTCGCCTCGCCCCGCGGTACCCGGCTGGAGACCACCATGACGATGTCCGGCCGGTCGTCCGCCAATTGGGCGACCGCGTCGGCGACGAGGGGTGGCAGGTTGCCGGACCCCGACCCCTCCAGGATCAGACCGCGCGAACCGGCGTCGACACTGGCACGCACGGCGACCGCGTCGGCGCCGGGTGGGCAGGCGATCACGTCGACCCGGGTGTCGGCGAACCGGGCCCGGCCGGGCAGGGTGGGCCGCTCGAGCTCGGGCGGCAGGTCTTCTACGGGGTGCTCGGGCGAGTTGCGGGCGAACGCGACGGGATCGGTCGTGTGCCACTTGCGCACGCCGCGGGCCTGCAGGATCGCCCGGCCCAGGACCACCAGCACTCCGAGGTCGCGGGAGACGGGGTCGGCCGCCAGCAGGACGGCGTCCAGCAGGTTGGCGGGACCGTCTGCCTCGGGATGGTCGGCGGGGCGCTGCGCCCCGGTGATGGCCACGGGCCTCGGATCGTCGTGGTGCAGGTCGAGGGCCATCGCGGTCTCCTCGAGAGTGTCGGTCCCGTGGGTCACCACCACTCCGGAGACTCCCGGATCGGACAGCACGTCGGCCACCGCGTCGACCAACAGATCCCACTCGGCAGGGCCGAACGTGGAGGAGTCGGCGTCGATCACGGCTCGCGCGCTCACGCGGATCTGCTCCGGCAGCACTGCTCGGAGTTCGTCGAGCATCGCCTGCGTCGCGGGGTCGGAGTCGCCAGCCACGACCGCCCCCTCGGGCGTCGTGGAGGCGGTGATCGTGCCCCCGGTGGTGCAGATCACGATGTGAGGGGTATCGGTGCTGGTCTCGGCGGTGGTCACCCGGTCCACAGTGCTGGGCCGGCGGCTCGTCGTCAACCCTCGCGGCCGCAGACGATGGAACAATGGCGCATCGGTGTTCGTTGGGCCGGTGGCCCGGCCCGGCGCCATGCACGGATCGGCACCGCATGCCCGGTGTCTTACACCTCGACGAAAGGACCCCGCGTGAGTCTTCGACGAACCATCGCCGCAGTCTCCCTATCCGCCTTCGCCCTGGGAGGCCTCGCCGCCTGCGGAGGAGATGACAACGGCGGACGTGAGACCGCCCCCGCGCCCACCACGACCAGCTCGCAGGCGACCGCCATCCCCACCGCGGAGGAGCTGACGCAGCTGCTCGCCCGGGCCTCGGACCCGGCGGTTCCGGTCGAGGAGAAGGTCAATCTGGTGGAGGGGGGCGCGGAGGCGCCCGAGATCTTCGACCAGATCGCCGCCCTCAAGGCAGAGCAGGGCGCCGACGTGACGATCACCGGCGCCGCGGAGGGGGACATCCCCGGCACGCTCATCGCCAACGCGGTGATCTCCCAGCCGGGCCAGGAGGACATCAACGTCCAGGCCCAGTTCATCAACCAGGGTGGTCAGTGGCAGCTGCAGAAGGCGTTCGCTTGCGCGCTCATTACCAACGCCGGTCTGCAGCCGCCGGCCACCTGCGCCGGAGTCTGACGGCGCGCGATGCCCGCCTGATCGGGCGTCAGTTCACGCTGCGGAACTGCAGCACCGAGTCCTCGTCGTAGGTCGTCCGTCGTCCCGAGTCGGGATCGACGTAGACGGCCCGCGTCGAGGATTCGGTCGTCCCACCCACCGGTAGAGCGGCCCGCAGGTCGACCATGAGCTCGCCCGAGCCTTCGACCTCGTAGGACTCCACGTCGAGGGTCACGCCGGGCCCGCCGTCGGACCCCGGGGCAGTCAGAGCGCCCGCCGGGTTGGGGGCGCTACTGCGTGAGCGGACGGTGGCGACGTCGCCGTCGAGCCCGACCAGTTCGTAGCTGACGACCCGCGTCGGGGCCACCGCGTCGTCGATCTGTCGTGTAACGGTCCAGCGGGCGCCGACACCGATCTCGTCGGTGGGGAAGGCCACGGTCGCGTCCGACACCGCGTTGGCGGTGATCTCCACGCCTGCGCGGGCGGCGTCGGTGGCTCCCGAAGGTGCCGCCAGTGACACCCCACGGACGATGCCGTCGGCGCTACGAGTCCAGGTGACCGTGAACCCGACAGCGGTGGCGAACTGGGCGCGGCGGAGCTCGTCGACGGAGGTGAACTCCCGCGCCGTGACGGTGGCGCGTTGCGCACCGTCGACGTCGGGCTCCGATCGCCCCTCCACAGTGAGCGTCTGCGCCGGGGTGTCGTCGGTCCGCGGCGCCGATCCAGGGACCGCGGTCCTGGCACTACCGGAGCGGGTGACGGCCACGACCGCCGGCCTCCGGGAGGGCGCATACGCCAGGACCCGCCGCTCGCCTTCGCCGGCGTCGATCAGGTCGACGACCGGGGCGGGGCCCGGGTCCACTGTCACGGCCGGCTCGAGGGCCTGCGTCTCCGTCGAGGTGGTGGAGCCCAAGTCACCCGTGGCGGCGGGGCCCGTGGCGTCCTCGCCGCCGCATGCCGCGGTCCCGGCGACCAGGGCAGCTGCCAGCGCAGCGCGCAGGAATCGGCCACCGTGCCGGGCGGGTCGGAAAGAGGTGGGGGAGAGGGTCGATCGTGGGTCCACGGCACCGAGCCTAGAGGGTTGCCCACCCGGCGCCGCCGGACCCGCGGCGGGATCAGGGATACTGGTGACCATGACGGAGACCAACGGGACGCCGCCCGACGCGCCGGGGCCCACCCCCGGTACCGCGGCGCCACAGGGCGCATCGCCTGCGAGCACCGCGCCCCACTATTTTCGGGCCGGGCCGGTTGTCATGCTGGCGGTCGCTGCGGTGATCGTCACCATTGACCAGATCGCCAAGGTGCTGGCGGTGGCGAATTTGGAGAAGGCGCAGCCCGTCGAGCTCATCGGGGACACGGTTCGTCTGGTCCTGCTGCGCAATCCGGGCGCGGCGTTTTCCATGGGCACGGAATTCACAGTGGTGCTCACCGTCATCGCCACCGTCGTCGTCGCGGGACTGATCTGGTTCTCCCGCCGGGTCCATTCCCGGTGGTGGGCGTGGGGCCTCGGCCTGATCCTGGGCGGCGCGGCCGGCAACCTGGTGGACCGCTACTTCCGCGCACCCGGGGTTCTGCAGGGACACGTCGTGGACTACGTGTCCGTCGGCTGGTGGCCGGTGTTCAACGTGGCCGACTCCTGTCTGGTCGCCGGGGTGATCGTCGTGGCCGTCGCCGTGTTCCGCAATGTCGACGTCACCGGCTCGCGGGTGTCCGACACGCTCGCCGTCGAGAAGAGGGCCCCCGCCGATGGGTGAGGTCCGCACTTTCCCCGTGCCTGACGGGCTCGATGGCATGCGGGTTGACGCCGGTGTCTCCCGCCTCCTGGGCATCTCGCGGACCGCGGTCGCTGATCTGGCAGGCGAGGGAAAGGTTCTGCTCGACGGGCGCACCGTGGGCAAGTCCGACAAGCTCACCGGGATGTCCTGGATCGAGGTGGAGATGCCCGCACCGCGGGCCGAGCCGGCCGTGGTCGCCGAGCCGGTCGAAGGGATGGCGGTCCTGTATTCGGACGCGGACATCGTCGTCGTCGACAAACCGGTCGGTGTCGCTGCGCACGCGTCGGTGGGATGGACCGGTCCCACGGTGATCGGAGGCCTCGCCGCCGCCGGGTATCGCATCTCCACCTCCGGCCCTCCGGAGCGTAAGGGGATCGTCCACCGCCTGGACGTGGGGACCTCCGGCCTGATGGTCGTGGCGGCATCCGAGCGGGCGTACACAATGCTCAAGAGGGCGTTCCGAGACCGGACGGTCGACAAGACCTATCACGCGCTGGTGCAGGGCCACCCCGACCCGTTGTCGGGCACCATCGACGCGCCGATCGGCCGACACACCTCGTCGGACTGGCGGTTCGCCGTGACCTCCGACGGCAAGCACTCGATCACCCATTACGACACGCTCGAGGCGCACCAGGCCGCGACGCTCGTCGAGGTCAACCTCGAGACCGGGCGCACCCACCAGATCCGCGTGCACTTCTCGGCGCTGCACCACCCGTGCGCCGGCGATCTCACCTACGGTGCGGACCCGGTGCTGGCCCGGCGGTTGGGGCTCGAGCGCCAGTGGTTGCACGCGGTGGGGCTCGGGTTCGAGCATCCGGGGACCGGCACGCGGGTGGACTTCACCAGCACCTACCCCGACGATCTCCAGCACGCGATCGACGTCCTGCGTTCGGCGTGAGTTCGTCGGCGCGAGCGTTCCTGCCGCTGCGGGTGCTCAAGGTGGCCGGCGTGGGGGTGGTGATCGTGCTGGCGTTGGTCGCGATTCTCACCGCGCTGCGCACCGAGCTCCCGCGGAGCCCCGGGGTGATGACCGATGCCCTGGGCCCCGAGCCGGGCGAGCGCGTCGACGATTACCTGGCCCGCGCGGCCGCCTCAGTGGCCGAAGTGGGCGGAGGGGACGACGACACCGGGTACCACGACACCGGGTACCACGACACTAGGTACGACGACGAGGACTACGGCACCGGCCCCGAGGCGCCCCGCTGGGCACTCGTGACCGCAGCGGCGGCGTGGACCGCGACCGAGGCCGCCGACGTGGTCCGGGGTCTGCCGCGCGTCTCCGGCCTGTACGTGCAGATTCCCGTCGACGGGGTCGCGATGCCTGTCACCGACGTGACCGTGGCCGAGCCGGTGGTGGGGGAGCCCGGGCGCGCGACGGTCTTCGGCCGGGGACTCGAGCAGGCGGCCGTCCGTCTCGCGAACGGGTCCCCGGGCGATAACGGGGCCCCCGGCGCGGATCGCGCCGCGGCGACCGCCGGCCTCACGGCGTCCCGTATCCGGGCGGGGGAGCCGGCGATCATCGGCCTGCTCGCCCGCGGCACTACCGGGCAACTTCGCGCGGTGGCCGACCAGCCGCGGGTGCGGTCGGTGGAGGCACTGCCCCCCGACGCCGTGTGGGACCGCTTCGCCGTCCGTCCCCTTCAGCCACAGCAGGTTGACGTTGCGGCCCCGCTGCCCGACACCGCCCCCGTGCCCCCCGCCTGATCGTCGCCCGTCTGCGCGCGGGGCTAGGGTGGCGCCGGTGAACGGGAGACACGGGTGAGCGGTGGGCAGGGCGGCGGCGAGCAGGTGAACGCCGAGGGGAAACCGATTGCGGTTGATAAGTCCGTCGCCAGCGGGATGGCCGCCGGGATCGCCGCGTACACCCTGTGGGGGTTCTTCCCCGCGTTCTTTCCGCTACTCGAGCCGGCCGGAGCCGTCGAGATCGTCGGCCACCGGATCGTGTGGTCCCTCGTCGTCATGGCCGTCGTGCTCACGGTCCTGCGGCGGTGGCGCGACCTGTGGGCAGTCGACCGTTTCTCCTGGGCCCGGATCACTGGTGCCGCGGTGTTCGTCACCGCCAACTGGGGCGTGTACGTGTACACGGTCAATTCGGAGCGGGTCACCGAAGCCGCCCTCGGGTACACGATCAATCCGCTGGTCAGCGTGTTGCTGGGGGTGATCATCTTCCGCGAACGGCTGAACCGCCCACAGTGGTTCGCGGTGGCCCTCGCCGTCGTCGCCGTCGGGGTCCTCACCGCCGGATACGGCCACTTCCCGTACCTGTCCGTCATCCTCGCGCTGAGCTTCGGCATGTACGGCGTGCTGAAGAAGAAACTGCGCGTGGACCCGGTGATCGGGATGACCGGCGAGGTACTGGTGATCGCCCCCTTCGCGCTGGCCCTGCTCGTGTGGCTGGGTGCGACCGGCGCGGGTACGTTCACCACCGAGGGCGTAGGCCATTCAGCTCTGCTGGCGACGTCGGGCCTGGTCACGGTGGTGCCGCTGCTGCTGTTCGCCGTGGCAGCGCAGCGCATCCCCCTGGCGACCGTCGGCATGCTGCAGTACATCGTCCCGGTGCTGCAGATGGCCTGGGGGCTGCTCGTGGTGGGCGAGCGACTCGACGTGGTGCAGTGGGTCGGGTTCGCACTGATCTGGGTCGCGGTGATCGCGTTCACGCTGACCGGCAGGCAGCCACGCTCGGCCCGCGCTGGGGTTTCGGGGACTGTCGGGGATCCGACCTAGACTGGGGCGGACCAGTTCGAGGAGGAATGCTGCGTGGGCGGATCCCAGTTCGTGCATCTGCACAATCACACCGAGTTCTCGATGCTCGACGGGATGGCGCAGATCGACCCGCTGTTCGCGGAGGCCTCCAGGCTCGGGATGCCGGCGGTCGGGATGACCGACCACGGCAATATGTACGGCTCGTCGGACTTCTATAAGCAGGCCACGAAGTCCGGAATCAAGCCGATTATCGGTATCGAGGCGTACGTCGCCCCGGATTCGCGGTTCAACAAAAAGCGCGTGCTGTGGGGCGAGAAGCACCAGAAGAGCGACGATGTCGCCGGCTCGGGCGCCTATACCCACATGACGATGGTCGCCGAGAACGCCACCGGTCTGCGCAACCTGTTCCTGCTGTCCTCGCTCGCCTCCTACGAGGGGCAGCTCGGCAAGTGGGCCCGCATGGACGCGGAGATCCTCGCCGAGCACGCGGAGGGCATCATCGCCACCTCCGGCTGCCCGTCCGGTGAGATCCAGACGCGGCTGCGGCTGGGCCACAAGAAGGAGGCCTACGAGGCCGCCGAGAAGTGGCAGTCCATCTTCGGCAAGGACAACTTTTTCCTCGAGTTGATGGACCACGGCATCGACATCGAGCGCCGGGTGCGCGAGGACCTCATCAAGCTCGGCAAGGACCTCGGCATGCCGCCGCTGGTCACCAACGACTGCCACTACGTCACCCGCGACCAGGCCCATGCGCACGAGGCCATGCTGTGCGTGCAGACCGGCAAGACGCTGGCCGACGAGAACCGCTTCAAGTTCGACGGCGACGGCTACTTCCTCAAATCCGCCGAGGAGATGCGGGCGCAGTGGGACTCCGAGGTCCCGGGCGGCTGCGACAACACACTGTGGGTCGCCGAGCGCGTCCAGCCCTACGACGACATCTGGGCCCCCAAGGACCGGATGCCGAAGTTCCCCGTCCCCGAGGGCGATACGGAGGACACCTGGCTGGCCAAGGAGGTCCACCGGGGACTCCAGTGGCGTTTCCCGGACGGAGTGCCGCAGGAGTACCTCGACCGGGCGGCGTTCGAGCTCGAGGTCATCAAGGGCAAGGGCTACCCGGGTTACTTCCTGGTGGTCGGCGACCTCATCGAGCACGCCCGCTCCATCGGCATCAAGGTCGGCCCGGGACGAGGTTCCGCTGCCGGCGCCCTGGTGGCGTACGCGCTGAAGATCACCAACATCGACCCGATCGAGCACGGACTGCTGTTCGAGAGGTTCCTCAACCCCGAACGCCCGTCTGCGCCGGATATCGATATCGACTTCGACGACCGCCGCCGTGGTGAGATGATCCGCTACGCCTCCGACAAGTGGGGCGCGGACAAGATCGCCCAGGTCATCACGTTCGGCACCATCAAGACCAAGGCCGCGATCAAGGACGCCGCGCGCGTGAACTTCGGCCAGCCCGGTTACGCGATCGCCGACCGGATCACCAAGGCGCTGCCGCCGCCGATCATGGCCAAGGACATCCCGCTGTCGGGCATCACCGACCCCAAGCACGAGCGGTACGGCGAGGCCGCCGAGGTCCGTCAGCTCATCGAGACCGACCCCGACGTCAAGCGGATCTACGACACGGCACGCGGGTTCGAGGGCATGGTCCGTCAGGCGGGAGTGCACGCGTGTGCGGTGATCATGTCCTCCGAGCCGCTGCTCGACGTGATCCCCATGTGGAAGCGCGCCCAGGACGGCGCCATCATCACAGGCTGGGACTACCCGTCGTGTGAGGACATCGGCCTGCTCAAGATGGACTTCCTGGGCCTGCGCAACCTCACGGTGATCGGCGACTGTCTGGAGAACATCAAGCTCAATCGCGGCGAGGACATCGACCTCGACACCCTGAGCACCGACGACCCCGCCACGTACGAACTGCTCGCCCGCGGCGATACTCTAGGCGTGTTCCAGCTCGACTCCGGCGGGATGCGCGAGCTGCTCAAGCGGATGAAGCCCACCGGCTTCAACGACATCGTGGCCGCCCTCGCCTTGTACCGGCCCGGCCCGATGGGCATGGGAACGCACTGGAACTACGCCGACCGCAAAAACGGCAAGCAAGAACTGGTGCCCATCCACCCCGAGCTCGAGGAGCCGCTCAAGGAGATCCTCGGTGAAACCCACGGCCTGATCGTGTACCAGGAGCAGATCATGGCCATCTCCCGCGAACTCGCGGGATACACGGCCGGTGAGGCCGACGGTTTCCGTAAAGCCATGGGTAAGAAGAAGGCCGAGGTGCTGGCCGCGGAGTACGAGAAGTTCTCCGGCGGCATGTTCGAGCGCGGTTTCTCCAAGGATGCCGTCGACGCGCTGTGGGGCACCATCGAGCCCTTCGCCTCGTACGCGTTCAACAAGTCGCACGCGGCCGGCTACGGCCTGGTGTCCTTCTGGACCGGCTACCTCAAGGCCAACTACCCGGCCGAGTACATGGCGGCGCTTCTGACTTCCGTCGGCGACGACAAGGACAAGGCCGCCCTGTATCTCTCCAACTGCCGGCAGATGGGCATCAAGGTCCTGCCGCCGTCTGTCAACGAGTCGCTGACCAACTTCGCCTCTGTGGGCACCGACATCCGCTTTGGGTTGGGCGCGGTGCGCAACGTCGGCGCCCAGGTGGTGGACTCGATCGTCGCGGCCCGGGAGGCCAAGGGCGAGTTCAGCGATTTCTCGGACTACCTGGCCAAGATCGACCAGATCGCCTGCACCAAGAAGGTGACGGAGTCGCTCGTCAAGGCCGGCGCCTTCGACTCGCTCGGCCACCCGCGCAAGGGCCTGTTCCTGGTCCACGCTGATGCGGTGGAATCGGTGATGTCCACCAAGAAGGCCGAGGCCGTGGGCCAGTTCGACCTGTTCGGTGGGGGAGATAACGACGACACGGGTGCGGAGTCGACCTTCAACGACGTCTTCGCCGTCCGAGTCCCAGATGAGGAATGGGACATCAAGCAGAAGCTTGCGCTGGAACGCGAGATGCTGGGGCTTTACGTGTCCGGGCACCCGCTCGACGGGCTCGAGGCCGCGCTGGAGGCCAAGACCGATACCACGATCGCGACGATTCACGAGGGCGAACTCGCCCACGGCACCGCGGTGACGATCGGCGGGATCATCTCCGGGGTCGACCGACGGGTCAACAAGAACGGTGAGCCGTGGGCGATCGTCAGCATCGAGGACTTCAACGGCAGTGTCGAGGTGCTGTTCTTCCCCAAGACCTACCGTCTCGCGGCAATGGATATCGCCGAGGACGCGGTGGTCCTCGTCAAGGCACGCATCAATATTCGTGAGGATCGCGTCTCGGTGTTCGGCGACACGCTCGAGGTGCCGGACCTGGTCGTCGGCGGCAACGGGGCGCCCCTCGCGCTCACGCTGCCGACGAGAATGTGCACCATCGAGACCGTTACCGCGCTCAAGCAGGTCCTGGGCCGGCATCCCGGCCCGTCGGACGTGCATCTGCGGTTGGTCAACGGCAATTCGTCGACCGTCCTGCGGCTGGACGACCACCTGCGGGTCGAGACCTCGTCCTCACTGATGGGCGACCTCAAGGCGCTACTCGGCCCCGGGTGCCTCACTGGTTGACCGGTTGGCGGCGATCGCGGGCGCGGTGGGACACTGGTGGTTGTGACCGTCACCGATTCCGCCACGACCCAGGTCGTCACCCCCGACGACATCGATGCTGCCGCCCGCCGGATCGGCGACGTTGTTCGGTGCACCGACCTCCAGGTCAGTGAGCGTCTGAGCGAGCAGACCGGGGCGCGCATCCTGCTCAAGCGGGAGGACCAGCAGGACGTCCGCTCGTACAAGATCCGCGGCGCCTACAACCTCATGGCGCAGTTGAACAGCGACGAGCGCAGCGCCGGCGTGGTGACGGCCAGTGCCGGCAACCACGCCCAGGGCGTCGCATTCGCCTGCCGGGTGCTGGGCATCAATGGCCGGATCTACGTGCCGACCAACACTCCCAAGCAGAAGCGGGACCGAATCCTTGCTCACGGGCGCAACTGGGTGGAGCTCGTGGTGACGGGGATGAACTTTGATGCAGCCCAAACGGCAGCGCGCGCGGACGCCGAGCGCACCGGGGCGACCATGGTGCCGCCGTTCGACCACCCGGACACCATGGCGGGGCAGGGCACCATTGCCGCGGAGATCCTGGCTCAGCTCGATGAGGCCCCGGACGCCGTGGTGGTTCCCGTCGGGGGCGGCGGGCTCGTCGGTGGCGTCGCCACCTACCTCGCCGAGTACGCGCCGGACTGCAAGATCATCGCGGTCGAGCCCACCGGTGCCGCTTCCCTGACACGGGCACTCGAGGCAGGGGAGCCGGTCACTCTCGATACCGTCGACACTTTCGTGGACGGTGCGTCGGTCGCGCGGCTGGGCGAGTTCCCGTTCGGTGTCATCTCCTCGATGACCGAGCGGATCCAGGTCCTCACCGTGGACGAGGGCGCGGTGTGCACCGAGATGCTGGAGCTTTACCAGAACGAGGGGATCATCGCGGAGCCCGCCGGGGCCTTAGCGGTGACGGCGCTGGAGCAGCTCGAGATCGACGAGGGCGCGACGGTCGTCTGCTTGGTCTCGGGCGGCAACAACGACGTCTCGCGGTACAGCGAGATCATCGAACGCTCCCTGGTCCACAAGGGACTCAAGCATTACTTCTTGGTCAAGTTCCCGCAGGAACCCGGCCAGCTGCGTCGCTTCCTCGACGAGGTCCTAGGGCCCGAGGACGACATCACCCAGTTCGAGTACCTCAAGCGCAATAACCGCGAATACGGCGCGGCGCTCGTGGGCATCGAGCTCGGATCCGCCACCGGGCTGCACTCGCTGCTGGAGCGGATGGACGCCTCGCGGATCGACTGCGAGCGGCTCGAACCCGGCACCGCCGCGTACGAGTACCTGACCTGACGGGCGGGCGGCCACCGCCTCTCCAACCGCCGACACGACAGAACCCCTGCCGGGCGATCTCTCGTCCTGCAGGGGTTCTGCCGGTCAGTCGCATGGGGGCGAAGGTCGGGAGCCCAGTGCGTGGCGCTACTTCAGGTTGGCCAGCCCGTCGGATGCCGAGTCGATCATGCCGCCGACCGAACCGGGCTGCACCCCGGTGAGCATCCCCATCAGGTCGGATGACATGCCAGTGGAACCAGTGTTGGCCTCCTCGAGCCCGTCGGGGTCGATGTTCCCGGCGATCTGGCCCACCGAGCCTGCCGACCCGGTCGAAGAACCCGCCTCGAGGGCGTCGACCGCCTCCTGCTGCGAGCCGAGCTCGCCAGCAGAGTCCGACACCGAACCCACTGAGCCGGTCATGGAACCGGTCTCCCCGACAGAGCCGTCGAAGAACCCGCCGAGGTTGCCCCAGTTCTCATCGGAGACGAGGTCGGTCAGGGAGCCGAGGCTGCCGAAAGACGGTGCCTCGACCACAGCAGGCTGGGCGCCGGCGGTAGCAGCGGTGCCGAAGACGGCCAGGGCGCCGAACGCGCCGATGGCGACGGCGGTCCGCAGGGACGAGCGAAGCGTGGCAGAAGCCATGAATATTTCCCCTTCAGGAAGCGATGGATGTCTCTTTAGCTCGCGCTGGCTGAGACTGTGATGCGCCCCACTTACTGGACGCTCGTTAAGCGTTACATATGAACTATGTGATTGCAAACACATCTCTCAGAATCGGCGGGTTTCAGCGGATTCGGCGCAGTGAACAGCAGTAACAGTGCCCGCGTTCGCGCAGTTCCGTTCGGACCGTGCTCCACTATGTGCGAACTGGCACGTACTGTTAAGGATCTCGCGCCGGCGTGATGTTCGGCGAGGCCGCAATGTTATCTAAGAAAATACGAAACCCTCCCGCTAAACCGGTGGGGTTTGCAGGAGGGTTTCGGTGCGGTGGTGCGAGCTAGCGCCGTCCGACCGATCCAATGGGAAGTGCGCCCTCGTTGGGGCCAGGAGGGCCGTTTTCATAGCCGGCGAACGCGAATTTTTCATTGCCGGACGTGCACACGAGGAATGCTCCAGCGTTGAAGTCGGTCCGGGGTCCATTGCTCGGAGGTCCGAGGTCGATTGTCGTCGAGAAGTTGCTGGCGTTGTTGACAGTGAACTGGGTTGAGGCGCCAGCGTGACCCTTCGTCACCGCCGCGGTGTGCTGACGGGCGATCCAGTCTCGCGCGGCATAAGCCTCGCCGAGGAGGGGCGAGGCGCTGCCGCTCGGCAGGAATGCCAGGATCGGGTTCCAAGCGATGTCCACCGTGAGATCGCCGTTGCCTGCCCCGAGGTTGCCGCTACTGCCGAATCGGTCCAGGGGCTCGGGCTTATGGGCGAAGTTCGCATAATACTGGATCGCGGCTTGGGCGACGGGGGCTGGTGTCACGGTCGCTCCGATGCCGGAACCCCCCTCGGGACCGTCGCATGTCAGCTTCTTGCCGGAAGAGTTATCCACCGTGACGGTCACCTGGCTGAGGTTCGTTTGGGTGACAGTGACCGTGACGCCGGGGAGCGAAGTCACAACGACGTTTCCTGGATTGAGGTCTCCGGGGATGACGTTCTGCGCGGTTGCGGTCGCGGGGAGTGTTGCGGCTACCCATAAGGCGGTGGCGGCGGCGAGTGTGAGGCGGGTGACCGATTTCATGGGATGTCTTTCGTCTGTCACGGCGATCAGGTGGTGGGTACGTAGCCCGGTTCGTAGCCGGCGAACACGTAATCTCGCTGCGGGCTGCCGCTCGTGTTCTTGCAATAGAACATGGCGGCCGCGTCGAAGTCGGTGCGGATGCCGGTAGCTGGGGTCCCGAGCTGGGCCGACCAGTTCACTGTTGCGTTAGCGCTCACGTTGAAGACGGTGGCGCCCCCGACTCGTGGGTCGCCCGTGTGTCCCTTGATTCGGGCGTCATCTTGGGCGGCCTGGATGTTCATGTACTCCGCGCGGGTGTTACCGAGCGGCTCGATCATGCTGCCGGTGGGGAAGTAGTCCAGCATGCTTCCGAAGTTGAGTGGGTCGAGTCTGATCGGCCCGTCAACATCCAGTTCGACACCACCGATCGGCTGGAAGATGTTTCGGGAGTAGTAGGTCATCGACCTCTCCACGATCTTGGCCTCGGTGACTTGCCCCGGATATTCATTCCCGCGGACCCCAGGAACTGCGCAACGGAACGAGTTTCCGGTCGTGTTACGGATAGTTCCGGTGATCTGGGTTGCGGTCGCTGACGCGGGATTGACGGTAACGACGAGTCGGTCACTGTTGGTGATGACCACCGTCCCAGTGTCGATCGCGCCAGGTATCTGAGTGTGCGCGACCGCTGGGACGCTCAGTCCCATGGTGAGGGTGGCCAGTACGGTGAATGTGCGGTGGGCAAAGGTACTCACGGTGTTCTCCTTGATGCGGCGAGGCGTGGCAGCGGGTCGGTGGGTCAGCTGCCGAAGCGCCCGGTCTCGGCGGACGCGATGCTGCCGAGGGGGATGCTCGGCGTGTCCTCCCCGAAATACCCGGAGTACAGGTAGTCCTGTCCACCACGCTGGCAAGCGAACACTGCGGCAGGCCTGAAGTCCGCCGGACGTTCACCCGTCGACGAATGCCCGAGCACCACTGAGAGCGTGGTTCCGCTCCGAGCGGGGATGGACACCGAGGAAACTGGGCCGACGAGGCCGTTCAGCCGTGCTTCCGTGTACAGCTCTCCCAGCCGGCCCGCCTCGCCGAACTCCGGCCGGAGTCCACCGGTCAGGCTGCCCGGAATAAGATCGGTCACACTGCCCAAACCGACTTTGATGCCCATGTTCGTTGCGCCACTGCCGACGTTGACGGGCAGTACTCCGTCGTATGTGTGGAGGTGCTTGGCGTAGTAGTCCACCGTGCGGGCCACGATTTCAGCCGTGGTGACGGTGCCTCCCCGCGTCATCGAATCGGCGGTCTCGCCCCTCATGCCGCTGCAAGTGATGGTGGTGGCTGAGTTGTTCTGCAAGCTCACCCCCACCGTTCCTGCAGTGAGATCTGGAGCGTCGACAGCGATCTGAACCGTCGTGTCGTCTACTACGACGACGCTCCTTCCTGGTGGCACTCCGGGAAGCTGCGCCGATGCAACCGCGCCTGACCCCGCAACGCTCAGGATGGCAGCAGTCGCCGCGAGTCGACCGAGGGTCCGGCTAATGGGCATGCGTCTAGCTCCTGAGTTCCGGTATCGCGCGAACCTGAGCGAAACCTTGGTTCGCAGATGGGGTACGGGAAGTATGCACTTGGGTGACGAAAAACACAATCGTGCAAGGCTGCGCCCCTCCACTGTCTCAAGGTTGCAGGTCGGAGCGTCGAGCTAATGGCTCGGGTGGGATAGTTGGTCGGCAGGAATGTTACTGTGATCCGTATCTCACCGAGCGTTCCGGTGCCGTGTTGTGAGAGATCCCTTTGATCACAGATTCGTTAAGGAGCCCGTTATGGCCAAATGGCGAAAGTCATCGGCCCTCTTCGCAGTCGCGCTCGTGGGCGGAATCGTCTCACCTATTCCGCAGGCTGCAGCCGCCGAGCTGTTCAAAGGGGTAGTTCCAGTTACACACGCATGTCAGACAATCTTCAACGGGACTGACGTTGAAAAGCAGTTCAAAATGGGGATGGGCACGGGGCCGGGCGGTGCGAACTTGGTCGACGTGGAATACCCGCCACAGGTCAAACAAGGCGAGGTGTTCACTGCGTACGTTCAGCCTGGTCCGATGACCACTAGTTCAGGTAACGGCGACGGGTACCAAGCCGGCCGACTGTCTTATGACATCGCACTCCCGACCGACGCCGTGATTCTCGGCGTGCAGTCGATCGGGGGCGAGTCGGAACTCTCGCCAGACACCAGTCCGATCAAGGTGGACCAGTATGCGAATCTCGACGGATTCCCAACCGCCGTCGCCCGTGTCTGGGGGGGCGAGAGCGTGCCGATCAGCAGTGCGACTACAGGCATCATTGAAACCGGCTACTGGAACGCAGGCCTTAGGGTGCGCGGTGGCAAGACATTCCGCTTCCCGAAGCTGGCCATCCGGATGCGCGCTCCCGTGAACCAAGGGGGAAACACGATTGCTGTGGGACTCAAGGGTGCTGGGACTCATCCCAGCGGCAGCGCCACCAACGGAGCTTTGAATACGGTCCAAGGTGCGCACCGTTCCGGCTTTACGATCGGGTCGTATTGGTGGAGTGCACGCTTCTACTGCGGCTCTTCCAACAATGCCAGGACCCTGACCCCGACCGTCGTCAGCACCGACTCCAATGATCGGTACCTTGCGAAGACTTCCACCAGGCTATTGTCCGAGGGCACCCACCTCCCGCGGTCCGGCCGTACGGCGACGCTCAGCGCAGAGGTATCGAGCGATGAAGAGGTCATGGCAAATGTCCGCGGCGGGGGCGCCGAGATGAGATTCGACATCAAGAACAAGGCCACTGGAGCAATCATGGCGTCCCCGACAGCGACGATCGGTACCAATGGTGTCGCATCGGCTTCCTACACGTTCCCGGACCTCGTTGGCCCAGGCTTCCGTAATGAGTATGAGGTCTCCGCCACGTACACCGGTCGACCAAACGACATCGAGCCCAGCACGTCCGCGCCCACGACCTACTCCGTTGGCTACAACGAGATCAACGCTGCCGTCAGCCTGAAGTCGACTAACGGTCAGATCTCGGGCACGCCCGCATCGATGCCCGTCACTCTCACCGCTGATCTGGCCTTGCCCGGTGGTAAGACCTTCCCCGCAGGAATGAGCGTTCAGCTCTATCGCAACGGCGTCGAGTACCGGGCGCCGATCGCGATCACCGCCGGGGGGTCCACTAAGCAGATCCAGTTCCCCGTCGACAACCTACCCCAGGCGAGCAACACCACGACCTATAAGTACACGGCCAAACTTTCGCCGGTCATCATCAACGACCTTGACCGATACGCGGGCGAGACGGCCGTGTCCGTCGCCGCGATCGTTACCGGCACAAACCCGGGATCGCCACTGCCCGGCGGTGGCCACGGATCGCTCGACCTCACCAACTTCTTCAAGATCCCCGAACTGGCATGGGAAGCTATCGGTGGCAGCGTCGGTGAGATGGGCACCCTGTCCGTCAGTATGGGCAAGTAGCGCAGGCGGCGAAGAAGGCCGCTCAGCCGGTTCTCACCACCGCGAACCCGAACGCCTGGCAGAACACTGAGTCCGTGTCGGCAACCGCGCCCGAGGCGAACACCACCTCGCCGGCGAGCGGGACCCGGCATGGCTCGGTGCCGAGGTTCACGACTAGCGCCAGCGACCGGCGGTGGACCACCAGCCAGCGGTCGTCGTCGACTTCGGCGCCGATCTCCACGCGCACTGCACCGAGCCATGGATCGCTCAGTTCCGGCTCGGCCTTGCGCAGGGCGATTAGCTCGCGGTACGTCCGCAGGATCTCGGCGTGCTCATCCTTGGCCTGCTCCGACCGATCCAGTACGGAGCGGCGGAACGTCTCCGGGTCCTGCGGGTCCGCCACGGAGTCCGGATCCCATCCCATTGCCGCGAACTCGCGGGTCCGTCCCCGGCGGACCGCCTCGGCGAGCTCGGGCTCGGGGTGCGAGGTAAAGAAACAGAACGGCGTCCGCGCGCCCCACTCCTCGCCCTGGAACAGCATCGGCGTGAACGGCGAACACAGCACGATCGCCGTCTTCGCCAGTTGCTGCTGCGGGGTGAGGTTCATCGACGGCCGATCGCCGGCCGCGCGGTTCCCCACCTGGTCATGGGTCAGTGTGTACGCCACAAACCGGCTACCGGGCACGCGGTCCACGTCCAGCGGTCGCCCGTGCACGCGCCCGCGGAACGTCGAGAACGTCCCCGCGTGCAGGAACGCACCCGTGAGCACGTGCCGCAGCGCCCCGAGCGACCCGAAGTCGGCGTAGTAGCCCTGCCGCTCCCCGGACACTGCGGCGTGGATGGCGTGGTGCACGTCGTCGTCCCACTGCCCGTCCAGCCCCAGACCGCCGCCCTCGCGCGCGGTGACCAGCCGCGGATCGTTCTGATCCGACTCCGCCACCAGTGACAGCGGCCGACCCAAATGGATGGACAGGGATTCCACCTCCACCGTCAGCTGCTCCAGCAGGTGCACGGCCGAGGCGTCGTGCAGGGCGTGCACCGCATCGAGGCGCAGCGCGTCCACATGGAACTCGTCGAACCAGCGCAGCGCGTTGTCGATGATGTAGCGCCGCACCTCACCCGAATGCTCGCCGTCCAGGTTCAGCCCCGACCCCCATGGCCCGTCGGCCGCTGAAAGATACGGCCCGAACTCGGGCAGGTAGTTCCCCGACGGGCCCAGATGGTTGTACACCACGTCCAGGCACACCCCGAGACCCCGGGCGTGGCAGGCGTCGACGAACTGCTGGAACGCGTCCGGCCCGCCGTAGGGCTCGTGCACCGCGAACCACGCCACCCCGTCATAGCCCCAGCCGTACTCGCCGTTGAACGCGTTGACGGGCATCACCTCGACCATGTCCACGCCCAGGTCCACCAGCTCGTCGAGATGATCGATCGCGCTGGTCAGCGTCCCGCCGGCCGAGAAGGTGCCCACGTGTAGCTCGTAGATCACCGACCCGGCGAGCTGCCGCCCCGTCCAGGCCTGGTCCGTCCAGCGGGACGGGTCGAGGCGATGCACCCGCGACAGTCCGTGCACCCCGTTCGGTTGGCGCGGCGACCGCGGGTCGGGCCGCGGCGGCCTCACCTCGTCGTCGTCGCCGGTCACCACGAACCCGTAGTCCCTGCCCTGCTCCCGGGGGACCTCGCATGTCCACCAGCCGCCTGAAGCGCGGCGCATCGGGACCGGGTCGGCGTCGGGGGAGTCCAGGACGAGCCCGATCGCACGGGCTTTTGGCGACCAGACGGAGAACGCCCCCTCGTGCGGGTCGGCTGGCGCTGGAGCGGCGGTGGCGGTCGGGGTCGAGTGGCTCGGTGGGGTCACAGCGTCCAGCGTAGGGAAATCGCGCGGCCCCGGGGAGAGGGTGGCCGGCGCCCACCGGCCACCGGCAGCGATACTTGGGACATGACCGATTCGCCCCGCGTGCTCCGGCTCACCGCCGGACCGGACGTGACGGGGGAGTACGAGGAGAAGCGCTCCAGGTTCGTGGCCGTGCTGAGACGGTGCGACGACGAGGACGACGCCCGCGCCCTGATCGCTGAACTCCGGACAGCGCACCCGTCCGCTCGTCACCACTGCAGCGCCTTCATCGTGGACGTCCCCGGAGCCAGCCGAATCGAGCGGAGCAACGACGACGGCGAACCGTCCGGCACCGCCGGCACTCCCATGCTGGACGTCCTCCGGGGAAGTGGCCTGACCGGGGTGTGCGCAGTGGTGGTCCGGTGGTTCGGCGGCACCAAGCTGGGGACCGGAGGGCTCGCCCGGGCCTACTCGGCGGCAGTGTCCGAGGCGGTCGACGCGGCGTGGCGGGACGGTCGTGTAGTGGAGGTGGCCAGCACCCCCTCGTGGACGGCCGAGGTCGACCACGCCGTGGCTGGTGGACTCGAGGGGGCGCTGCGCTCGGCCGGCGCCCGGGTGATGGGTGTCGACTACGGGCGGCGGGTGACGCTGACCGTGGCCGGCGAGCTCGACGTCCTCGGCCCGATCCTGGCGGCCCGCACTTCGGGCGGGGTCGAATGGGAGGCAGCCGGCGTGGCCACCAGCGAGAACGCGGCTGGACGCCGGGATATGGGATCCTGACTGCATGAGCATGCAGCCGTACCAGCACAACTCGATCGAGCAGCAGAAGCAGCAGGTCCGCAAGGATGCGCGCACCACCGCGATCGCGCTGGGTGTGACGGCTGTGTCGCTGCCGATCGCGCTGTTCGCGAGCTCGTTCTTTACGGTGGTGGCGATCCTGGCAGCCATAGTCGCGATCTACAACGGCAACAAGGTCCGCAAGGCCATCTCAGGCAAGCCGAACCAGAACCGCGAACTGTACTGATCCGGCCACCGCCCGGGTCAACCGTGGCGGCGCACGACGTCCGACAGGTCCGCGCGCTCGGCTCGGAAAGTATTGGCCGGATGGTCCGCGTCGGCGTAGCCGAAAGCGATCCCGCAGACGATGAGCCGGTCCTCGGGGATGTGCAGGTGCTCGCGAACCGCATCCGAGTAGAGGGCGATCGCTGCCTGCGCGCAGGTGGCTACCCCCAGTGACGTGGCGGCCGCGAGGAACGTCGACACGTAGCCTCCGCAATCGACCGCCCCGTAGGTGCCCAAGCCCGCGTCCGAGGTGATGACCGCGACATGCGGGGCGCCGAAAAAACGGTAGTTCTCCAACATCTGATGCAGCCGCGCCTCCTTGTCCGTCCGCTCGATCCCGAGGGCCGAATAGAGGCCCAGGCCGCTGGCCCGGCGGCGATCGGCGTACACGCCGTCGTAGCGCTCCGGAGCCGGCAGGTCCGAGCGCATGCCGTTGGAGAGCACGTGGTCGGTGAGGTGCTTGCCGAATGCGGCCGTCGCCTGGCCCGTTACCAGCTCGACCTGCCAGGCCTGGGAGTTGCACCACGACGCCGTGCGCTGGGCCATCCGGAGGATCCGCTCGATCGTCTCCTCCGGAACCGGCTCGGAGGTGAACCCCCGACAGCTGTAGCGGTCGTTGAGGAGCTGCTCGAGCGTGGCGGCGGCGTCGGTCATGGGCCCTCCAGGGTAAAACTCACGGAAAGTGTGAGCCCAGTCTTCCACGAGGCCCGCACCGGCCCGGGGGAGGCCGCGACTGCGGTTATCCTCGGGCCATGGGTGTTCGCGTGGACGCGTGGACGTGGTCGGTGCGGTTGTTCCCGTCGCGGACCAAGGCGGCAGCCGCCTGCCGGGGCGGTCACGTCAAGGTCAACGGCGAGGCGGTGCAGCCGTCGAAGAGCATCGTGCCGGGCGACCGTGTGCAGGTAACCGGGACTCTGGGACGGATCCGTATCCTTGAGGTGGTCCAGACTGTCAGTAAGCGGGTCGGCGCCCCGGTGGCCGCGACCTGCTACATCGACCATTCACCCCCGCCACCGCCCAAGGAGGTACTGGCCTCCCAGCCGCGACGCGACCGGGGAACCGGGCGCCCCACCAAGCGCGAGCGGCGCGAGACCGACCGCTTGCTCGGTCGCGGGTAACGGTCCCGCCGGCCGGGTCTCAGTCGCCCCAGGGGGGGGCGGCGTCAATCGTCCTCGCGGACAATCACCACCACGGCGGACTCGGCTAACAACTCGCCGAGATCGACGCGCCCCGAGACCGTCGCCCCGTCCGGACGGACCGACCACGACCCCTCCGGCAGCAGCACTGCGGTTCCGGTGAACTCCTCTGCGGACAGCACTGCGGTGCGGCGTCGCGCGATCATGCCGACACCAGCCCGGCCCTCGACAGTCCGGGTGAACGCCACCACGTCCGAGGCGGCGGGGCCGTGCACGGGGATCGGCACGTACGCCCCTGAGGTCAAGGCCGCGGGATTCGCTCGGCGCAGCCGAAGAAGCTCACGGACCAGCACGAACTTCGGGTGTCCTGCCCGGGCGACGGCGCCGGAGCGCAATGTGCCATAGTCCACGAACCGCCGATTGTCTGGGTCGACCAGCGAGTCTTCCCACACTTCCGTGCCCTGGTAGACGTCCGGGATTCCGGGGCCGAGCAGTTGCACGGCCTTGGCGATCAGCGAGTTGTCCCGCCCCGCCGGCGCGATACGCTCGACGAACGGACCGAGAATACGCCCGCCGGAGTTGACCAGTGTATCGATCCACCGGTGCATTCCGGACTCGAAGTCGGCGTCCTGATCGGTCCACGTGGTGTGAACGGCGGCCTCGCGCAGCGACTTGTCGGCGTAGTCGTGGAGGCGCGACCTCAACCCGTCGGTCGGGCCGCCCAGCTCGGGCCATACGCCCACGATCACCTGGAGCAGGAAGTACCCGGCGTCCTCGGCGGGCGGGGGAAACTCGGCGAACACTCGCGAGACGAGGTCGGCCCACTCGTCGGGGACCTGCGAGAGCACCGAGATCCGTGCACGAACGTCCTCGCCCCGCTTGGTGTCGTGGGTGCTCAGCGCCGTCATCGCCAGGGGGGTGACGCGCGCACGCTCGGCCATCGACAGGTGGAACGCCTCGACCGGCAGACCCATGTGCCCGGGCGAACCGCCGACCTCGTTGAGCGAGACCAGACGTCCGAGCCGGTAGAACAGCCGGTCCTCCTCTGCCTTGGCGGTGGCGGCGCCGGTCACCTGCGCGAGCCGGGTCGACGCCTCCCCGCCGCGGGCCAGCGATCCGGCCACGAGCACGAGCGCGGGCCCGAGTTCGGGTCGCTGCCGGCGCAACTCCGCCAGGATCGTGGGCAGGGTGCCGCGCAGGACGGGGTAGTCGGCGCGATAGAACGGCGTGTGGGCGATCACCGAGATCAGCGATTCCCGGAGCAGGGACTCCTCGACGTCGTCGCTCACCGACCCGTCATGCTCCGTCGCGGCCTCGCGGCGCACTGCGCGCGCCAAGCGAGCCAACTCAGGCGCCAAGTCCTCCGCAACGATCTGCCGCTTGAGTTCGGCGGACTGCGCGTGGACCTGCTCCTCGTCGCCGGGGCCGCCGCTGTACCGTCGCGACAGCTCCGACAGCCGGCCCTCGCCACGCTCGTCGACGATCAGCTGGTCGATCAGCCGGAGGGCGTCATACCCGGTGGTGCCGTCGACGGGCATGGCCGGCTCGAGCACCTCGGGCGGGGTTGTACGAGTACCGGGCGCGAGGATCTTTTCCACCAGCAGCACGCGGTCGTCGCCGGCGAGCTCTCGTAGGCGACGCGCGTAGCCGACGGGGTCGGCGAGCCCGTCCGGGTGATCGACCCGGATGGCGTCGACGAGGTCCTCCTCGCACCAGCGACGCACCTCGGTGTGGGTGGCGTCAAAGACCTCGGGGTCCTCTTGGCGCAGCCCCGCGAGGCCAGTGACGGTGAAGAACCGCCGGTAGCCCAGCAGCGGTTCGCGCCAGTGGACGAGCCGGTAGTGCTGGCGGTCATGGACCTGCTGGGCGGTGCCGTCCCCGGTGCCCGGCGCGACCGGGAACCGGTGGTCGTAGAAGTGCAGCTCGGCCTTGGCCGCGGACGTGTCAGACGGGGGGACGACGACGAGGTCGGCCACGTCGTCCGGAGATCCCAGAACAGGGATGGCGATCTTTCCGTCGGCCCCGTTTTCCGGTTCGGTATCGAAATCGAAGAACGAGAAGTACGGGGAGTCGGGGCCCCGCCGGAGCGCGTCCCACCACCACGGGTTGGCAGCCGGCTCGGCCACGCCGAGGTGATTGGGAACGATGTCCACGACCAGACCCAGCCCGTGGGCCCGGCACGCCGCGCGCAGTGAACGCAGTGCGTCGATCCCGCCGAGCTCGGCCGAGACGGTGGTGGGGTCCACGACGTCGTAGCCGTGAGTGGATCCGGGTGTGGCGGTCATGATGGGTGAGAGGTACACCGCGCCCACGCCCAGGTCGGACAGGTAGGGCACAAGGTTCTCGGCGTCGGCCAGGGTGAAGCCATGGCCGTCGGGATCCGAGGCGGGGGTGCGTAGTTGGAGCCGGTATGTGCTGGACACCCGGTCGATCCGCGACGGGCCGCTCATGCTCAGCGCAGCTTCCGGAGGACGACGGTGCTGCGGCCGGCCACCGAGACCGCGCCGTCGGCCGGCAGTTCCCCGTTGTGCTCGCCCACGTAGCTGGCCGTGTCGAGGACCTTCTCCCAGGCGTCCGCGTAGTCGGCGCCGAGCAGTGCGAAGTCGATGGGTTCGTGGTGGGCGTTGAAGAGCATGAGGAACGAGTCGTCGACAATCCGCTGGCCGCGCTCGTCCGGTTCGCGGATGCCCTCGCCGTTGAGGTAGACGCCGAGCGACTTGCCGAACCCGGAGTCCCAGTCCTTACTTGTCATCTCCGAGCCGTCGGGCGCGAACCATGCGATGTCCCGAGGATCCTCCTCGCCGCGGACGGGGGCGCCGAAGAACCGGCGGCGCCGGAAGACGGGATGGTCTTTGCGGAGCGTGAGCAGTGAGCGGGTGAACTCGAGGAGATCTTCCTGTTCCGCGTCGAGGTCCCAGTTCATCCAGGAGATCTCGTTGTCCTGGCAGTACACGTTGTTGTTTCCGCCCTGGGTGCGCGCGATCTCGTCACCGTGGGCGATCATCGGCGTGCCCTGCGACAGGATGAGCGTGGTGAGCAGGTTGCGCCGCTGCCGGTGGCGCAGGTCGAGCACGTCCGGGTCGTCCGTCGGACCCTCGACGCCGCAGTTCCAGGAACGGTTGTGGCTCTCGCCGTCGTTGCCGTCCTCGCCGTTGGCGTCGTTGTGCTTGTCGTTGAAGCTGACCAGGTCGTTGAGGGTGAACCCGTCGTGAGCGGTGACGAAGTTGATCGACGCCGTCGGACGTCGGCCGGTCGCCTCGTAGAGGTCCGAGGACCCGGTCAGCCGGGAGGCGAATTCGCCCAGCGTTGCGGGCTCGCCGCGCCAGAAGTCACGGACGGTGTCGCGGAACTGCCCGTTCCACTCGGTCCATAGGGGAGGGAAGTTGCCTACCTGGTAGCCGCCCTCGCCGACATCCCACGGCTCGGCGATGAGCTTGACCTGGCTGACGATCGGATCCTGCTGGACCAGGTCGAAGAAGGACGACAGCCGGTCCACCTCGTGCAGGCCGCGGGCCAGGGTCGAGGCGAGGTCGAAGCGGAACCCGTCGACGTGCATGTCGAGGATCCAGTACCGCAGGGAGTCCATGATGAGCTGCAGCGAGTGTGGGTGCCGGACGTTGAGGGTGTTCCCGGTGCCCGTGTAGTCCATGTAGTACTTCTCGTCGCCCTCGACCAGCCGGTAGTAGGCCTGGTTGTCGATGCCCCGGAAACCGATGGTGGGCCCCAGGTGGTTCCCCTCGGCGGTGTGGTTGTAGACCACGTCGAGGATCACCTCGATGCCGGCCTCGTGGAAGGCCTTGACCATGGCCTTGAACTCGCTCACGGCGTCGCCGGGCTGCTTGGCGAAGGCGTACTCGTTGTGCGGTGCGAGGAACCCGAAGCTGTTGTAACCCCAGTAGTTGCGCAGACCCTTGTCGATCAATGGCTGATCGTGCATGAATTGGTGGACCGGCATCAGTTCGATCGCGGTGACGCCCAGGTCGGTGAGGTAGTCGATGATCGCTGGGTGGCTCATTCCCGCGTATGTGCCCCGCATCTCGGCGGGGATCTCGGGGTGGGTAGCGGTCATGCCCTTGACGTGCGCCTCGTAGATCACCGTGTTGTGATATTCGTGTCCCGGGGCGCGGTCGTTGCCCCAGTCGAAGTAGGGGTTGATCACGACGGTGGTCATGGTGTGTCCGAGCGAGTCGTCGGTGTTGCGCTCGTCCGGGTTGTCGAGGTCGTAGCTGTGCAGGCTCGGGTGACCGTCGAAGGTCCCGTCGAACGCTTTGCCGTAGGGGTCGAGCAGGAGCTTGGACGCGTCGCAACGCAGGCCGCTGTCGGGATCGTATGGTCCGTGGACGCGGAAGCCGTACCGCTGGCCCGGCGTCACCCCGAACAGGTAGCAGTGCCAGATGTGGTAGTCGACCTCGGTGAGCTCGACCCGCTGCTCGGTGCCGTCCTCGTCGATGAGGCACAGCTCAACACGGTCGGCGACCTCGGAGAACAGGGCGAAGTTAGTGCCGGTGCCGTCGTAGGTGGCCCCCAGCGGGTAGGGGGTTCCGGGCCAGGCGCGGATGAGCTCCGGGGCGGACTGCGTCAGGTCGTCTTGGGTCACGATGCCCAAGGGTAGTGCCTATCCGGCGTCGAGTGAGTCGCTGCGCAGGCGGGAGCGGGTCACCACCAGCCGGTGGCGGAGCCCATCTGACGTGCCAGCTCGCCGGAGGCGGACCGGACCCACGACCCCGAGAGGTGGTGGGAATCGTGGTAAACGATCACGTTACCCACCACGGCGGGGCAGAACTCGGGGTCGCACAGTCCGTCGGTGAGGTCGAGCAGGCGTACCGAGTCGATGCCCGCTCCGGCCAGCGCGGCAGGGTTGATGGGGGAGATCGAGCGCTCCCGGGGCATTCCGCACTCTTCCGGGCTCCCGCCGTCGCCGAGGCAGTCTCCGGCGCGGATCGGGCCGCGGCCCCTGTTGAGCCACGGGGTGTCTCGGACGGCCAGGACACCGATGCCCTGGTCGCCGAGTGCGCGCCACAGGTCCACGTATTGGCGCGGGGTGACATCGGGGCCCACGACGCCGACGGGCCGGGTGGCGGTGGTGAACACGAAGTCGGGTCCCAGCCCGACGAGGGCGGCGAGCGCTTCGGGGGTCCACTGGGCGCAGCTCTCGTACAGGGGTTCGTCGGCGTCGGAAACCGAGGCGTCCAGGGTGAGCGGGCAGCCCATCTTCAGGACGGTGACCACCCGGAAACCGTAGTGCCGGCCTACCTCGTCGAGTCCGCTGATCCAGTGCTCGGCGTGGGAACCGCCCGTCAGTGCGACGGTGCGCGGGGAGGTGACGTCGCCGTACACGCACATCTTGACTTCGGTGGACTCGAAGTCGGAGATGCAGTCGTCCAGCGTGCTCGCCGGCAGGTCGTTGCCGACCTGGAGCAGGGAGGGAACGTACGGGACGTCGTCGGGCACGGGGACGTCCTCGAAGAACGCCCGCGCTCCGGGGTGGTCGGGGTCGGTGAGGGAGTCGACGTAGGGCACGGCCGAGCGGGAGGCGGACGTGGCGCCCCACCAGCCGACGGTGCCGAGGCTGGCGACGGCGGCGACGACGACGAGCACGCTCGCGGCGACGAACCGCTTCTGCTCACGGGCCGACCGGACCGGGCCGCCCCGGCGCTTATCGCGTTCGGCGGCGGCCGGGGTGGAGCCTCCCCGCGCCCGGCTGGCCATCCGCACCGGGCGTTCGATGTACTTCTCCGTGATGAGCGCTAACACGATCGAGATCGCGACGATCGTCACTCCGGAGACCAGTGTGATCTCGGCGTCGCGGTCGTGGGAGAGCCACAGGATGAGTAGTGGCCAGTGCCAGAGGTAGAGCGAGTACGAGATGTCTCCGAGCCGGCGGAACCCCCGGGCGGACAGCAGCCAGGTGACCGGGTCCTTCCACGGGGTGGCTCGCTGGCCGGGCGGCAGGTTGCCCCCGAGGACGATGAGAAGTGCTCCGCCGATGGGGTACCAGGCGAGTGGGCCTGGGAAGTAGCTGGCGCCGTCAAAGAAGAAGCCGGTGCTCACCACCAGGAATAGTCCGGCGGCCGTGGTGAGCAGGCGTAGCGGCCAGGGTAAGACGACCCCGGCGAGGACGATGGCTACCAGCCCACCGACCAACAATTCCCACATACGGGCGCCGGTGTCATAGTAATTCCACGCCTGGTTGCTGGCCTGCCCGAGGACGGCCCACCACGCGGATGCGACGGTTCCTGCCGCGACGACCCCCACGAGCAGCCATTTCGGGCTACCTCGGCGGATGACCAGACGCCACAGTGCGGTCCCGCCCAGGATCACCGCGAGGGCCACTAGGTAGAACTGCCCCTGGACCGACATGGACCACAGGTGCTGCAGCGGCGAGATCGTCGCGTCGGCAGCGGCGTAGTCCGCTGCGGTCAGCGCGAGTTTCCAGTTCTGGTAGTACAGCAGCGAGGCGACGGTCTGCTCGAAGATCGCCGACCACTGAGTGGGCGGCTTGATGAGCATCGTGCCCAGCACGGTGGCGGCGACCGTCACGACCAGGGCCGGGTAGAGCCTGCGGACCAGCCTCTTCAGGTGCGGCAAGGGGTTGACCGAGCTGCCCGGGTCGCCAGCGCCGCGCAGGAGCGAGCCGACGAAGAAGAAGCCGGACAGAGAGAGGAAGACGTCCACGCCGCCGGAAACCCGGCCCATCCAGATGTGGAAGACCACCACGAGCGCGATCGCGAGGCCCCGGAGACCGTCGATATCGTGACGGTAGGCCATCTTCCCACGACGCCGGCTGGCCGGCGCTGGAGGAGAGATGGTGGCCACTGGCGGGTACTCCCTGACGTGTCGTCCGGTTGGTCGGTTGGGGCCCGGCCCGGCGATCGGGCACCGTGCCGTAGGCCGGCGGAGCCGGGTCCGATTAGACCACAACGGGTCGATACCACGGGCATTGGTACAGTCCGTGCGCATGACCAGGCCGTCGTTGTCGATCTCTGCCGCCCACCCGGGCGGCGCGGTCTCGCGCGCGGCGCTCTCCCTACTCGGCGTGGTGGGCCCCTTCCTCGTCGCGGTGCTGCTCTGGATCGTCGCTGCGCCCCGCGCGGAGCTCCTGTCGGTGGGCGACGGTCGGGGCATCCGTCTACCGGAGTCGGGGGCGGACGGCGGCAGCCAGTTGCTCACGCTGAGCGTCCTGATGGGCTTCGCGAGCGTGTGCGCCGTGCTGGTCCTGTGGCAGCGACATCCGCACCTGCGGCGGCCGGGGGGCGTCCCCGCGCTCGCGCTGTTGCCGGGCGTGACCTGCGCGGTAGCCGCCGCGGCTGCCTCCCCGTTAGCCCACGTGCTGGCCGCTCCGCCGACGGACGCCCCCTACGGTCAACTGGTCCGTCAAGCCCCGGCGGCGGGGGAACTGTTCTTCGACCGCATGTTTTTTGCCACGACGGGCCCTGCGTGGGACTGGTTCCCCCCAGGCCTCGACTGGGTGGTCTTCGGGGTGATGATCGCGGCATTCACGGTGGCGGTCTTGGCGTACGCCAGTCCCTCGGTCCAGCTGCGCGACGACTGACGGCCCCTCACCACCCACTGCCGGTCGGCGGACGCAGTGTCGCGAATTGGTCCGTGATCCGTAGCCGCCTCTCGGCGAACCGGTATAACGCTGCGGGTCGCCCGCCAGTCGGCCCGGGGGGAGCGCTGCGCCCGCACGGCACGAGCTCACCGCGTCGGGTCAGCACCCTCTGCAGGTTGGTCGGGTCCACCTGGTGGCCGAGCGCGGCGCCGTAGAGCTGGGCGAGGAAGGACAGTGTGAACTCCTCGGGCGCCAGGGCGAACCCCAGGGTGGAGTAGGAAAGCTTGGCCGCCAGGCGTGCCCGGGCGCGATCGACGATCTCGGAGTGGTCGTAGGCGGTGTCGGGGAGTTGGTCGATCCGGAACCAGGCGGTGTCTTCGGGGATGGTCGGGTCCGCGTCGCAGGGGAGGACGCCGAGGAATCCGGAGGCGAACACTCGACGCCCGGGCACCCGGGCTGGGTCGGAGAACTCGGCGACGGATTCCAGATGACTCAGCGATCGCACATCGACCTTCTCGGCGAGCTGCCGGGTGGCGGAGGTGGGCAGGTCCTCGTCGTCGCGGACCTCGCCACCGGGCAGGGCCCACCGGCCAGCGGCGGGCCCGAGGGAGTGCTGCCACAGAAGCACGTGGAGTGCCGGCGAGGTGGCGCCCGGGACCGGCCGGACCTGGGTCACCACGACGAGCACCTCGTGACCGGTGTTACACTGCTTCATGTTTTCGATTGTAGGTCGAAAACGGGCCGGTGGCGTACCGGTCCGCACGACTCACCCGGGAGGGGGCAGCGTTGAGCACTGCCACAGGACACAGCACTGCGGTCGATCACAGCACCACGGCCGATCACGGCACGACGGTCGCCCCGCGGCCGGACGTCGACTCGGGCCGGCTCTACTCGCCGCTGGCCGAGAAGATCCGCCATGACGGCTCGGTGTACACAGGCGTCGAGCCCGACGCTGAGTGGGCCTCCGAGATCCGCCGCCTGGCGGCCGAGCGAGATGCGGTGATCCTCGCCCACAACTACGAGGTCCCCGCGATCCAGGACATCGCCCACCACGTGGGGGACTCCCTTGCACTGTCGCGCATCGCCGCGGCAGCCGAACAGTCGACCATCATCTTCTGCGGCGTTCACTTCATGGCCGAGACCGCAAAGATCCTCTCGCCGGACAAGACGGTCCTCATCCCCGACGAGGCCGCGGGCTGCTCCCTGGCCGACTCCATCACTGCGGAGCAGCTGGCGGAGTGGAAGTCCGAGCATCCTGACGCCGTGGTGGTCTCCTACGTCAACACCACCGCCGCGGTGAAGGCCCTCACCGACATCTGCTGCACCAGCTCGAACGCCGTCGATGTGGTCGAGTCGATCGACCCGGACCGCGAGGTGCTGTTCCTGCCCGATCAGTTTCTCGGCGCCCACGTCCGGCGCAAGACCGGTCGCGACAACGTCCTCGTGTGGGCTGGCGAGTGCCACGTCCACGCCGCGATCAACGGCGACCAGCTCACTGCGAAGTCCGAGGCGCATCCCGGCGCCGAGCTGTTCGTTCACCCTGAGTGCGGCTGCGCCACGAGCGCGCTGCACCTGGCCACGGAGGGCGCGGTCCCCGCGGACCAGGTCAAGATCTTGTCCACTGGTGGAATGGTCGATGCGGCTCGCGCCTCGGGTGCGCGTGAGGTCCTGGTGGCGACCGAGGTCGGGATGATCCACCAGCTGCGCAAGGCCGCGCCGGAGATCGACTTCCTGCCGGTCAACGACCAGGCCAGCTGTCCGTACATGAAGATGATCACCCCGACTGCGCTGCTGCGTGCCCTCGTAGAGGGGGCCGACGAGGTGCACGTCGACCCTGTTACGGCCGAGGCCGCGCGCGGGTCCGTCGAGCGGATGATCGCCATTGGCAACCCGGGGTCGGGGGAGTGAGCGGGGCGACGTCCGGGGGCGACGACGAGGAATTCTTCGACGCCAGTACGCGCGCCGACGCCCTGGTCGCGGTCCGTCGTGCCCTCGAGGAGGACCTGCGATACGGCCCGGATGCCACCTCGCTGGCGACGGTGCCCGCGGACGCCCGCGCTACGGCCCGCCTGGCTACCCGGTCTGACGGGGTGGTGGCCGGGATGCCGCTGATCGAGATGGTTCTCGCTGAGGTGCTCGGCGAGGGGTTCTCGGTGACGCTGCACGCCCGCGACGGCGATCGCGTCTCGGCCGGTGACGTGGTGGCCGAGATCAGCGCACCGACGCTCGGCCTGCTCACCGCAGAGCGGACCCTGCTCAACCTCGTGTGTCACCTGTCCGGGGTGGCCACGGCGACCCGCGCCTGGGTCGATGCGATCTCCGGGACCGATTGCGCTGTGCGTGACACCCGCAAGACCATGCCAGGGATGCGGTTGCTGCAGAAGTACGCGGTGCGCTGCGGCAGCGGGGTCAACCACCGCCTCGGCCTCGGCGACGCGGTGCTGGTCAAGGACAACCACGTAGTCGCCGCCGGCGGTGTTCTCCCCGCGCTGGCTGCGGTACGCGAGCGATTCCCGGACCTCCCCTGCGAGGTCGAGGTGGACTCCCTGGGCCAGCTCGACCAGATGCTGGACGCGGGAGTTGATCTCGTGCTGCTGGACAATTTCCCCGTCTGGCAGACACAGATCGCAGTACAGCGTCGCGACAAGGTCTCGCCGGGCACTCGGATCGAGTCCAGCGGAGGCCTGACGCTCGACTCGGCCGCGGACTACGCGCGCTGCGGGGTCGACTTCCTTGCGGTCGGGGCCCTGACACACTCCGTCGCGGTCCTCGATCTGGGGCTGGACATGTGAGGTCCGCCCCACCGCGGCCTTCGGGCTCGGGCCGACGGCTGCTGTCCGCGTAAAGTCGACAGTCATGACGGGGTTCTGGGACTCAGGCGAGAAGAGCACGGCCGCGGAGCGGCGATTGCAGCGGATGGAGGAAGCCCGCCGCCGCGTGGAGGCCGGGGAGAACACTTCGCCGCCCCCACCGCCTGCTCCCCCCAAGGGAGCCCGGCCGGCGCGCTCCCCCCGCAGGGCCAAGGCCCCGACCGTCGACCCGCTCGCAGTGTCCGGCGCGCAGTTCGCAGTGTGGCGCAGCGTCCAGCACTTCTGTAGCACCGATTCGATGCCCGATGCCCGCGGCGCGAATCTCGACTTGCTGGTGGCCTGGTCCGATGCGATCCAGCCGTTCCGACTCCGGCAGCGGATCGTCGCCCGCCTGGACAGCGAGGGCGCGTGGTTACCGGTCTGCTACGCCAAGGACGGCGCCCGCGAGTCCATCACCCAGGCCCAGGCGGAGCGCTACAGGGAGGCCCGGCTCGGCGATACCACCCTGTCCGGCGGGGCCCAGAAGCCGCTCAAGGACTCCGACCACCCGAACGAGACGATCGCCCTGTAGGCAGTCCGGTCGCGCACCCGCCCACCGTCGCCGGGCAGGGGAGTGACGGTTACGGCTCGAGGATCACCTTCACCGCGCCCTCCTGCTTCTTCTGGAACATCTCGTACGCGCGCGGCGCGTCGGCCAGGGGAAGCCGATGCGTGGCAAAGTCGTCGACGCCCAGCGGATCGTCGTCGGTGAGCAGTGGCATGATCTCCGGAACCCACCGCTTGACGTTGGCCTGGCCCATTTTCAGGGTGATCTGCTTGTCGAACAGCGTCAGCATCGGCAGGGGATCGGCCGTGCCGCCGTATACACCCGAGAGCGAGATGGTTCCGCCGCGGCGCACGATGTCGATGGCTGAGTAGAACGCACCGAGACGGTCGACACCGGCGTGCTCCATCATCTTCTTGCCGAAGATCTTCGGCATCAGGCCCACGGCGGCCTGCGCGGCGCTCGCGACCGGCGATCCGTGCGCCTCCATGCCGACCGCGTCGATCACCGAGTCGGGTCCGCGGCCGTCGGTCATGTCGCGGATGACCTCGCCCAGATCTCCGGGGAGGTGGGTCGGATCGAGGACCTCGATGCCCCGGTGGGCCTGGCGTGCTCGGCGCTCGGGGACCGGGTCCACGCCGATCACTCGATGTCCACGGTGGGCGGCGATCCGAGCGGCCATGTCACCGATCGGGCCGAGGCCCAGCACGACGACCGTCCCGCCGTCGGGGACCTCCGCGTACTCCACCGCCTGCCACGCGGTGGGGAGGACATCGGACAGGTAGAGGTAGCGGTCGTCGGCGTGCTCATGGGGCACCTTGATGGTGGTGTTCTGCGCTTGCGGGACCCGCAGGTACTCGGCCTGGCCACCGGAGACGCTGCCGTACAGCTCGGAGTAGCCGAACAGTGCCGCACCCATGCCCTGATCTCTGACCTGGGTGGTCTCGCACTGGGTGTTCAGGCCCTTGCCGCACATGTAACAGTGCCCGCAGGAGATCTGGAAGGGCATAACGACGCGGTCACCGGGCGTGAGGCCACTCGCCTCGGCACCGACCTCCTCCACGATTCCCATGGGTTCGTGACCGAGGATGTCGCCCTCGTTCATGAAAGGGCCCAGCACCTCGTACAGGTGTAGATCAGATCCGCAGATGTTGGTGCTCGTGATCTTGACGATCGCATCGGTGGGTTCCTGGATCTTGGGATCAGGGACATCCTCGACGCGGACGTCGCGCTTGCCGTGCCAGGTGACTGCCTTCATACGCCGGCCCCTCTCTGGTCGTGCCATGCGCGTTCACGCATGGCACCGACCGTAATTACGGCGGGCGCAGTCCGCATCCGGTAGGCGAGCGTTCGTCGTGGCTATGCAGGCTCGGACCGCGGTCAGCTGCGACTCGATCTCATCCGGGTTCCAGGCGAGGGCGCCAGATAGGCGAATCTGCATCGGAGCACCCCCGCCGAGCATCGTCGCGTCGTGGGCATTCGATTCGACGATCACCTCGGTGGCGGTCGCAAGCCTGCTTCCCTCGCTTCTGATGCAATCGTCATGAGCGCATTTTCCGGTGCGATCGCGGTGATTTTGTCGCCGTAGTCGTCGATCCGCCCAGCCAGATCCCCCAAATCTACGGGAGAGATGTGGAGCGGCTTGGTCAATGCGCGCCCGGCACCGAGTGCATTGCGTCATTACGCCGGTTGAGACCACCCGGTCGGGGCTCGCTTGAGCTGTGGTTGCACTCGTCGTCGGTCTCCGTCCCGCCTGGCAACGGTGGTGGCCATCTCGTCGTGAGATCGTTCCGTGCGAGTTGTGCGACGCGCACGAACCCCCCGGGGGGTTCCGTTCCGGTCCACGCCAAAGCTAGAAATCTGCGACTCCACCCCGGATAAAGTAACTATCATTCAGATCGGATAGGTCGGTTTCCCGGCCCCGTAGATGGTTGGTGACCATGAGTAGTCCTCCCAACGGGCCCGGTTGGGGCGCCGACGAGTGGGTGCAGGCCCCGTACGGCGGGCCTGCGCAACTCCCGCGCCGGAACTCCCTCGTGTGGGCGATGGGGGCGCTCATCGTGGTGCTACTGATCGCCCTTGCAGGCGTCGTCGGGTATCTCCTCGCGGCCGGTGACGATCAGCCGACGGCCGCGTTCGCGCCACCCTCGTCAACCGAGGCGCCGTCGGCCGACGCTCAGACACCAACGCCGGGGTCGTCCGAAGAGAGCGCACGAGTCGGGTCGGTCGGTGGCGTCGCATGCGACCCGGACGAGATTGCGGACGACGCGGGAATCGACCGGCGAAACGTCAATGTCGACCGGTGTCTGGGCGACTGGGCGCTCGCTCACGTCTACGTCCCGCCAGGGGAACCGGCTGGCGACACGCAGTACATCGTCAGCCGTCTTGATGGGGCGTGGAGCCGATACACCAGCATTCCTTCGAGCGTCTGCAGGGATGACGCCGAACGCGACGGTATGCCCGGCGAACTGTTGACGCTTCTGAATCAGTGCCCGCGGTTGTCGGGAGCGACGGGAGACCTGGGACTGTCTACGCCCATGACGAGGCCAGCCTGCGATGGTCGCGGGATCGTTGTTCTGTTCTCGGCCGTCACACCGGGGGCCTACGCACAGGAGATCGCGTCCGCATTGGACGTGAATCCTGGAGCCTCGTATCTACGCACTGACATGGCGTGTCCGTCGCTGCGTTCGCGGGACGAGAACGGGAACGTCATCTATGCGGTCTACCGACCGTCCGGTTACACACGCCAGGAGTTGTGCCGTGATGTGCGCGCGGCCGGGCCGCCTGCCTACGGGCGGTGGCTTGACACCACGAGCGACCCGTCCGACCTTGTCGTCTGCTGACTCCGCGACGGGCCGTCTGGGGTTAGCGGATCAGTAGCGGGATGTGCTGCTCCGCGGGGGTGTTGGCTCCGTGGTGGCCGAGCAGGGAAGACTCCATTCTCTCGGCCTGCGTTCGGGCGAGGATCACGCCGCCGGTAGCGATGGCGATCACATCTCCGAGGCGGCTGGCGTGGTCGCGGTCGGGGCCGAAGAGATGTTCGTCCAGGGCCTGGTCTCGACTGATGACTCGGGCGCGGTCGGCCAACTCAGAACGCCACGCCAGAAGGACGTCGCCGGTCGATCCCGGCCGGGAGTAGACGTGGCGGACGCGAGCCTCGCCGGCCACGGACTCGACACCAGCGAGCAGCGCCGGCGTCGTGTCGATATCGACGACAGTCTCAGCGGTGACCATTCCGTGGTCCGCTGTCAGGAGGAACCTACAGTCGCGGGGGAGGTCAGTGGCCAGATCTGCGACGAATGCGTCCACGTCGCGAAGGGACTGCAGCCACTGAGAAGATCCAGGACCGTGTATATGACCGATGAGATCGAGGTCGCCGAAGTAGCCGTAAGCAAACCGTCGGTTGCGCGACGGTCGGCTGAAGGTGTCGAGGACGCCACGCCGGATCTCGTCAAGGGAGTTCGCTGGTCGGTAGTCGCCGTGGGCTCGGAAGGCTGCACGGGTCAAACCCGAATCGCGGAAATCCTCTCGCATCACGTAGGTCACGTCGACTCCGTCATCGGCGAGCAGTTCTAGGAGGCTGGGCTGCTGCTGGACCTGGCGAGGTGGGAAACGATCCATCGCCGAGGGGCCGCCCGCGGACTCGAGCGTCCACCGGAGCGGATTGAACGACGTCGGCGGCCCCCCGGAATCGTCCGAGAGGCGGAAGCTGTATCCCACGATCCCGTGCTTCGAGCACGGTGCACCTACTGCGAGGCTCGTCAGGCTCGTGGCCGTGGTCGCGGGAAAACCCGCAGAGATAATGTGGCGGGTCATCCCCGCGAGGGTGGGAGCCTCGTCGGCGTAGTGGCGGATAAGTTCGGCGCCCAAACCGTCGATGAGTACGAGCACCGCGTCTTTCGCCGGTGCTATATGCAGTGGGTTGCGTTGGTCTGTGCCCAGCGCGGAGGCGATGGAGGGCATGACATCCGCCAGGGAGTGTGCGGTCGGTGCGGTGGGCAGCTGAGTCATCCCTTCACCATCCTCCATTCAGCGTGGCGTCGGGCCGGACTCGGGCGACGCCGGTAGTCGACAGGGGAGAACCACGATTCTTGTCAGGTCAGAATGGTGGTGGGTCGATGAGTTCGTCGAGGTGGTCGTGGAGGAGGGTTCGGATGCCCTTTTCGATGTCGCTGTGGTGGGGTGTGTTGCGGGCCCACCAGCGACTGACGGTGTTGGGGCTGGTCTGGTTGGCTGCGGGGTCGTTGTTGCTCGTGCCTGAAGTGGGCGCGGGTGCGGTGCGGGCGTGTTCGGTGCGGGCGCGTTCGGTGCGGTGGCGGGTGGCGCGGCGGGACCAGAAGGTCGGCTCGGCGTCGGTGGGGTCGGTGTCGGTGGGGTCGGGGTTGCGGGGTTGTTGGCGTTGCCATGCCTGGGTCTCGGCATCGGCCTGCTCGCGCCGGTACTGCGCCAGCGGCCCGCAGGGGCGGGTGCGCATGGTGGAGCCGTCCGGGGTGGTCACGTGCAGGGTGCCGTCGGGCGCGAGGGTGTAGCTCCAGTCGGAGAATGTTTTGAACCGGTGATGGCGCCGGCACAGGCACACCAGGTTGCCTTCGACGGTGTGACCACCACGGTCGGGGTCGGCGTGGTTGAACGGGGCGGCATGGTCGAGGTCGCAGTGGTCGGCCGGCACCGCGCAGCCGGGGTGGCGGCAGGTGCCATCGCGCAACCGGATCCGGCGGGCCAGCGCGGCGCCGGGCCGGTAGGTCAGGGCGGCCCGGGCGTCGTCGGCGGCGCCGATACCGGGATCGAGGCGCTCGAGGCTGGCGCCGTCGCTGGCGGCGAGCAGGTCCAGCAACGCCTGCAGGGCGGCCTGACCGGTGCGGGTGAACTCCACCCGCACCCCACCCTCATCGCGGGCATCATTGCCGGTGGCGATGACGGTGACCTGCGGCCGCAACGGCACCAATCCCACACCAGCAGCACCGCCGGCGCCGGGTCGACCGGCAGCGCCGGGGGGACCGGTGAGGCCGGTATCGCCACAGAGCAGGGACATCAGCGCATCCGCGCGACGCTCGGCCAGGGAATAGTCCTCGTCCTTGTCGCGGGCGGCGCCGTCGTCGCCGGCGGTGGCCGCATCAACGTTGGCGGCGGTGTTGGCCCGGGCTTGGGCGTCGGCGTACTTGTGGTCGGCCACGCGGTGGTCCAGCGCCTCGGCCAGCACGGCGGCCTCTTCGGTGGCCAGTGTCGCCGACACACTCGACATCCCGTCGATGCCTTTGTGGAACCGCACGCCCCGGGTGCGCGCGGCCTCCCGGCGGCGCAGGCGCAGACCGTCGGCGTCGTAGCGGGCGATGATCGCATCAACGTTGCCGCGGACCGCTTTCTCCCCCAACCGGATCCCGCCCTCGATCGCGGCGAGGTAATCCTCCACGACCTGCTGCTGCACCAACTCCAGCACGTCGACGTGGACGGTGGCCATCTGCGAGGCCAGCACCTGCGCGGCACGCTGATCGAGCCGCCCCGCCGACAGCGCGGCCAGCACCGCCGGATACCGGGTATGCAGATCGAACGCGAAGGTGATCATCGCCTCGGCCCGCCTAGTCGAGACCGCCATCACCGCCACCACATACCCGACCGCCACCTCGACCGGATCGACCACCGCATGCCCGGGCCGACACTCACCCGCCCCCACCCCGGACTCCTCCTGACGCTGACACTGGCGAAACAACTCGTAACAGGCCACCAACCGCTGCGCCGCCGCCCGATTCTCCGCCATCCACCCCGCACGCACGTCCGCACGCAGGCCAGCTAATGGACTCGACGAGAACGACGACGACGAGGGGGACGAGGTACTGGTTGCGTGATCAACGTTGTCTCCCACGAGTCCAGCCCCTCCGGTGCCGCCGTTGCCCTATCGAATGGGTGTTCTATTCTACGTGCGGGGGTCCGATACGGCAAGGGTGAACAGCGCCTGAGATTAATGTCAGCCCATAGTGGGCTTTGACGGTCGATGGGGCTATAACGCCTGAGTAGACACCGCCCACTTCGACCGGAAGTATGATGCACTCTTCCTAACGGTTTGGGGTGGATGCCCCGCGAAGTTCAACCTCGGAGGCGTTCCATGTCCAAGTTCCTCACGTATGCCGGATCACTCGCTACCGCACTTCTCGTCGTCTCGGCGGGAAGCGCAGCAGCCCAGGGTTCAGGAGCCGCCGGCTCGAACTCTGTTCCCGGATCGATGGAATCCAAGGGGGGTTTCTTGGGCCAGGTCGGAGAATTGGCCCCCGCTTCCGTCACGGGTTCTCTGCCCGGCTACGCCACCGGGCCGCTGGGGTCCGCCGCCACGCTTATCTGCAACGTCGGTTCCGCGGCGGGCGCCGCCGCCACCGTTATGGGGGCGCCAATGCAGGTGCCTGTCGGCATCATCTGCATGGCTCTGAACCCGGCCGCTGAGTCCGCGGATGCCTTGCTCCAGGGGGACGTCGAGGGGTCTGTCAGCGCAGTGCTCGCGGGTGTGCCGCTGGTTGGCGCCTCGCTCGAGGGCCAGGTCGATACCGGGTCCGCCACGGAGTCTGTAGAGGGCTCGGTGGGTGAGCGGCTGGGGTCACTTGCCGAGACCTCGTTGTCGCCGCAGAACTGACCCCGATCCCGGCTCCCGAGTATCGGAGCCTTGTATCGCGACTGCGGCTGGGCCTGACACAGTCGCGGCTGGACCTACCGCTGGCTCCGGCCGAAAGCGTGCGGCTCGATCGCACCCATCACGGCCTCGGACGTCCCGGGTACCGGGGTGCGGGCCGGCGCGACGAGCAAGTGCATCCCGAGATCGCCGGGCTCGTGCGGGTATCGACCGACGAGCTCGACGACGGCTGGGTCGTAGAACACCGCCAGGCCCACGCGCAGGCCGTCGATGCGCACCATGTGCAAGGACCGGTGCGGGTTCGCCGACCAGTCGGACAGGGACGCCTCGACCTGCGTCGGGGTCGTGCCCCGCAGCCCCCAGTAGGCCGAACCAGGGTGATCGAACCAGGCGTGGAGGGTGTGGACGGTGTCGGCGTCGAGTGTCAGGGACTCGAGAGTGACCAACCCGGCGGGAGAGTGGAAGGTGCTGGTCCGGGTGGAGCTGGTGCAGGTGAGGTCGGTATAGGTCTGTGCGTTGGTGGTCATCGTGCCTCCTGATGCCGGGCAGCGGGAGCGCCGAACTGCTGGAACCCGATCGAGGACTCGATCGGGTAGACCTCGCGGCCGCAGATGCCGCGCAGGATGATGCTGTTGCGCATGGCGCCCATGCCCAGGTCAGGGGCGGTGAGCCCGTGGGTGTGCTCCTCGGCGTTCTGGACGTGGATGAACGCGTGCGCTCGATCGACCGTGTGGTCGCGGGTCACGCGGTAGCGGCCACGCTCGTCCCGGTCGATCTCGTCGGCGATCCCGTCGAGGAATCGCGGCGGCGTGGGGGAGTAGCCCGTCGCGAGGACGAGCCCCTCCGTGTGGTGGGTCCACGGCCTGCCTGTGTCGGTGCAGTGCAGGTCCAGGCGAAGGGCGGCACCGGTGGTGGGGTCGGCCTCCCGGCTGGCACCGTCGAGGGCGGTGGCGGCCGCCAGCAGCCCGGTGTCCAGGCCCTGCACCGAGCGGCGGTATAGCAGGTCGTGGATCAGGTTAATCAGCTCGGCGTCGATGCCTTTGTACAGGGAGCGCTGCTCCCGCAGCATCCGGTCTCGTCGGTCCGGGGGCAGCGCGTGGAAGTGGTCGATGTACTCCGGCGAGGTCATCTCGAGCGTGAGCTTGGTGTACTCCATCGGGAAGAACCGCGGCGAGCGGGTCACCCAGTCGATCCGCGGGCCGGCCGCCCCGGAGGCGAACAGCAGATCGTGGTAGATCTCCGCAGCCGACTGGCCACTACCCACCACGGTCACCGACCCGAGTGAGAGCAGATCTTCCCGCCGGTGGAGGTAGTCGGAGGCGTGGAGAGCCGCAGTGCCGCCACCGTCGAGCGGGTCCACCTCGATCGGCGTCCAGGGCGTGGTGCCGATCCCCAGCTCCAGGTGCCGGGCGCGATAGTTCTCGGTGCCCTCGGAGGTGATGGCGGTGACCCGGTAGACGGAGGACTCGTCGTCGCCCTCCTCCTCCCTTTGGACATCGACCACCTCGCGTCCCCATCGCACGCCGCGGACCCGGTCCGCGGCCCATCGACAGTAGGCGTCGTACTCCGCACGGAGTGGTTGGAAGTCTTCCCGGATGTAAAAGGGATATAGGCGCCCAATCTCTTTGAGGTAGGCGAGGAACGAGTACGGCGATGTGGGGTCGGCCAACGTGACCAGGTCGGCGAGGAACGGCACCTGGATGCTGGCATCGTCGAACATGAGCCCGTGGTGCCAGGCGAAGCCGTCGCGGGCATCGAGGAAGACCGCGTCGAGACCGAGTGGTTCGGACAGGCAGGCCAGGCCGAGGTTGAACGGCCCGATACCGACGCCGAGCAGGTCGTGGACGTGCTCGGGGTGCCGGGACCTCCGGGCGCGGGGGGCGCTCGCGCTCATGTCAGCACCCCCGCGGTCGTGGCCTGTCGCATCCCCTCGGCGAGGTAGCTCGCGGCGTCGCGGACGTCGGCCAGAACGGCGTCCACGTCGTCGTCCTCCAGGTTCGGATCGAGGACCGTCAGCTTGAGACTGGGCCGGCCGTCCACGACCGTCGATGCGACGAGCGAGCGCCCCTCCGCGAATAGCGCGTCGCGGACGGGGCGGACGAGGGCATCGGCCTCGTCGTCGGTAACGGGACGGTCAGGCGCGGTCACCGCGGGGCGGGGACGGAACAGCACGGTCGACAGGTCGGGGCGGCGCACCAGTTCGAGTTCCGGGTCGGCGTCGATCGTCCGTCCGATCCGGGCGGCGACGTCGATCGCCCCGTCCAGCAGGCGCCCGATGCCGTCGGCGCCCATCACCCGCAGCGTCATCCACAGTTTGAGAGCGTCGAAACGGCGGGTGGTCTGCAGGGACTTGTCCACGGCGTGGTCCTCGCCGTCGGCGGGGTTGAGGTAGTTGGCGCTCACGGTGGAGTGGCGGAAGCCCGAACCGTCGCGTAACAGCAGCGCCGAGGCGGCCACCGGGAGGAAGAAGGTCTTGTGGAAGTCCACCGTCACCGAGTCGGCGAGCTCGATCCCGTCGAGCAGGTCCCGGCGCGTGGGGGAGACCAGGAGCCCGCCGCCGTAGGCCGCGTCGACGTGCAGCCAGACGTCGTGGCGGCGACAGATCCCGCCGACCTCCCGCAGAGGGTCAATCGCTCCGTGGTCGGTCGTACCGGCGACGGCGACGACCGCCGCGACCTCGTCCCCGGCGTCGGCCAGTGCGGACAGGGTCCGGTCTAGGGTGGCGGGGTCCATGCGATCGCCGTCGCCGGGCAGGGTGATGACGGCGTCCGGGGCGAGTCCCAGCAGGCGGGCCGCTTTGATCACGCTGAGGTGCGCGTGTTCGCCGGTGACGATGCGCATCCGGGACAGTCGGGCGCCGCGGTCCGTGTCCCGACCTGCAACCCGGCGCCCGGGGGCCGGTCGGGCGAGACGGTCCTCGCGGGCGGTGAACAGGCCCTGCAGGTTGGAGGCGGTACCGCCGGTGGTGAAGACGCCGTCCGGGCGAGGGGCGGCCGGGCCGGAACTTGAGGTGACGCGGGAGTGCCGAGGGGTGACGCCGAAACCGATGAGGTCGGTGACCCAGTCGACGAGCTTCTGTTCGATCAGACACGCCGAGGTGCCCTGGTCCCATGTCTCCACAGCTGTATTGATAGACGTCGCGAGTGCCTCTGCCGCCACCGCCGGGATGGTGATCGGGCAGTTGAGGTGGGCGAGGTAGCGCGGGTGGTGGTAGCCGACCGCGTGGTCGAGGTAGAGCTCGCGGACCTCCTCGAGTGCCTCGTCCAGCGTGCCCAGTGGCGAAGTGAGATCGACGGCGGCGTCTGGGCGGCCAGCGTCGACCGCGACGCGGACGAGCGCGGGGCGGTCCGACTGTCGAGATACAGGCTCACCTCGGCGGCCGCGGCAGCCAGGGCGGCAGCGTGGTCCTCCCGGTTCCGGCTGCTCAGCAATGAATCGTAAACAGGGACTCCGACCTACTCGGGGACAGTGGCGCAGCCGAACGCTATGCAGGTTAGCCTTACCTAAACAATAGCGGGGTGGGATGAATCACATTCCGGGGCAAGTGGAGTGGAAACCTCCCGCGGAACTATTGCGCTGGGCGCCCGGGTGTCGCTACGGTAACGTTCGCTAAGGTAAGCCAAGCCTAAGTCGCTCGGGTTGGTTTCATACCGGGCGACGATTCACACCAGACGGAGCCCCCCATGACCGCACCCGCTGCACGATCCCGGCTGACGCTCGACGGGCCCGACGACCCGGCGCGCCCGCGGGCCCGGGCCATCCTCGTGGTCCTCGCGGCATTCGCACCGCTCCTGGCCGTGCTGTTCGGGTGCTCGACCGGCGCAGTCGGCGACAGCGGGGAAGGCGGCGCGGGAGGCGAGGTGAAGCGGCAGGGCGATTTCCCCCGCACCATCTCGCATGCCTACGGCGAGACCGAGATCGCCGAGGCGCCTCAGCGGGTGGCCACGATCTCCTGGGTCAACGCCGACGTCTCCTTGGCGCTGGGTGTGGTTCCGGTGGGTATGCCCCGCAACTCGTTCGGCGCCAACGCGAACGGATCCACCGACTGGTTCGACGCGGAACTGGAGGAGGTCGGCGGTGACATGCCTACGCTCTACTCGGAGACCGACGGGATCAACACCGAGGCGATCGCGGCCCTCGAGCCCGACCTAATCCTGGGTGTCTACTCGGGAATGACCGCGGAGGAGTACGAGACCCTCTCCAAGATCGCTCCCACCATCGCGATGCCGGAGGGTGACGTCGCGTTTGGCACCGCCTGGCAGGACTCGACCCGGCTCATCGGCGAGGCCCTCGGGCGTTCCGATGCGGCCGATGAGCTCATCGCCGACGTCGAGGGCCAGATCCAGCAGGTCGTCGCCGACAGCCCGGGCATCCGCGACACGACCTTCATCTACGGCACCGTCGACCCGGACGCCGCGGAGAAGATCTACGCCTTCACCGACGTCGACAACCGGCCCCGCTTCCTCGAACAGCTCGGGATGGTGCAGGCACCTGTCATCGCCGAGGCCTCCAGCGGATCGCCCGACGAGTTCGCAGTGACCTGGTCGCCCGAGCGCGCCGACGAGCTGGTCTCCGACATCCTCGTCACCTACGCCGCGTCCCCGGAGGTACGCCGGGCCATCGAGGCGGACCCGCTGCTCGGACGCATCCCCGCTGTCGAGGCAGGGCGGATGGTCGTCCAGACCGATGAGCAGCAGGTCCTCTCGATCTCCGCCTCCTCGCCGCTGAGCCTGCCGTGGGCGCTGGAGAACGTCGTGCCCGACATCATCGCGGCTGCAGATCGGGCCTGACGCGCGTGACCAGCTGCGCGATGAGCACCGCGCCACTCGCCCTCCCGGCGGGCGGGCCGGCGGTGCCGGCGGTGCCGGCGGTACCGACCGTGCAGGGGCGCCGCCGTGTCGTGATCGGCGCGGTGATCTCGTCGACGTTGCTCGTCGTGGGCGTGGCGCTGTCGTTATTCGTGGGAGCGCGAGCCGTCGACCCGGCGGTGGTGTGGTCGGTGTTGGCGGCGCTCCCCTCGCGGGTGCTCGCCGGTGACCTCACGGCCACCCTCGCCCCCGGGTCGGGCACAGGGATGGACGAAGTTGTGGTGGCCGCCCGGGTTCCCCGCACGATCACCGCGATCCTCGTCGGCGCCGCGCTAGCGGTGGCGGGCGCCGGGCTCCAGGGCGCCACCCGCAATCCGCTCGGCGACCCGGGCCTGCTCGGGCTGACCGCCGGCGCCGCACTCGGCGTCGTGCTGGGGCTAGCCCTCGTGCCCGCCGCGGGCCCGTCAGCTGTGGCGTTGTTCGCGGTCGCCGGCTCTCTCGCCGCGGGCATGGTGGTGGTGTGTGCCGGCCGGCTCGGCGCCGACTCCGGCACCGGACTCGTCCTCGCCGGGGCCGCCGTCACCGCGGGATGCACCGCGGTCACCTCATCCCTGGTCATCGCACTCCCCGGCGTTCTCGACCGGTTCCGCTTTTGGGGCCTGGGCTCAGTATCCCGCGCGTCCGCGCCCGAGATCGGTGCCGCCGCGCCGTTCATCCTGCTAGGGCTCGTCCTCGTCCTGGCCGGCGCGGCCACACTCGACGCCCTCGCGCTCGGCGACGACCTGGCCCGCGGGCTGGGAGTGGGACCCGTCGTCGGGCGTGCCGTCGTCCTGGCAGGTGTGGTGGTCCTGTCCGGGGTAGCCACCGCGATCGCCGGCCCCATCGCCTTCCTCGGACTGCTGGTTCCGCACCTGTTGCGGCGGCTGGTGGGGGTGGGCAACCGCGTCGTTCTGGGCCTGTCGGTGATCGTGGGGCCAGTGGTCCTGCTGTTCGCGGACACGGTCGGGCGTGTGGTCGCCCCGCCCGGAGAGATCGCCGTCGGTGTCATGACCGTGGCGATCGGTGTGCCGTTCCTCATCGCCCTGCTCCGCGCAAACCGGGGGGTGGGCGGCTCGTGAGCCCCGACGTCCTCGAACGCGCGGCCGACCCCGCCGGCGTGGAGCTCGCCGAGACCGGGCAGGTCGTCCGCCACCTGTCGGTCCGCCGGCGCAAGCACGCGCTCCACGTGATCGTCGGGCTCGGCGCCACCCTACTGGCGGTGATGGCGGCGCGCGTGTTGCTGGGGCGCTACACGGTGACCATTCCCGACTTCGTCGCCATCCTCGGCGGTGCGACGATCCCCGGCGCCACGTTCGTGGTCATGGAGGACAAGCTGCCGCGCGCGGTCCTCGGCGCGCTCGCCGGTCTGGCGTTCGGCGCGTCCGGGGCGCTGTTCCGTCGCGTCCTGGGAAACCCCCTGGCCAGCCCCGACATCCTTGGCATCTCGCACGGGGCCTCGGCGGGGGCCGTGGCGGGGATGACGCTGTGGGGACTGCGCGGGGTCGGGGTCGTGCCCGCCGCGCTGCTCGGGTCCGCCGCCGCGCTCGCTGTCGTCCTGGCGGCCTCCGCGGGACGGCACACCGGCATCGTCGGCCAACGCTTCCTGCTCGGTGGTGTGGCGGTGGCAGCGCTCGGCACCGCCGTCGTCACTCAGCTCATCGCTCGGCTACCGCTGACCGGAGCGCAGGAAGCGGCCGTGTGGACCGTCGGGTCGTTGTCCGGGGCGTCGGGGGAGCGCATCGCCTGGCTCGCCGTCGCGCTGGTGGTGTTGCTCCCGCCGGGCATGTGGCTGCACGCCGCTCTCCGGCCCGCCGAGCTGGGGCCCGAGCTCGCCGTCGGACTCGGATCGCGCCCGATCCCCACCCGCGCCGCCGCGCTCGGGGTGGGGAGCCTGCTCGCCGCCGTCGCGACGGCCGTGGCCGGCCCGCTCGCGTTCGTCGCTTTGTTGTCCACCCCTGTCGCCGCCGCGCTCGGTCGCGGGCGGCCTCACATCGGGGCGGCCGCCCTGACCGGCGCCGTGATCGTCGTGGCCGCCGACATCGTCGCCTCCGAAGCCCTCGGCACCGTCGACCTGCCCACCGGCGTGGTGACCGGTGCCCTCGGTGCCCCCGCCATGCTGTGGATCCTCCTGCGCTCGAGAAAGGTGGCCTGATGAGCATTCCCGCGCCCGCCGCGTGCGTGACCCCGGTCCTGCCCATGGACCTCGGACCCGGTCCCGACGCCGCCTTCCGCATGCGCGGCCTGACCCTGGGCTACGGTGCCGAACCGGTGATCCGGGACCTCGACCTGGACTTCCCCGTCGGACGGACCACCGTGCTCATCGGGGCCAACGGCTGTGGCAAGTCCACGATCCTGCGCGCCCTGGGGCGACAGCTGCGCCCGCTATCCGGGTCGATCGAGACTGACGGTCGCAGACTGTCCGAGGTCAGCGCCCGCGAGCACGCGCGGTCCGTGGCGTTCCTGCCGCAGTCCCCGCTGGTGCCGGAGGGACTCACCGTGGCCGAGCTTGTCGCGCGCGGCCGGCACCCACACCGTCGGTGGTGGGGAAGGGGCGACGACGACGACACGGCCGTCGCCGAGGCTCTGACGATGACCGGCACCGCCGAATTCGCCCATCGACGGGTCGACGAGTTGTCCGGCGGCCAACGGCAACGCGTCTGGGTCGCACTAGTGCTGGCACAGGAAACTCCGACTCTCCTGCTCGACGAACCGTGCTCGTTCCTCGACCTGGCGCACCAGCTCGACGTGCTCGATCTCGTTCGCGATCTGCCGCTGCCCGCCGGCCACTGCGACCACGGTACCGGCCGCCGCACCGTGGTGGCGGTACTGCACGAACTCGGCCTAGCCGCGCGGGTGGCCGATCACCTGGTGGCGGTCGCAGAGGGCGGCGTGGTTGCCGCGGGCCCACCCGACCAGGTGATCACCCAGGAGACCTTGCGTCGCGTGTTCGACCTGGACGCCGACATCATCACCGACCCGGCCACCGGCCACCCCGTGGTACTCCCACGGGGACGACGGAAGAGGACCACATGACAGCTGTATCCGTAGAGGCGCCGATCGTCGTCTCGCAGACCCGCGTCATCGATGCCCGCCCGCTGGGTGAGTCATATGTCCGCCTCGTGGTGGCCGGGCCCGAGCTACTGCGGTGGTCCGCCGACGTGGTGGACCCGGGCACTGTCCGTGATGCCTATATCAAGGTCATCGTGCCCCCGACGGGCGGCGGCGGCGCGATCCCCGACGCCGACGCGATCCGCGACTGGCTCGCACTGCCCGAGAGTGAACGCGGCTGGATGCGCACCTACACCGTCCGCCGCGCGGACACCGTCGCGCTGGACGGGGAACACGTTCCCGCACTGACGGTGGACATAGTGGTCCACCCCGGTCGCGACGAGGGGCCGGGATCAGCCTGGGCGCGGTCCGTACGGCCGGGCGACATCGTGCACATCGCCGGCCCCGGCCGCGGTCACCCGCCGTGGGCGGCCTGGGCGCCCGGCCGCGCCGTGCGTGTCGTGTGCGCCGGTGACGAGACCGCTGCGCCGGCGCTGCTGGCAATCGCCGAGGAACTCGCCGCGGAACAGTCCGCGGCTGGCTCGGTGTCGGGCGGGGCGGTGACACGGCGTGAGGTGCAGATTATCGTGGAGGTGCCCACCCGCCGCGATGCCGTGGAACTGGCAGAGGGCGCCCCCGACTTCGTCACCGTGCTGCCGCGAGAGGGGGAGCCCGGCACCGCGGTGGCCCGTCGCCTGGCGGGCGTGTTGGATCTGGGCGAAGGGTGTGTGCGAACCGTCCTGGGTGGGCGCCGACCCGCAGAGCGCGAGTGGCAGCCGGCGACCGCGGTCTCCGCGGGCGAACCCTACGTCTTCCTCGCCGGGGAGGCGGGGCTGGTCCGGGCGATGCGCCGCCTCGCCGTGGACGCCGCCGGAATCCCCAAGGGGGCCGTGGCGTTCATGGGCTACTGGCGGCGCGGCGTCGCGGAGTGCTGACCGGTCCTAGGCGCCACGGTCGGCCGGAGGGTACGACGGGTCCCGCAGTGCCCTGAGGACGTGCGGGTAGTGCGAGCCGGGGAGACGGTTACCGATGGGATCGAAATGCAGGTTCTCGTCGTCGTCCTCCCACGTGTCCACCGTCAACCGGCCCAGCGTCTTCCACTTGCCGAGCGGGGTGGCGTGTTGGAGGGTCCACGTGCCGCCCTCTGCCGTGGGGAACGCCGCCAGCAGGAGCGGGCGACCGGCGATGAGCACCGGAAACATGGACGTCATGGTGCGGCCCATCGTGCGCCACCCCGTGGTGAGGACGTACCGGCTCAGCGGGCCCGTGCCGGTGCTGGCGAGGAGGATATCCACCGGCCGGTCGGCGTGGATGCGGACGGCCATCCCGCCGATGTCGGGTAACGCGTCCGGAAGGCCCACCGCGCGGGAGAATCGGATCGTCGCAGGCCAGCGGCCCGTCACATCCAGCAGGGACGACCCGGTGCGTCCGACCCCGGCCACGCTCAGTGTGGCCTCGGCGATCACGCCCTTGGGATGCAGCGCCTTCGGGCGCGCGAGTCGCGCCACCGCGGCCACGGCGCCGATCGCGGACCCGGCCAGGCTGGACAGCGGGGCCGAGCGCAGCGCGACCTCCTTCGACTCCTTCGTGGTGGGCAAGAGAGCGGAGGACTCGGATATGGGGCCCGCTGCGGCGTCGTCGCGGACGGCATTCCGGGTGCGTCGGGACATGGCCCCACGATACGCAGCGGTGGGCAGCACGGTTTCGTGTTCAGTCGTCGACGCCGCGGGCGGCCAGTGCGTCGCCCAACTGGTCGGCGGTGGTCAACGCTCCGAGCACGGTAGGCACAACGAGCGCCCGGATCGACATGCCCAGCCCGCGGGCCTTGCGAGCCTCGGTGACCTGGCGCAATTGGCGCGCCAGCAGGGGGATGGCCCGGATGGTGAGCACCAGCACGAGAGCGATCCGGTCCGGCGAAACGCCGATATGCCGCAGTGGCTGCGCCGCGCGCGTCACCGCATCGAGCATGTCCGAAATGCGGGTGGTCAGCGCGACCAGTCCCGCCACCATGATCGCCACCAGTAGTGCGCCGCACACGCGCAGGGCCGTGTCGAGGTCGGCGACGATCCACTGCAGCACCAGGATTGCGATGAGCATGGGCACGACCGGGCGGACCTGCTCCCAGGCGGCACGTGGGCGGATCCGGCCGACCGCATACAGGATCGCGGTGAGGCCGAGAGCGGGCAGCACCTGCCACGGTTCACGGATCATGAGGGTCGCGGCGAGGATGAAGATGCACACCAACAGGACCTTCAGGCCAGCGGGTAGTCGGTGCAGGAGCGAATCCCCCGGCTGGTAGGTGGCGAACACCTAGGCCCCCGGAGAGTGGTCGGGATCCGAACCCGGACACCGATCCGAGCCCGAGCGCGGTCCCGAAGTCAGCGCGATGCGCCGGTAGCCAGCCAGCGCGGGTCCGGGGGCGTCGTCGATCACCACGCGGCCGCCATCCACGACCACCACGCGGTCGAAGTCGGCCACCAGGTCCAGGTCGTGAGTGACCACCACGAGCTGCTGCTCCAGCCCGGCGAACGTCTCGGCCACCAGCGCGCGGTTACGCAGATCGAGCAGGGTCGTCGGCTCGTCGGCGACGATCACGGCGGGTTCGATCACCAACACCGCAGCCAGCGCCAGTAACTGCTTCTGTCCCCCGGACAGGAGATGGCACGGATGATCGGCATGGTCTGCCAGGCCATAGGCCTCGAGCACCTGAGCCACTCGTCGTCGTCGTTCCTCCCGGTTCAACCCCGACCGGCGCAGGGAAAAATCCACGTCCTCCGCTACGGTCGGCATGACGATCTGGGTGTCCGGATCGGTGAAGCAGAAGCCCACCCGCCGACGGATCTGGGCGCCCTTTCGGCGGGTGTCGAGACCGCCGATGGTCACCTTCCCGGAGGTGGGGACGACGAGACCGTTGATCATTCGCGCGAGCGTGGACTTGCCCCCGCCATTAACGCCGACGATGCCGATGCGCCGCTCGGTGAGCGTGAGGTCGACGTCGGCGAGGACGGTCCGGTCACCGTAGGCGTGGCCGACCCCGTCGAATCGGATCTCGGTCACGCCGAGGTGACGCGCTGCCTGCGCAGCGGGGCGATCAGACCGGGGCGGGCCTTGTGGACCTGCACCGCGACAATCGCCGTGACGACTGCCTTGAGCAGATCTCCCGGGAGGAACACCGTGTTGGCGGCAACAGCACCGCCGAGCGTGAGTTCGGTGCGGATGAGCATTCCCGCGACACCGAAGGCGTAGATGACGACGATGCCGCCAAGAATGTTGATGAGTAGTCCGGGGATGAGCCGGTATCGCGGCATGAACCACGCCGTGAGCAGGCCGATGACGATCACTGCCGGGATCCACCCGATGAGGAAGCCTGCCGTGGGGCCGGCCAGGGAGGTCAGTGTCGTGCGTCCGCCGGCGAGCACGGGCAGCGCGAGGCCGATGATCATCACCGCCAGCACGGACAGGGCGCCCTTGCGCCACCCCAGGAGTGAACCGGTCAGCATCACGCCGAGGGTCTGCAGCGTGATGGGCACGCCTGCCGAGCCGATGCTGATCTGGCCGGGTAGGCCGAGGACCACGATGAGGGCGGCGAAGACCGCGATCTGGGCGAGGTCTCGCGTGGCGCTGCGGGCCGGGGCCCGGTCGACGGGGATGCTCAACTGGACTCCTTGACAGGCGGGGGGGCTGCCGGGTGGCGCCCTCGTGCTCCATTGTCGCGCCTGTCACGTCCGCGCGGGTAACCGGGTTGTCGGCCCCGCTGCGCTCCCGGAACCGATCCGCTCGCCCACGCACTCACCTAAGGTGATGTGGATCACCTTCAAGGTCTGGGGGATGGTGATGAGACGAACCCCGCGTGGACCCGGCGAGCGCCTCGCCCGACTGCTCGCCGTCCTGCTGCTCGCGGCGCTGGTGCCCGGGCTGGCCTCCCCGGCGGTCGGCGTCGCGCAGCCGGTTGCGGCGTACCTGGACGTCCCCGTAGACAATGCGGACGGCGAGTACGCCGGAGGGCTCGCCACCACCATGACTTCCGACGTGGGCGAGCTCCGAGCCGCGCTCGACGCCGCGAGAGCCGCAGGTGTGGACCCCGGGCGCTACTCGACGCTAGCGCGCCAGTACTGGCTGGCCGTGGGTGCGGAGAACGCCCAGATTGACCTTGACCAATGGGAGCCGGCACGGGGTTTGGCGGCGAACCTCGGCACCGTCGACAAGGTGTACATCAACTACCTACGGCTCTACAACTCCCACGACGGGTTTTGGTGGCCCGGAATGGCAGGTCTCGCCGGGATGTCGTTCGCGGCCGGTTTCTGGGACCTCGACGACATCGGGGAGGTGCTCACCGTGCCCGGGGTGCACGAGGCGGGGCTCGGGGTCGGGGGAGCGATGGCCGGGCTGCCGTGGGAGCTGGCACGCGAGATGCCACGCGACGTACACCTGCTGGCGACGGTGGGGCCGACTCTGCAGCAACCCGACGTGGACTGGTACCTGCACCGACTGCTGATCATGCAGCGCAACATCTTCATGGACATGGTGCCGGTACACGAGGCCTACGCGGCCGAGGGGCTGTCGGCAGTCGAGGAACTCGCCGCGGGTGGGACGTACGACGACTACGCACTCGATGCCTGGCGGATGCTCGACGGGGGCAGTGAGGAAGGCCGGTCGGAGGCGCTGCTGCGGCTCGCGTCCCGAGAGCAGAATCAGATCATCGCCGACCAGTGGGACGCCACCGCAGCTGCTCGCGCTGGCGTCGGCAGGGTGCTCACCTACATGACCACCGTCGGCGGCGCACCGGACATCCCCGGCGCCTCCTCGCTCGGCGAATTCCGGCCGCTGACCGTCCGTGCGGACGTGAACGGCCGACCTACAGCACTGCGCGCCCCCTTGCCGGCGTTCAACTGGGCCGATCGAGAACCACGGTGGGAGTACATCGAGCACGATCTCGTGCCCGCGTTCAGGTCGCTGGTCCGCGACCGGCCCGCCGAGGCGGTGCGCTATTTCGGGGTGGAGTTCCATCCCAGGGCCGAGCAGAACCGGATCCTGGTGCGTCTGCCGGAGTTCATCGGCCAGATGACCACGGGGTGGGTCGTCGACACCGGGTAAGCCTTGACGCTGGATAAACACAGCTTCAAAGGCCGACCGGCGGACGTGTGGCGGTCGAGCGCGGCGTGTGCCCCTTCCGCGCGGCGGTGATGAAGGTAGTCCTTGTACATGCCTCGTGTTATCCCCGCTCACCCCGTCTACGGTCATCCCACCGAGGAGAAGGTGGTGGACCTCCTGCGCGACCAACTCTCCGACGACAGCCTCATCGTGGTGGGGCAGCGGGTGTCGACCGGCGAGAAGGAACACGAGGTCGACATCCTGGTGGCGATGCCCGGCGCGGGGATCGTGGCGATGGAGGTCAAGGCCGGGCAGATAGAGATCGAGGACGGGCTATGGGTGCAGGGCAGCGGCTCCAAGAGGTTCACGATCGACCCGGTCACTCAGTGTCGTGACGCCCTCTACGCAGTGCGGGGGTACGTCAGCGCTGACCCGCGGTGGCCCGAGCGTCGCCAGCGTTGGACTCACATGCTGGTCTTCCCGAACGCCTCGATTCCCGACGATTTCGCTAGGCCGGAGATTCAACGTAATCGGATCGTGGACCGCGGTCAGCTCGACGAGCTTGCGACGATCGCCTACCGGTTGTCTCGCGAGGCGGGGCCGACGGACCGCCCGTTCCTGTCAGCGGACACTGTCGACCGGCTGGCGGAGATCCTCGGGGGTCGGGGTCTGCCGCAACGAGACGTGGTTGCTCGTGCCGCCGAGAATGCCGATATCGCCGACGCCCTCACCCGTGAGCAGTCCGTGCTGTTGCGGGCGGTCGATGCGCTGCCGAGGGTGGAGATCCGCGGTGGCGCCGGTAGCGGCAAAACCTACCTCGCGCTGGAACAGGCTCGACGGTTGTCGAGGGACGGGAAGCGGGTCGCGTTGATCTGCTACTCGCACGGGTTGGCGAGCTACCTCAAGCGCGTGACGAGCGGATGGAAGCGACGGGAGCAACCCGCGTATGTGGGTGAGTTCCACGCACTGGGCGTGGAATGGGGAGCGCCAGCGGGGCCGGACGAGCGGATCCGGTCGACGGAGACGGTGCGGTGGTGGGAGGAGGAACTGCCCCTTCTGATGTCAGACTTGGCCGACGAGCTGCCCGACGGCAAGAGATTCGACGCGGTGATCGTGGACGAGGCCCAGGATTTCGCTGACAGCTGGTGGCCGCCTGTGGTCGGGGCACTGCGCGATCGGGAGAACGGTCGGCTGATGATCGTCGGGGACGTAGGCCAGAGCGTCTTCCAGCGTGCCGGCCGCCCGCCCGTCGACCTGGTGCCGCTCGTACTGGACCACAACCTGCGTAACACCCGGCAGATCGCCAGTGCGTTCATGCCACTGGCCGGCCAGCGGATGGAATTGCGCGGTGGTATCGGGCCGGCCGTCCGGTACGTGGACGTCCCGGAGGGTGCGGACCCGATTGCGGTCGGCGACGACGAGGCGATGCGGTTACTCGACGAGGGCTGGGAGCCCCGCGACGTGGCATTGTTGACCATCGGCTCGCGACATCCGATGCAGGTCGAGCTGCAGGAGGACGGAAACGACGCCTACTGGGAGACGTTCTGGAGCGGGGACGACATCTTCTACGGTCACGTGTTGGGCTTCAAGGGCCTGGAGCGGCGGGCAGTCGTCCTGGTGTGCAACGGGTACAAGGGAATCGACCGTCTCCGCGAACGGCTTTATGTAGGGCTGTCACGGGCCACGGATGTGCTGGTGGCTGTGGGGGAGGTCGAGATCTGAATCGCTAGAGAGAAGCCGAGTCGCCCCGGCCTCGCATGAGGCCGGGGCGACACTGCGTTCGCGAGGAGCAGATCAGTTACTCACGTCGGACGAGCCCTCGACGATCTCCGGCTGCTCAGCGCGCTGGGTCCCGTGCGAGACGGCGATCTTGCGGGGCTGCGCCTCCTCGGCCACCGGAATGACGAGTCGGAGGACACCGTCGGTGTAGTCGGCTTCGATCTTGTCGGTGGCCAGCCCCTTGCCGAGTGCTAGCTGGCGGGCGAACGTGCCAGCTTGGCGCTCGTGCATGAGCCACTGCGCATCACCCTCGACGGGCGCGGGGCGTTCGGCGCGGACGGTCAGGGTGCGGTCCTCCACATCGATGTTGATGCTCTCGGGATCCACACCGGGCATATCGATCAGCCCGATAAACCGGTCGTCCTCTTTGTACAGGTCCATCGGCAAGGAGGTCGCCCCAGTGGCGGTGCGCAGCCCCTCTCCGAAGAGGCGGTCGAGCTCACGGAACGGATCAAAGCGGTTACTGGTGGCCATTGAAGGTCTCCTTCAGGACTGGTCGGGAGCGCCCAGTGTTTTTGGGGGGCGCATCCTGAACAACGACTACGCATAGTTGAGTATTCCCGACTCAGGTTTCGCTTTCGGCTGCTCATCCGCGCTCCTGGTGGGCTTGGCCCCGGCTCAGCTCCCCATGCCGGTGCGCCTGACCTGATTCGACGGTCTGGTTTACATCGTGCGATAAAGTAATTCTCTACTGCGGGCATCCGGCGACGCAGCGACACATCAGGACTCGCCTTGACCCATAACCAGCCCCCCGGATGGACCGGCCCCCCGAACTGGGACTCCCCGCCCACCGAGCAGTTCAGCCCCGTACCCCCGGAGCCGCCCCAGCGGCGCGGGCCGACCACCGCGTTGATCGTGTCGTTGGTCCTGAGCTCGGTCCTCCTGCTTGGTTTCTTGATCGCCGGCGCGATCGTCTTGGCCCCTCGGCTCACGGGCACGCCGGCGGTCCCGGCAACCTCGACGGTCTCCGCGACCGTCACCGCCCCCGCGGCGCCCGACGCTCCGCCCAACGTCCAACCTGTGCAGCCCGCACAGGGGGATCGGCTTGCTGGTGCTTACGAGTGCATGTCCAGGGGCGCGGGTCAGTACACCGCGGTGGCGGTCGGGTCATCGGTAACCTCCTGTGAATTCGCCCAGGTGGTGTGGTCGCAATACGTACTAGCAGGAGGAAGCGGTCAGTCTATGACGGTGAATGCGTACAGCCCGGTAACCGGAAAGAGCTACGCGATGTCGTGCGTCGGTGGGTCGGTCGTGACCTGCACGGGCGGCAGCAACGCAGTCGTCCACATCTACTGATGGTGCCGGGGTCACGTAGACGGGCGGTGGGGGCGCTCGGACTGGCGGCCCTCACCGTGGTCGGGTTGGCAGGCGGCGGGTGCGCAGTGCTCCAGCCCACGGGCGGCGCCCCGCAGGTCGTGGTGACAGAGACCGTGGCCACCGTGTCCGGAGTTCCTGTCCAGGGTGGGGTGGACTCTCCCGGGGTTCTCGTCGAGACCCCCGCCGAGCTCTTACCCCGGTCGTCTCCGTCGACAGCGCCGATGGATCTCGAGGCCGTCACGGGTGCTGTCACTGTCACGGCGGGAATCGCCGTCGCACCGGTCGGTGGCGGCCAGATCAGGGAGGCGGGCGCCTGGCGGACCGGGGTCGCCTGGTCGACGATCAAGATCCCACTGGCTGTCGCCGTGGCACGTACCGACCCGCAGGCCGTTCTGCACAACGCTGCTGCCATCACCGTGTCCGACAATCAGGCGGCGGAGAGCCTGTGGGAGCGCCTGGGCGGGGGCGCGGTATCGGCCACTGCAGTCGGCAGACTCCTCGCCGAGGGCGGGGACGTGAGCACTGAAGTGCCCTCGGTCCCGAGTCGCCCCGGATACTCCATCTTTGGTCAGACCCGGTGGTCGTTGGTCGATCAGACACGGTTCGCCTCCGCGCTGCCCTGCTTGCCCGGCGCGGAGCAGGTGATCGACCTCATGGGTCAGATCGCTCCCGACCAGCGCTGGGGGCTCGGGCGGCTGCCCGGCGCCCGGTTCAAGGGTGGATGGGGCCCTGGGGAAAGTGGTGGCTACCTGGTCCGCCAGTTCGGAGTGGTGCGCGCCGCGGGGGGAGACGTCGCGATCTCTCTGGCGGTCGACGCCCCGTCCTTCGGGGAGGGGACCGCGGCGATAACGACAATGGTGGACGCGATCGCGCCGCACCTGGCGTCCATCCCGGGCGGAGTGTGCTGATGGGAGAAGCCGCGTAAGAGACAGCAACTCAGTCGGGGCAGACAGGAGGGCGCCCACGCAGGTGCCCGAGTCGCGGTCGGGTTCCTCATAACTAGACTGGAGCCAGGTGGCCGCGCGGGTCACGGTCGTAGACCTCCTCCCGGATCTCATGGCCCGGTTCCCGCACGCGGTCACGGTGATCCCGAGGAAAGGCCACACCATGCTCTCCCGCATCGACCTGCGCGGTCGCAAATTCGGCACGGCCGAGTTGCGACGCACACTCCCGCGCGGTGCCGCTGACGTCGACTCGGTCGTCGACACCGTACGTCCGGTGGTTGAGGCGATCCGTGAGCACGGGGCCTCGGCGGCGCTCGACTACGGAGAGAAGTTCGACGGGGTCCGACCGACGTCGGTCCGAGTGCCGGCCGAGGTTATCGGCCGAGCGGTCGAGGAGTTGGATCCGGGCATCCGTGCCGCGCTGTCCGAGGCGATTCGTCGTGCCCGCATCGTCCATTCCGCGCAGCGTCGAAGCGACACCGTCACAGAGGTCGCTCCCGGCGGATTCGTCACCGAACGCTGGGTGCCGGTCGAACGGGTGGGTCTCTACGTTCCGGGTGGCAAGGCCGTCTACCCGTCGAGCGTCATCATGAACGTTGTGCCGGCGCAGGTCGCCGGTGTCGGGTCATTGGTGGTGGCCTCACCGCCCCAGGTCGACTCCGGTGGGTGGCCGCACCCGACCATCCTCGCCGCGTGTGCTCTGCTCGGGGTTGAGGAGGTCTGGGCCGTGGGTGGCGCGCAGGCCGTGGCGCTCCTGGCGTACGGGGGTCAGGACATGGATGACTCTGTTCTCGAGCCGGTCGACATGGTCACCGGCCCCGGCAACGTGTACGTCACCGCGGCCAAGCGTTTGTGCCGGAGTGTCGTGGGCATCGACTCCGAGGCCGGCCCCACAGAGATCGCCGTTCTCGCGGACGACACCGCCGACCCGGTCCACGTAGCCTACGACCTCATAAGCCAGGCGGAACATGATCCGAACGCCGCGAGCGTCCTGGTCACCGACTCTGAGGCGTTGGCTGACAATGTGGACCGCGAGATTGAGGCGCGCTACGACGTGACCCTCAATTCGGGTCGAGTACGCGAGGCGCTCGAGGGCCCGCAGTCGGGCATCATCCTGGTGGACGACATCGAGGCGGGGCTGCGGGTGGTCGACGCCTACGCTGCCGAGCACCTCGAGGTCCAGACCCGCGATTCGGCGGCCGATGCCGCTCGGGTGCGCAATGCCGGCGCGATCTTCGTGGGTGCCTACTCGCCGGTTCCGCTCGGCGACTACGCGGCCGGGTCCAACCATGTGTTGCCCACGTCCGGAACGGCCCGTCACTCTTCGGGGTTGAGCGTGCAGACCTTCCTGCGGGGTATCCACGTGGTCGACTATGACCAGGCCGCCCTCAAGGAGATCGCGCCGACCGTCGTCGCCCTGGCGGACGCGGAGCGGCTGCCCGCACACGGCGAGGCCGTGCGTTCCCGTTTCGAGGACCTCACGGCGGGGGAGGGGGAACGATGACCGACTCCCCGCGTCCCGGGGTGGGCTTGGACGCGCTTCCGCTGCGCGAGAATCTGCGCGGGCGGAGCGCCTACGGCGCCCCTCAACTGGAGGTACCTGTCCAGCTCAACACCAACGAGAACCCGCACCCGCCAAGTCCGGAACTCGTCGCCGACATCGCCGAGGCAGTCTCTGCGGCCGCCGCGGGCCTCAACCGCTACCCCGACCGCGACGCCGTCGCGCTGCGCACCGACCTGGCCGCTTACCTGACTCGCCAGACCGGCGTCCCCCTGGACGTCGACATGCTGTGGGCGGCCAACGGTTCCAACGAGATCCTTCAGCAGATTCTCCAGGCTTTCGGTGGGCCGGGACGCAGCGCCATGGGCTTCGTCCCCAGTTACTCGATGCATCCGATCCTCGCCGCCGGCACCGACACCGAGTGGCTCCCCGTGGACCGCGGGGCTGATCTCTCCATTGATATCGAGAACGCGGTGGCAGCAATCGAGCAGCACCGGCCCGAGGTGGTGTTCGTCACCACTCCCAACAACCCCACAGGGCACGTGATCGAACTCGACGATCTGCGCCGCCTACTTGATGCATCACCCGGGGTCGTGGTGGTGGACGAGGCATACGCGGAATTCTCACCGTCCCCGAGCGCGTGCACACTGCTCGCCGAATACCCGGCCAAGCTCGTCGTCTCGCGGACCATGAGCAAAGCGTTCGCCTTCGCCGGGGGCAGGCTGGGCTACTTCGCGGCCGACCCGTCCTTCGTCGAGGCGGTGCTACTCGTGAGGTTGCCTTACCATCTGTCCATGATCGCGCAGGCCGCCGCCCGGGCCGCCCTGCGTCACGCCGACGAGACGCTGGCCTCAGTCGCCCTGCTGGCTCAGGAGCGTAAGCGCGTCACCGTCGGGCTCGAGGAGCTGGGCTACGAGGTGCTCCCCAGCGAGGCCAACTTCGTGCTCTACGGGCCGTTCGTCGACGCGCCGCGAGCGTGGCAGCGTTATCTGGACTCCGGTGTGCTGATCCGCGACGTCGGCATCCCGGGCCGACTTCGTGCGACCATCGGACTCGAGCACGAGAACAATCGGCTGCTGCAGGTGAGCGCCGAGTTGGCGGTCAAGGAGATCGAGACCGGAACCGAGGAGAACCGATGAGTGAACAGACCGCGCGACGGGGACGAGCCGAGAGAACGACCAAGGAATCGTCGATCGTCGTGGAGATCGACCTCGACGGCACGGGACGGACTGACATCTCGACCGGGGTGCCGTTCTTCGACCACATGCTCACGGCTTTCGGGCAGCACGGAGCGTTCGACCTCACCGTCCGCGCGACGGGTGATGTCGAGATCGAAGGGCACCACACGGTGGAGGACACAGCGATCGTCCTGGGCCAGGCGCTCGCCCACGCACTCGGCGACAAGCGCGGCATCCGTCGCTTCGGCCAGTGCTCGCTCCCCATGGACGAGACTCTTGCCGAGGCCGTCGTCGACGTCTCCGGCCGGCCCTACTTCGTCCACACCGGTGAGCCCGAGATGATGATCGGCTACGTCGTGATCGGCCACGACAGTGCGCCGTACGGCACGGTGCTCAATCGCCACGTATTCGAGACCCTCGCCTACAACGCCCGGATCGCGCTGCACGTCCGCGTGCATTATGGCCGCGATCCGCACCACATCACCGAGGCTGAGTACAAAGCCGTGGCCCGAGCCCTGCGAGCAGCTGTCGAGCCGGATCAGAGGATCACCGGGATCCCCTCCACCAAGGGCGCGTTGTGATGCCGGCGTGACCCCGCGCGTCGCCGCCCCTGGGGCGTTCACTCAGCTGGCCCGCACCCCTGGAGTCTCGGCCGCGTTCGTGCTGGTGCTCCTCGCGTTCGGTGGTTTCTCCCTGCTTCTGCCCGTGGTTCCGCTCGCCGTGGTTCGCGGAGGCGGTAGTGAGTTCGTTGCCGGCGCCACCACCGGCGTGTTCATGACTGTGACGGTTCTGTTCCAACTCGCCACCCCCCGTCTGACGAGCGTGATCGGTTATCGCTGGGTTTTGGCGATCGGAAGCTCGCTGCTCGGACTGCCCTCGGGGCTGCTCGCCCTGTTCGACGGCTCGTTTGCGGTGTTGGCGATCAGCGGTGTGCGTGGCGCAGGCTTCGGAATGATGACCGTTGCTGGTTCCGCCCTCGTTGCAGAGTTGGCCCCGCCCGGCATGCTCGGGCGGGCTACATCGCTGATCGGCCTCGCCGTGGGGATCTCCGAGGCGATCTTCCTTCCGGTCGGGCTGTGGCTGCTCGACATCTTTGGGTTGCCCACTGTGGCGTGGTCCGCCACCGCGTTCGGCGTGGTCGGTCTGGTCGCGGCCGCACGCCTGCCACACGTGTACCCGAGTCCACCGGAACCATCGGGGCAGTTGACCCTCAGTGCCAAGCAGGTATTGATCCTTCTCGCCGGTCCGTTTCTGGTCATGGTGGCGGTCACCCTGCCCTATGGCGCCGCGGCATCGTTCTTGTCGCCCGCCCTGGATTCCCTCGCCTCCGGCAGCGGCGCGGTGGTCGCCGGGGTCGGGCTCGGGTTGTTGGGCGCCGGTGTGATCGTCGGCCGCACGTTCGCCGGACTCATCTCGGACCGGCGCGGCCCTGGAGCGTTGGTCTGGCCTGGTCTCGTTGTAGCGGCGGTGGGAATGCTCGGCATCGCGGGTCTGTTGATGATTGAGGTAAACCCCTGGTGGTTCCTCGTGCCGACGGTCGTCTTCGGCCTCGGGTTCGGTGCGGTGCAGAACGAGGCTCTTGTCGCGTCGTTCGAGCGGATGCCGCGCTCGCGACTGGGGACGGCGTCCGCATCGTGGAATATCTCCTTCGACGCGGGCACTGGTCTCGGGTCTGTGGTGATGGGAGGGTTCGCAGGTTTTGGTTACGTCGTGCTGTTTGCCGTGGCGGCGGGGGTCGTACTGGCGGTCGGTGGCCCGGCGGCGGTGGGTGGCCGGCGCACCAGACCTACGCGCGATCTGCCCGTGACGGACCCCGGGGATAAGGTGAACCAATGACGAATTCGGCCACGCGGGTAGCGCTCCTGGATTATGGCTCGGGAAACCTGCGGTCGGCACAGCGCGCGCTCGAGCGCGTGGGAGCCCGGGTCGAGCTCACCTCGGATCCGCGCGTTGCCACAGAGGCGGAGGCGTTGGTCGTGCCAGGGGTCGGTGCGTTCGCCGCGTGCATGAAGGGCCTCGAAGCGGTTAAGGGGCCACGGATCATCGGGGAGCGTCTCGCGGGCAGTCGGCCCGTTCTGGGCATCTGCGTTGGTATGCAGGTGATGTTCGAGCGCGGCACCGAATTCGCTGATGGGGAGCACGAAGGTTCGCCAGGTGTGCCGGGGTGCGGTGAGTGGCCCGGTGTCGTCGAGAAGCTGGACGCACCCGTGTTGCCGCACATGGGTTGGAACACTGTCGAGGCGCCCTCGGACACTATTCTGTTTGCCGGCATGCCCGCCGACGAACGCTTCTACTTCGTCCACTCCTACGGCGTTAGACGCTGGGAGATGGAACCCTCGGATCACCTCCGTCCCCCGGATGTCACCTGGGCCGAGCACGGCACCAGGTTCATCGCTGCGGTAGAGAACGGGCCCCTGGCCGCCACCCAGTTCCATCCCGAAAAATCGGGTGACGCGGGCTTACACCTCCTCGAGAACTGGATCCGTTTTGTCCGCTAGGGGTGGGCGGGGCCCCGCTCCGGTGTCGTTCGCCGTGCTCGCGCTGGGGGTAGCGGGGGCAGGGGTGCTGGTGCTGGCGGTGACCGCGGTCGCAGTCGCCCTGCTCCCCGTTCCGCCGGCCGTCAGGGCCATTGTCGCGTTGGTGGGCATGATCATGGCAGTCGTGGCGATGGGCCTGGTCTCCAACCGCATCACCGATCGCGCGATCCGCGCCGAATACGGCGAGGACCCCGGCGGGCAGGCGGAGACCCCCGATGGGGACGGACTAGGCTGATCGCCGTGACCAACGCCAGATACCTCGAACTCCTTCCTGCTGTCGACGTCGCCGACGGGCAGGCCGTCCGTCTCGTGCAGGGGGAGGCCGGTACCGAGACTTCTTACGGCGCGCCGATCGACGCGGCGCTTCAGTGGCAGCGTGACGGGGCGGAATGGGTCCACCTCGTGGACCTCGATGCTGCTTTCGGCCGGGGCTCGAACCGCGAACTCCTCGCCGAGGTCGTGGGAGCGCTCGACGTCAAGGTCGAGATGTCCGGTGGGATCCGCGATGACGATTCGCTCGAGGCTGCCCTGGCAACTGGGTGCGCCCGTGTCAACCTGGGCACGGCCGCGTTGGAGAATCCGGAGTGGTGCGCCTCGGCCATCGCTCGTCACGGTGACCGCATCGCGGTCGGCCTCGACGTTCGCGTGATCGACGGCGAGCCCAGGTTGCGGGGCCGCGGGTGGGTTTCCGATGGCGGCAACCTCTGGGAGGTTCTCGAGCGTCTGGACAAGGACGGTTGCGCCCGGTACGTGGTCACTGACGTCTCCAAGGACGGCATGCTCAACGGCCCCAACCTGGAGATGCTCTCGCAGGTGTGCGCGGCCACCGACGCCCCGGTGGTGGCGTCGGGGGGCGTCTCCTCGGTTGCGGACCTCGAGGCCATCGCCACGCTGGTGCCGCAGGGCGTGGAAGGTGCGATCGTGGGCAAGGCCCTCTATGCGGGCCGATTCACCCTGCCCGAGGCACTCGCCGCCGTCAGTCGGCGCTGAGTGCCGCGCGCGGTGACCGCCTGGTAGCTTCCCGACCCCGCACGACCTCGAGCAGGAGGCCCGAGATGGACGATCAGACAGGAAACGCCCTGCCGACGGACCTCCCCGTCGACCCGGTCGAGGCGCTCGCGCTGGCCGTACGCGTGCTCGACGAGGTGGCACCCAGGTTCATCGAGGGAGTCGGGGCGAAGAGCATCCAGAACAAGGGATCGCGCAACGATTTCGCGACCGAACTGGACCTGGAACTGGAGCGCCGTATCTCGGAATCCCTGCGGACGGAGACAGGGCTCGACGTGCACGGTGAGGAATACGGCGGTCCACCCGTGAACGAGGGCACCATCTGGGTGGTGGATCCCGTCGACGGCACCGCTAACTATTCGCTGGGCATACCGACCGCTGGCATACTGGTCTCGTTGGTCCACGAGCGTCAGCCGGTTCTCGGTCTGACGTGGCTGCCGCTGCTGGGGTTGTCGTTCACCTCTATCGCGGGGAGCCGGCTCAAGGAGAACGGCGTAGAGGTCCCGCAGATTCCCGACGCCTCCATCCGCGACGTCGCGCTGGGGCTGGGATCGCTCAACACCGGTGCGCGCGCGACGTACCCGCCGGCGTATCGCCGCGAGGTATTCGAGCAACTCACGCTCGACGCGGCGCGGACCCGGAAGTTCGGATCCACAGGAGTCGACTTGTCGTTCGTCGCATCGGGGAGACTGTCCGCAGCGGTGAGCTTCGGCAATTTCGCGTGGGACAACGCGGCCGGGGCGTCACATATCCGCTCCGCGGGTGGGGTGGTCACGGACCTCACAGGTGAGCCGTGGTCGACCGACTCCCTGTCCATCCTCGCCGCGGGTCCGCGGGCTCACGCTGAGGTCCTCGACACCATTCGGCAGCTCGGCGAGCCGAGCAACTTCCTTGAGGCTGGGCGACGGCGCGCTACTCCGGAACCCGACAGTCCGCGCCCGTGGCTCGAGAGTGAGCGGTGACCCGGTCATGACACTTGCAACAAGGATCATCCCGTGTTTGGACGTGGACGCCGGCCGCGTGGTCAAGGGAGTGAACTTCCTCGACCTCCGTGACGCGGGCGACCCCGTCGAACTGGCCGCCGCCTACGACGAGCAGGGGGCCGACGAGCTCACCTTCCTCGACGTCACTGCGTCGTCATCGGGACGCGGCACGATGATCGACGTGGTCAAACGGACCGCCGAGCAGATCTTCATCCCCCTCACCGTGGGAGGAGGGGTACGAACGGAAGAGGACGTCAACCAATTGCTGCGCGCGGGCGCGGACAAAGTGAGTGTCAACACCGCCGCCATCGCCCGCCCCGAGCTTCTCGGAGAGCTCAGTCGTCGCTTCGGATCGCAGTGCATCGTCCTGTCCGTGGACGCGCGTACCGTTCCCGAGGGTTCCGCTCCCACCCCGTCCGGCTGGGAGGTCACCACTCACGGTGGACGCCGCGGCACCGGCATCGACGCCGTCGAATGGGCCCGTCGCGGACAGGACCTCGGAGTGGGCGAAATCCTGCTCAACTCCATGGATGCCGACGGCACCAAGGCGGGCTTCGATCTGGCGATGGTGCGGGCGGTCCGCGAGGCAGTGTCGATCCCCGTCATCGCCTCGGGCGGTGCCGGTTCGGTCGAACACTTCGCTCCGGCGGTCCATGCCGGGGCCGACGCTGTCCTCGCCGCGAGTGTTTTTCACTTCGGCGAGATGACCATCGGGGACGTCAAGAAGGCACTCGCGGCAGAAGGGATCACGGTCCGATGAGAGAGTTCGTTCTCGACCCTGCCGTCGCCGATCGGCTCTCCCGCAACGACGACGGCCTGATCGCGGCGGTCGTGCAGGACGCCACCTCGGGCCGTGTGCTCATGATGGCGTGGATGGATGACGCCGCCCTGGCCGAAACCCTGGAAACCCGACGGGGCGTCTACTTCTCCCGCTCGCGGGGCCAAAGGTGGGTCAAGGGGGAGACTTCCGGGCATGTGCAGCACGTCCGCAGTGTGGAGATCGACTGCGACGGCGACACCGTCCTGCTCAGTGTCGAACAGACCGGTGCGGCCTGCCACAACGGCACCATCAGCTGTTTCGACACCGCCACTTTGCTCGGAGAGGACTGATCGGCGTGCCCTTCATCCAGATTAACCAGCTCGACGGGATGACCGCGACGGACAAGGCCAGCGTTATCAAGGCCGTCACGGCCGCGTACGCCGACGCCTCGGGCAAGGACCCAGACAAGGTGTGGGTCCACATCCGCGACATGCCGCACGACTCCTTCGGGATCGGTGGCAAGGCATTCGGATGAGCACCGAGACCACCACATTCGACCAGTTCCGGACGCTTGCTGCTGGCCACCGAGTTGTGCCCGTGGTGCGCACGGTGTTGGCAGACTCCGACACCCCGTTGTCGGCGTACGTCAAACTCGCCGGCGACAGGCCGGGGACGTTCCTGCTGGAGTCCGCCGAGCACGGGCGATCCTGGTCCAGATGGTCGTTCATCGGCTGCGGTTCTGCTGCCGCGCTGACCGTTGACGACGCCGGCGAGGCGACGTGGTGGGGACATGTGCCAGCGGGCGCGCCCACCGGTGGTGATCCGCTGGAAGCACTCCGGAGGACCCTTGATCTCTTGCGCACCGATCAGATCCCGGGTCTGCCGCCGCTGACGTCCGGGATGGTCGGCTACCTCGGGTACGACATCGTTCGTCGGCTTGAACGGATCGTGCCCGACACCACCGACGATCTGGCTGTTCCGGAGCTCGTGCAATTGTTGGCCACGGACATCGCCGCGTTTGACCACCACGAGGGTCGGATCCATCTCATCGCTAATGCGGTCAACTGGGACGGCAGCGACGAGCGGGTCGACCAGGCCTACGCGGACGCGGTGGGCCGGGTCGATGCGATGACCGCGCGACTCGCCGAGCCCGGCGCGGGCGGGGTGAGCGTATTCGAGACCCCGGTACCCGACGTGCGCCGCTGCACCGACGAGGACACCTACCACGCGCGGGTCGCTGACATCATCGAGCAGATCCATTCGGGCGAGGCCTTCCAGGTGGTCCTCAGCCAACGCTTCGAGGTCGACACCGCGGCCTCGCCGCGGGACGTCTACAGGATCCTGCGGACCACCAACCCGAGTCCGTACATGTTCCTCATGACGATCCCGGACGGCAGCGGGGAGGACGGTTTCGGCGGTACCGCCTTCACCATCGTGGGATCGAGCCCGGAGGCGTTGGTGACCGTCCAGGACGGAGAGGCGAAGACCCACCCGATCGCGGGCACCAGACCGAGGGGTGACGACGACGAGCACGACACCCTGCTCGCCAAGGAGCTGGTGGATGACGCGAAGGAGAACGCCGAACACTTGATGCTGGTCGATCTCGGTCGCAACGACCTCGGCCGGGTCTGCGTGCCGGGCACGGTGGAGGTGACGGAGTTCCGCCAGGTGGAGCGGTACAGCCACGTGATGCACCTCGTGTCCACGGTGACCGGGCGACTGGCCGATGGGCAGACGGGCATCGACGCGGTGACCGCGTGTTTCCCGGCCGGCACCCTGTCCGGATCGCCCAAACCGCGCGCACTGCAGATCATCGAGGACCTCGAGGACACACGGCGCGGGGTCTACGGAGGAGTGGTCGGCTACGTCGACTTCGCCGGCAACACCGATCAGGCCATCGCGATACGTTCGGCCGTGATCAAGGGCGGCACGGCGTACGTCCAGGCAGGGGCCGGAATCGTCGCCGACTCGATAGCGGCCTCGGAGGATGCCGAGTGTGCCAACAAGGCGATGGCGGTCCTGCGGGCCGTCGCCGCTGCGGAGACGTTGCGAGATGCGGGGGAGAGTCGATGACCCGACGCGTGCGCCTACTTCTTCCCGTGGTCCTGTTGCTATCGGCTGCGGCCCTGCTGTGGGTCGCCTCCCGAGTCGTCTGGCTGGACGTCGTCGCCTTCAACGACCAGTCGGGGCAGGCACGGCGGGCCCTGACCGGAAGTGACTGGCAGCCCGCCCTGGTCCCGCTCGCATTGGGCGCCGTGGCGGCGGTCGCAGCCGTGGCGCTGGTGCGCGGCGCGGCTGCCCGCGCCGTGGGGGTGGTCATTGCACTGCTCGGCGTGGCCGCCGGGGGCCTCATGCTGACCTCCGTGGGCGACGTCGACGCCGAGCGGGTCCACTCCGTGATCACCAGCGACGAGGGGCTGGCCCGGACCGACGCCGGGCCGGGTGTCGCGGGTTCCGAGTCGATCCCGCAGTGGTCGCAGATCACCGACTTGTCGACACGGCCCGCGGGGCCCGTGACCACCGGCGTGGGTGCGGCTGCGCTGATCGCGTCGGGGATCGTCGTCCTCGCCTGGCCGGCCCGACCGGTGCGACGCGACGACCGGTACGTGACCCCGGCAGCGCGTCGGGAAGGGGCCGCGGTCGGGCCGGACCCGGGAAAGGACGACGGGCGGGACCTCTGGCAGGAATTGGACGACGGGCGGGACCCGACCGGCTGACAGTCCATGCGCGGGCCCGATTCGGGAACCGCGCGGGGGACCTCTATTGTTGATGTCGATCACACTTTCCGCCCCACGACTGCAGAGGGAGGTCACGGTGGGTACCGTGCTGGACTCAATTCTCGACGGCGTCCGCAAGGACGTCGCAGCCCGTGAGGCCGTCATCGACATGGCGTCGGTGAAGAAGGCCGCCCAGTCGGCCCCGGATCCGCTCGATGCTCTCAAGGTGCTGCGGGACCCCGGGGTGGGTGTCATCGCCGAGGTCAAGAGGGCGAGCCCTTCCAAGGGTGCCCTCGCCGAGATTCCCGACCCCGCGGTGCTGGCCCGGATGTACGAGGAGGGTGGGGCACGCGTCATCTCATGCCTGACCGAGGAGCGCCGTTTTCACGGCAGCCTGGCCGATCTCGACGCGGTCCGTCGCGCCGTGGACATCCCCGTCCTCCGCAAGGATTTCGTGGTGGGGCCCTATCAGATCCATGAGGCGCGGGCGCACGGCGCGGACCTGGTCCTACTCATCGTGGCCGCGCTCGAACAGGACGCACTGGTGTCGCTGCTCGACCGCACGGAGTCGTTGGGAATGACGGCGCTCGTCGAAGTCCACACCGAGGAGGAGGCCGACCGCGCGCTGGAAGCCGGTGCCACGGTCATCGGCGTCAACGCCCGCAACCTCAAGACCCTCGAGGTGGACAGGGATGTATTCTCCCGGATCGCACCGGGGTTGCCGTCGGACGTGGTGAAGATCGCCGAGTCCGGTGTGCGGGACTCCTCGGATCTGCTGGCGTACGCCAGCGTGGGTGCGGACGCCGTGCTCGTGGGCGAGGGACTGGTGACGAAGGGCGATCCGCGTGCGGCGTGCAATGCTCTGGCCACGGCGGGTGCCCACCCGTCCTGCCCGCAGGGACCCCGCTAGTCCACTGCCGTGGGCTTCCGGCAGACTGGGACCGTGAACTCCAAGGATCTTTCGTCACTGCCCACCATGGGAGAGGTGCTCCGGACGACCACCGGACACGAACCTGACCAACGGGGCCACTGGGGGCCGTTCGGCGGTAGGTACGTCCCCGAGGCGCTGATGGCGGTGGTCGACGAGGTGGCCGACGCGTATGCGAAGGCGCGGTCCGACGACGGGTACCTCGACGAGCTCGACCGGCTGCAGCGTCATTACTCCGGCAGGCCGTCCCCGTTGTACGAGGCGGCACGATTCGGCGGGGAGATCGGTGCCCGCGTGTTCCTCAAGCGCGAGGACCTTAATCATACTGGCTCACATAAGATCAACAACGTCCTCGGTCAGGCTCTGCTCGCGCAGCGGATGGGCAAGAAGCGTGTGATCGCGGAGACCGGCGCCGGTCAGCACGGCGTGGCCACTGCTACGGCGTGCGCCCTGCTCGGACTCGAGTGCAAGGTTTATATGGGTGCGGTGGATGTGCGCAGGCAGTCGCTCAACGTGGCCCGCATGCGACTGCTCGGCGCGGAGGTGGAGGCCGTCGAAATCGGTTCGGCCACGCTCAAGGACGCGATCAACGAGGCGATGCGGGACTGGGTCGCCCATGCGGATGACACTTACTATGCGTTTGGGACGGCGGCCGGGCCGCATCCTTTCCCGACGATGGTCCGCGACTTCCAGCGCATCGTCGGCGCGGAGGCGCGGGCGCAGATCCTCGACCAGGCCGGTCGGCTACCGGACGCCGCCGTGGCGTGTGTCGGCGGCGGTTCCAACGCGATCGGGTTGTTCCATGCGTTCCTTAATGATGAATCGGTCCGTCTAGTCGGTTGCGAGGCCGGCGGCGACGGCGTGGAGTCGGGACGCACGGCAGCGACCGTCAACGCGGGCACACCCGGCGTCTTCCAGGGGTCGTACGCCCATCTCATGCAGAACTCGGACGGGCAGACCGTCGAGTCGTACTCCATCTCCGCCGGCCTGGACTACCCGGGTGTCGGACCGGAGCACTCGCGCCTGGCGGAGATCGGACGGGCAGAGTACCGGCCCGTCACGGACACTCAGGCCATGGATGCGTTCGCGCAGCTGTGCCGTACCGAGGGCATCATCCCTGCAATCGAGTCGGCCCACGCGGTGGCGGGGACCGCCCAGCTGGCAGCAGAAGGCGTGGATCTGATCCTGGTCAATGTCTCCGGCCGAGGCGACAAGGACGTGGACACCGCTGCACGGTGGTTCGGGCTGGTGGACGGTGGGACCCCGCCCGAGGCTGGGGTCGATTCGAGCCGGGGCGCCGACGACGGCGAGGGCGAGTACGCGGACGGGGGAGTCGAGGGATGAGCGTTCTCAGTGACGTGTTCGAGCGGTGCCGGGGCGAGAACCGGGCCGCACTCATCGGGTACTACCCGGCCGGTTACCCGACCCTCGAAGGATCGATCGAAGCCGTGCGCACGATGGTCGAAGGTGGATGCGACATCATCGAGGTCGGCATCCCCTACTCCGATCCGATGATGGACGGACCGACCATCCAGGCCGCCGCCGACACCGCACTTGAGGCCGGTTTCCGGGTGGCGGACACGTTCGAGGTGGTCCGTGCGGTCGCCGACGCCGGTGCGGTGCCTGTGGTGATGACCTACTGGAACCCGGTGTTGCAGTACGGTATCGAGCGTTTCGCGGCCGACCTCGCCGCAGCTGGCGGGACGGGTGTCATCACTCCCGACCTCATCCCCGACGAGGCGGAGGACTGGATCGCGGCGTCGGATTCCCACGGCATCGACCGAGTGTTCCTCGTGGCTCCGTCCTCGACCCCTGAGCGCCTCGCGATGACATTGTCCCTTACCGGCGGATTCGTCTACGTCCAGGCAGTCATGGGCGTCACCGGAGCCCGGGACGTCGTCTCGGACGCACCCCGGACACTCACTGCGCGGGTCCGCGAAATCTCCGACCTCGCTTGTGGGGTCGGGCTGGGAGTCCGCAATGGTGCCCAGGCGGCCGAGATCGCCTCCTACGCTGATGGTGTGATCGTCGGTTCCGCGCTCATCACGGCGGCTTCTGAGGGGCTCGACTCCCTCAGGCGTCTGACGTCCGAGTTGGCGGAGGGCGTCCGTCGGCCCGGGGCGGGCTCGTGATCCCCAGTCCTCCCCAGGGGGTCTGGGAGATCGGACCTTTCCCACTCCGCGCCTACGCGCTGTGGATCATCCTGGGCATCGTCATCGCCATCTGGTGGGGCGAGAAGCGCTGGATCGCCCGCGGCGGGCAGCCGGGGGTTGTGCTCGACACCGCCCTGTGGGCCATTCCGTTCGGACTGATCGGTGGCCGCGTCTACCACGTGGCAACCGACTGGTACCGCTACTTCGGAGAGGGCCGCAATCCGGTCGACGCACTGAAGATCTGGGACGGGGGTCTGGGCATCTGGGGTGCGGTCGCCTTTGGTGCGCTCGGCGCCTATATCGGTCTGCGCCAGCAGGGAATCCGGGCGTTGGGGGCTCTGGGCGACTCGATCGCGCCGGGTATCGTGCTGGCGCAGGGGATCGGCCGGCTGGGCAACTATTTCAACCAGGAGCTCTACGGCCGTGAGACCGACGTGCCCTGGGCACTGGAGATCTACCAACGTTACGACGAGTCCTACGGCTATTCCGAGACGATCGGGCGGTCGACCGGCCAGGTGCTGGCGACAGTCCACCCGACTTTCCTCTACGAACTGCTGTGGAACGTACTCGTCGCGATCGTGCTGGTCTTGGTCGACCGACGGTTCCGCCTGGGACACGGTCGGCTCTTCGCTCTATACGTGGCGCTGTACTGCTTTGGTCGATTCTGGGTCGAACTGCTTCGAGCGGACGCCGCCACGGAGGTGTTCGGTCTGCGGATCAACACCATCGTCTCCGTAGTAGTCATGCTCTTCGCGCTGCTGTATCTCTGGAGGGCGCGCCGCGGTCGGGAGAGCCCGTCCGAGCTGCGTGCGCTGGGCGGTGCCGAAGGCGACGCCAGCAACGGGGCCCCTCACGGCGACGCACCCCCGTTGTCCGGTCGTTGACCTCGGGTTAACCAGGCAACCGGTTGTAAGGACTAGATTGGGTCAAGTGAATCGTCGTACGAAGATCGTCTGCACCCTGGGTCCCGCCGTCGCCTCCGAGGCGGGTATCCGCGAGCTGGTCGACGCGGGTATGGATGTTGCCCGCCTCAACTTCAGCCACGGAGAACACTCCGACCACGAGGCCAACTATCGCTGGGTCCGCAGGGCCTCCGACGAGTCCGGCAGGGCGGTCGGTGTGCTCGCGGACCTTCAAGGTCCTAAAATCCGGCTCGGCCGCTTCATCGAGGGCAGGCACGAATGGGCGGAAGGCGACCGTGTCGTCATCACTGTCGCTGAGGTGGAGGGCACCAAGGACCGCGTCTCCACGACCTACAAGGGGCTGGCGAACGACGCCCGTCCGGGAGACCGTCTGCTCGTCGATGACGGCAACATCGGACTCACCGTCGAGCGGGTCGACGGTGACGACGTCCACTGCGTCGTTACCGAGGGGGGCACAGTCTCCAACAACAAGGGTGTGTCCCTGCCAGGCATGAACGTTTCGGTCCCCGCGCTGAGCGAGAAGGATATAGCGGACCTGCGGTTCGCGCTCAACTTAGGGGTTGACTTCATCGCACTGTCGTTTGTGCGGTCACCTGCGGACGTTGACCTCGTACACGAGGTGATGGAAGAGATGGGTGTGCACGTGCCCGTCATTGCCAAGCTCGAGAAGCCGGAAGCCGTCAAGAACCTCGAGTCGATTGTCCTGGCGTTCGACGCCATCATGGTGGCCCGGGGCGACCTGGGCGTGGAACTGCCGCTGCAGGAGGTTCCGCTGGTCCAGAAGCGAGCCATCCAGATCGCCCGAGAGAACGCCAAGCCCGTCATCGTGGCCACCCAGATGCTCGAGTCCATGATCACGAATTCCCGGCCCACCCGGGCCGAGGCGTCCGACGTGGCCAATGCCGTCCTCGACGGGGCGGACGCGGTGATGCTGTCGGGGGAGACATCGGTGGGCAAGTACCCCATCGACGCGGTCCGCACGATGTCCTCCATCGCGCTCGCGGTGGAGGCGGATTCCACGGCTGCGCCCGAGTTGGTTCACATCCCGCGTACCAAGCGCGGCGTCATCTCGGCCTCGGCCCGTGAGATCGGCGAGCGACTGGGCGCCAAGGCCCTCGTGGCGGTCACCTCGACCGGCGACACGGTGCGGCGTCTGGCCCGTTTACACAGCCCGTTGCCGCTCATCGCCATCACCGGTGACCCCCGAATTCGTAGTCAGCTGGCCCTGACGTGGGGGACCGAGACCTTCCTCACCGATCGGGTCAACGAGACCGCCGAACTGGTCAAGGTCACCGACGAGATGCTGTTGCCGGTGGAGGGGTACAACGAGGACGACATCATCGTGATCGTTGCCGGTAACGTCCCGGGCGTCGAAGGTTCCACTAACTTCATCCTGGTCCACCGGATTGGCGAGGCCGACCACTGATCACCATCAGATAACACTGCAAGCGCCGGTGAGCACCTCGCTCACCGGCGCTTTCTCGTCCGGTCGTGCTTTTGGCGTGACATTGTCGAGATGCTTCTGTTACCTTCTTGGAGGCGGCCGGTAATCCGGTCTGCGCACTGCTTCACCCGCTCCAGTCTCCGAGGTTCCCTGATGTCAGACGCCACACGCATTACCTTCGCCGAGCTCGCCGGTCGACTCGGCGTCGAGGGCTCCGGCGCGTCCGCCGGGCGCCATCGCGCTGTCCGTTCTTCCCACATGGGTCGCATTGTGGCCGGTGCCGTCGCGGGCGCCGCGCTCTCCGGGGGAGCGGCGATGGCCGCGGCCCCCGTCGCCTCCGCCCAGTCCGCGGAGGTCAACGTAGACCAGCTCACCGAGATGGCGCAGGGCGCCCTCCAGGGCCTGGGCGTGTCCGAAGACCAGCTCCGTCAGTACGCGATCGACCCGGCGGCCGCTCTCGGTTCGGTCGGTATCCCGTCTGTTGGTGGCGCGCACGCTCCGGCGTTCGGCCCTGTTACCTCCGGCTTCGGTTACCGTTGGGGCGCATCGCACAACGGCACCGACATCGGAGCCCCCATGAACGCACCGATGTACGCCGCCAAGTCCGGCACCGTCGTAGCTGCGGGCCCCGCCTCGGGTTACGGGTTGTGGATCCGTATCAAGACCGACGACGGATACCTGCTCGAGTACGGCCACAACCAGACCGTCAACGTCTCGGTGGGGCAACGGGTGAACGCCGGCCAAGTCATCGGCACCGTAGGCAACCGCGGCTACTCGACCGGCCCGCATCTTCACTTTGGCGTGCAGAACCCGGCCGGTCAGTGGATCGATCCCGTTCCGTGGCTCGCCGCCAACGGGGTCGTCGTCTGATTCGCAGCACTCATCTGAACGCCCCTGCACCCCGTCTCCCGATCGAGGGAAACGGGGTGCAGTGCATTGCGTGGCGGTCGGATCGGCATGTCTGACACAGTGGGAGGGGAGAACCCAGAACCAGTCGAGAGGCGATCCATGTCGCAGACCGTCAAGGGCGTCATCGCCCGTAGTAAAGGGGCCGAGGTCGAGTTGGTCGACGTCGTCGTCCCCGATCCTGGACCGAACGATGTCGTCGTGCGGGTGCAAGCCTGCGGCGTCTGCCACACGGACCTGGCTTACCGGGACGGCGGGATCAACGACGAGTACCCGTTCCTCCTCGGCCATGAGGCAGCCGGCATCGTCGAGACTGTGGGCGAACGGGTCACCCACGTGGCCGAGGGCGACTTCGTCGTGCTCAACTGGCGCGCGGTGTGCGGCGAGTGCCGCGCCTGCAAGCGCGGACAGCAGCAGTACTGCTTCGCCACGCACAACGCGTCGAAGGATATGACGCTCACCGACGGCACTATTCTCACCCCCGCGCTCGGAATCGGGGCATTCATCGACAAGACCCTCGTTCACGAGGGGCAGTGCACCAAGGTGGACCCCGCGGCGGATCCCGCCGTGGCGGGGCTGCTGGGCTGCGGTGTGATGGCTGGGCTGGGCGCGGCGATGAACACCGGTGGCGTGACCCGGGGACAGTCCGTCGCTGTCATCGGATGTGGCGGCGTGGGCATCTCCGCGGTCGCGGGAGCCCGCCTGGCCGGCGCGTCGACCATCATCGCCGTGGATGTCGATGACACCAAGCTCGAATGGGCCCGTGATTTCGGCGCCACCCATGTGGTGAACTCCTCCGAGACCGATCCAGTGGCCGCGATCCAGGAGTTCACGGGAAGTTTCGGCGCCGACGTCGTGATCGACGCGGTCGGCCGGCCGGAGACCTACGAACAGGCCTTCTACGCCCGCGACCTGGCCGGCACGGTTGTCCTCGTTGGTGTCCCCACCCCCGAGATGCGGCTGGAGATGCCGCTGCTCGACTTCTTCGGTCGGGGTGGATCGCTGAAGTCGTCCTGGTACGGCGACTGCCTCCCCGAGCGCGATTTCCCGATGCTCGTAGACCTGCACCTGCAGGGCCGGTTACCGCTCGAGAAATTCGTCTCCGAGCGCATCAGCCTGGACGCGGTCGAGGCCGCGTTCGACCATATGAAGTCCGGTTCCGTCCTCAGATCGGTGGTGACGTTGTGAACGAGACCTACACCAGCGCCGGTTACGCCGGTGGACTGCGTATCGACAAGGTGGTGACGAGCGGCATCTTTGCGCTCGACGGTGGCGAGTGGGAGGTGGACAACAACATCTGGATCCTCGGAGACGACTCTGAGGTGTTCGTGATCGATGCCGCCCACACCGCGCAGCCGATCATCGACGCGGTGGCCGGGAGGAAGGTCAAGGGCATCTTGTGCTCCCACGCGCACAATGACCACATCACCGTGGCACCGGAGTTGTCGGAGAAGTTCGAGGCCCCGATCCTCGTCCACCCGGGTGACAAGATGCTGTGGGACGAGACCCACCCCACGGTCTCCCACTCAGACCTGGAGGATGGGCAGCGCCTGGAAATCGCCGGCACGCGCATTGATGTGATGAACACACCCGGACACTCGCCCGGGTCGTGCGTGTTCCACGTTCCCGAGGCGGGCGTCCTGTTCTCGGGTGACACCCTGTTCTCGGGCGGGCCGGGCGCGACAGGGCGTTCGTACTCGGATTTCCCGACCATCATCACTTCCATACGGGAGCGCATTCTCACCCTGCCCGAGGAGACTCTCGTGCACACCGGCCACGGTGACGGCACCAAGGTCGGAGACGAGTCACCTCACCTCGAGGAATGGATCCGGCGCGGTCACTGACGCGTCGGGAAGCCGACACCGGGAACGGAGATGCCGACCCTGAACCGCGCCGGGGCGAGTGGTGCTCAGACGCCGTGGCACACGCTGCCGCCACAGGATGTGCTGTCCCGCCTCGGCGCGGAACCGGGTGGATTGTCGTCTGGGGAGGCCGAGCGGAGGTTGGCCCAATACGGGCCGAACGCGTTGCCCTCGTCCGCCCGGGTACCCGCGTGGCAGCGTGTACTGCGTTTGCTCGCCGACCCGATGGTGCTTGTCCTGGGGATTGCGGCCGCGGTGAGCGCGAGCGTCTCCCGGGAGTGGGAGACCCCCGCGGTCATCCTTATAGTGGTGGTCCTCAACACGGTCCTCAACTACGTCCAGGAGGCCAGGGCTGAGGCCGGGCTGGCGGCGCTGCGGGACATGTCCGTATCCCACAGCCGAGTGGTCCGCGACGGTGCCGAGTCGGAGATTGACAGCGTTGACCTGGTCCCCGGAGACGTGGTGGTGCTCGCATCCGGGGACAGGGTGCCAGCAGACGGGCGGGTCCTCGAGGCGACCCGGTTGCAGCTAGCCGAAGCGGCGTTAACCGGGGAGTCTGTCCCCGTCGACAAGTCGCCCCGGGCGGTGAGCGACGTCGACGCCCCGCTCGGTGACCGCACGGGCATGGTGTTCATGAACACCGAGGTGACGCGTGGCCGCGCCCGGATGGTGGTGACCGGCACTGGTACCCACACCGAGCTCGGCGCGATTGCGGGCCTGCTCGAGGGCGCGGAGGCCGGCAGCACCCCGCTCCAGCGGCGGATAGGCGTGCTAGCCCGGGCGCTCACCGTGATAGCCCTCAGCGTGGTCACCCTTGTGCTGGCGATCGGTTTGGCCCGGGGGCAATCCTGGGAGGACATGCTGTTGTCGGCGGTGTCCCTGGCGGTGGCGACGATTCCCGAAGGGCTCACGGCGGTGGTCGCGTTCACCCTCGCCATGGGCGCATCGAGGTTGTCCTGCGAGGGCGCGATCATCAAGAATCTCGCCGCAGTAGAGACGCTCGGGTCGACGAGTCACATTGCCACCGACAAGACCGGCACGCTCACACTCAACGAGATGACCGTGACGCGGATCGTCGCCAACGGGGGGTCGTACTCCGTTACGGGCACCGGTTACCGCGACCCCGGAACCGTCCTGTCGGCGGACCCGGACATCGAACCCGATCTGCGCCGCGCCGCCGTGGCCATGGCGCTGTGCAACGACGCGATCGTCGCCGACGGTGACCTGGTGGGTGACCCCACCGAGGGCGCTCTGGTGGTCGCAGCCGAGAAATGCGGAATCGATGTCTCCGGTCTCCGGGGTGCTTGCCCGCGAATCGCGGAGGTGCCCTTCGATTCGGAATACAAGTTCATGGCGACGGTGAACCGTTCACCGAAAGGCCAGCTCACGTTGCATGCGAAGGGGGCCACGGGAGCGCTGCTTCCGCGCGCCACGCACGTGTGGGACGGCGCCGACGCGGTCGAACTGACGGAGGAGTTGCGACAGGACGTCCGAGCCGCCACCGATGCGCTCGCCGGATCGGGTTTGCGGACGCTGCTGATCGCAGCGCGCACCCTGAACGCCGGCCCGGCCGGCGATGACGACGTGATGCCCGAGGGCGTGACACTCGACGAGGTGCGGGACCTGACCGTTTTGGCCGTGCTCGGTATTGTCGACCCGCCGCGCAGGGAGGCAGCCGAGGCGATCCGGATCGCACACGAGGCGGGCATCTCTGTTCACATGATCACCGGCGACCATCTGGTCACCGCGTCCGCTGTCGCACGTGGCCTGGGAATCGGCGGAGAGGCAGTCAGCGGTCGGGACCTGGACGAGATCGACGACGACGAACTCTCCGGTCGCGCCGGTCGACTCGGCGTGTTGGCACGTGTCACTCCCGAGCACAAGATCCGGATGGTCCGGGCCCTGCAGTCGGACGGGAATGTGGTGGCGATGACCGGCGACGGCGTCAACGACGCCCCGGCCCTCAGCCAGGCCGACATCGGCATAGCAATGGGCATCACCGGCACTGACGTGTCCAAGGGGGCCGCGAACATGGTGCTCACCGATGACAACTTCGCGACGATCGTCTCCGCGGTGCGTGAGGGGCGAGGGATCTACGACAACATCGTCAAATTCGTGAAGTTCCAACTCACCACCGCGTGGGCGTTCGTACTGGTGTTCCTCGCCGGCGGCCTCTTCGGTCTCGCGGCGGTACCGTTCACCGCCCTGCAGGTCCTGCTGGTCAACATCGTCATGGATGGCCCGCCGGCCATGGCGTTGGGCGTCGAGCCCGTGGAAAGGGACACCATGCGTCGCAGTCCGCGCCCGGGCCACGAGCAGATTCTCACCCCGGTTAGGCTCATCCGGATCCTGTGGTTGGGCGTGGTCATGGCGACAGGGACACTTCTGATACTCGCGTTTGCCGATTCGCTGTTCCCGGAGCGCGCGGGAGTCCCGCTTTTCGCCACGACTCTCGCCTACGCGACCTTCGTTTTCTATCAGGTGTTCAACCTCATGAACGTGCGGTCGACGACTGGGTCCGTGTTCTCCCGCGACATGGCGCACAATGCGCCGATCTGGGTGGCATTGGCAGCGGTGCCGTTGCTTCTCGTAGCAGTGGTCGAGGTGCCGGTCCTCCAGGGGATCTTCGACACCACCTCGTTGCGGGCGGACGAGTGGCTCCTGGCCGCGTCGGTGGGGTCGACGATCCTCTGGCTGGAGGAGGTGCGGAAGGCCGGAGCGAGGTGGACGGCTCGACGCGTCATTCCGTCGGGCAGGATAGAGGTCGTCTGATGCGCCCCTGGGGGCGCCACCGCCGTGACCGCGTCGGGTGCGAGACGGTCGGTCAGACCGATGAGGAGGAGTTACAGATATGGCTAGGGTTACTGCCACCAACACCGTCGTCATCGAGGCGCCCGTCGAGGCGGTGTCCGCAGCGATTGCCGATTATGCGCAGGTCCGTCCGCGCATCCAGCCCGAGCAGTTCAGCGCCTACCGCCTGATCCAGGGTGGTCAGGGACAGGGGACCGTCGCGGCGTGGAACCTTCGGGCCACCAAGAAGCGCAGCCGGGACGTCAAGGCAAATGTCACGGTGGACGCCGACGCCGCGCACTGGTCGCTGGTGGAGAAGGACGAGAACTCGTCCATGGCCACCACCTACACCGTGCGCGAGGCAACCGCGGGCTCGCTGGTCGAGATGACAACCTCCTGGGACGGCGCCGGGGGCGTGGGCGGGTTCTTCGAGCGGGCCTTCGCACCCGCCGGTCTCAGGAGGATCCAGCACGAGCTGCTCTCCAACCTCAAGGCTGAGGTCGAGGGGTAGCCACCCGGACGGCACCACTGTGCGTGGACGTGCCTCTCGTCGTCGTCACTGTTCCCGTCGCGCTCTGCGGCGCATCGGCGGCGGTGCCGGTGGTGATCGTCTCGGCCGCGTCGGCGTCCGTCCCCGTCGGTGCTGCCGCAGCGGCCGCTGCGGCAGCCTCACGCGCCGCCTCGGCCTGGGCGGAACCGGTCCTGAGCACGATTGGCGGTACAAACGCGAGGAGCACCGAGGCGATCACTGCGAGGATGCCGGCCACCAGGTAGATATCCGACATGCTCAGCGCGTAGCCCTGTTCGAAGGGGTGGGCGATCAACTCGGGCAGCCGGTTGATCACGGACGAGTCCTTGGTGACCATTTCGAGAGCCCCGGCGCCAGTCGTGGGGTCGGCAAGCGCGCGGACGATCCCGTACGCGTCGGGGTCCTGCCGCAGGGCGGGATCGGCGAGGCCCTCCTGGATACCACGGGCGAGACTTCCGTCGGCGGCGGCCTGCTGCAGCTGGCTTGAGATGGAACCGCCGACCCGGCTGAACAGGATCGAGAGGAACACGGCGACGCCAGCGGTGCCACCGAGTTGGCGGAAGAAGGTCGCCGACGCGGTTGCGACACCGATCTCGCGCGGACTCACGGCGTTCTGGACGATGAGGGTGAGCGGCTGCATGCAGTTGCCGAGGCCGATGCCCAGCACCAACATGTAGAACATCACCAGTGTCAGCGACGTATCGGCGTCGATTGTCCACAGTAGGAACAGGCCGAGAGCTGCCACGGCGGTGCCGAAGATCGGGAACTCACGGACCCGCCCGGTCTTTGAGATGAGCTGGCCCGACACTATCGAGGCACCCATCAACCCCGCCACGAGTGGGAGCATCATGAGCCCGGACTGCATGGGGTCGGCGCCGTGCACGATCTGCATGTAGAGCGGCAGGGTCATCATGCCGCCGAACATGGCCATACCCACAATCACACCGCCGGCGGTGACGATCGCGAAGGTTCTGTCGCGGAACAGGCGCAGGGGTATGAGCGCCTGGTCGCCCGCGCGGGCTTCCACGATCAGGAACAGGCCGATTCCGGCCAGCCCGATGACGTAGCAGCCGAGAGCGGCAGGGGATCCCCATCCCCAAGTGTTCCCTTGCTCGGCCACCAGCAGGAGGGGCACCAGCCCCACGACGATCGTCGCGGCTCCCGCCCAATCGACGCGATGGTCGACTCGGACGTTCTTGACGTTGAGGGTCATGATCACGAGGGTCAGTGCCGCCGCGCCGATGGGAACGTTGATGAGGAAGATCCAGCGCCAGCCGTCGATGCCAAAGATCGTGTCGGCGCCGGCGAAGAACCCACCGATCACCGGACCGAGAACCGACGATGACGCGAACACGGCGAGCATGTAACCCTGGTACTTCGCGCGGTCGCGGGGCGGGATGATGTCACCGATGATCGCGAGCGCGAGAGACATCAGAGCACCGGCGCCGAGCCCCTGGATACCGCGGAACACTGCGAGCATGTACATCGAGGTGGCGAACGTGCACAGCAGTGATCCGAACACGAAGATCACGATGCCGATGACGAAGAACGGCTTGCGCCCGTAGATGTCGGAGAGCTTCCCGTACAGGGGCGTCGAGATCGTCGACGTCATGAGGTAGGCGGTGGTAACCCACGCCTGTGCGTCCAACCCGTGCAGGTCATCGGCGATCGTGCGGATCGCCGTGCTCACGATCGTCTGGTCGAGGCTGGCGAGGAACATGGCGGACATGAGGCCGGCCAGGATCACGAGGATCTGACGGTGCGACAGTTCTCCGTTCTCCCCGGCCTTCGCCGACGCGGTATCGGGGGCGGTCATCGGTTCTCCTCGGCGGTTGTCAGGGTGCGGAGTTCGGTGTGTAGGGAGTCGGCCAGACGGCCGAGGTTCGAGCTGAAGGTGTCCGTCTGATCCGGGGTCCAGTCCTCGAGGAGACGGGCCATCCATTCGCCGCTGCGGTCGAAGACGCGGGTAACGAGCTCTGTGCCCGCAGGAGTGAGCGTGACGAGATTTGCGCGCCCGTCATCGGGGTCGGGGACTTTAGTGATGAGTCCGCGGGTTTCGAGTTGGCTGACCTGTCGGCTCACCACCGAGACGTCGGTGTGGACCCGCGCGGCCAGATCGGTGACTCGCGCCGGCCCGTCATGGAGGGCGAACATCAGTGGGTGTGCGGACGCCTCCACGGCGTCGTCAAAGCGGGGGACCGAGATGTTCACCGCGCGCAGCAGTTTGACCACCCGCGTCAGATCCAGGACCAATTGCCCGCCGCGTTCTGCGTCTATCGCCATACCTGCCCCACGATCCGATTGTTTGCAACAAGCAAACATTACGCGCAGGCCGGGCGCTCGCGCCACTGAACGGGGCGGTGGTGCGGAAGAGGTAGGGCCGGTAGGTGGTGTTGCGAGTTCGTCCTCGCGCGCGGCGTGGCGCCCCCAGTCGATCTCGAACCGACAGTAGACGGGTTGTTGAGGCGAGCGGGGTGGGTTTGCCGCGAGGCGAGATCGAGCTCAACCACCAGTGACCGATCGCGAGATGCGACCGGAGATTTTGGATAGGTACCGCGCCGGGGCTGCTAGGAGCACACTGTGTTGATGGCACACGGGCAGGAATGGATCGGTGATGTGGTCGAGTGGGCCACACGGGCCAGCGAGCGCCTGACCTGGCTGGACCGGCCCAGTTACCGGCTCGAGCACGTCATAGCGTGGGGTTTTAACCTGCTTGGAGCGGGCAGCGATCGGATGCGCAATGCGCTGAACGGCACCTACATTGGCCATCCGGTGCACCCGGCGCTGACCGCGGTGCCGGTGGGGGCATGGTCGGCCGCCGTGGTCCTGGACGTGGCTGACATCGCCAACCGCCAGCGACCCGGATTTCGTGAAGCCGCGCAGCTCACCGTGGGGGTTGGCATCCTCGGCAGCGCCGCGGCTTCGGTGACCGGGCTTGCAGATTGGCAGTACACACATGACGAGATGCGCCGGGCTGGGCTGGTGCACGGACTCGTCAACATCGCGGCTTTGGGGCTGTGCATCGCGTCCTGGTGGGACCGACATAGGGGATTGCACGGACGCGGCCGGGTACTGAGCGGCCTCGGGTACGGGCTGACAGTGGCCTCCAGCTTCCTTGGCGGCAACCTCGTCTACCGGCACCAGGTCGGGGTCGACCATTCGACCAATGAGCTGGGGCCCGCCAAGTTTGTGCCGGTGTTGCCGGCGGACCACCTCGACGATGGTGTGCCGCAGCGGGTCGTGGCCGATGAGGTGGGCATAGTGCTGATCGCCCACAACGGCGCGGTGCACGCGCTCGGGGAACGGTGCCCGCATCTAGGGGCGCCGATGGTGGACGGTTGGCTCTACCGCGACTCGTTGGTGTGCCCGTGGCACGGGTCGTGTTTTGATCTCGGCACCGGGACCGCGATACGGGGCCCGGCCAGTGCTCCGCTGCCAACCTTCGAAACGCGGATTCAGGACGGCCAGATCGAGGTCCGTCGGCAACGCGGCGTGCGCTCGGAGCCCCCAGATGAGGTGAGCGCATATGAGGGCTGAAGATGCACGGGCGGAAGACTCGGAGGCGGCGGATGCGAACGAGGTACTCGCTGCGCACCACAGAATGCTGCGCGAGTTGACAGACCAGATTGACGGCGCGCCGACGGACAGCGCCGGGCACCGCGAATTGATCGACCGCCTCGTGCTCGAGCTAGACATTCACATGCAAATCGAGGACTCGCTGTATTACCCGGCGGTGGCGAAAGCCAGTCCTCTGGTGGCGGTGGCGCACGCCGAACACCGAGAGGTCTCCGATCGGCTCGCCGCTGCGTTGCGTTGCGAGGCGACAAGCGACGCGTTCGAAGTCGAGTGGCAAGCGTTCGCTACGACTCTGCATCATCACGCTGCCGAAGAGGAGCGCGACATGTTTCCGCAGGCCCGCCTGATCGGGCAACGCGAGCTCGATGAGGTGGGCGCGGCGATGGCCGCGATGCAGCAAAGGCTTCGCAACTCCACGCTGACACGGTGGCGGATCCGCGTCAAGACAATGGTCCTGCGACGCCTCTGACCGCACCCCATCCCAATATTTTTTCAGAGGAGTAGGAGCGACACGGAGAAGCCTTTACGGAACTCAGACGCTCAGCGGAACATTCTCAACTGCTCGAATGTGGTGCCCCCGGTCGGACTCGAACCGACACTGGACGGGTTTTGAATCCGTTGCCTCTGCCAATTGGGCTACGGGGGCGGGCGCGGCGAACCGCTGGTGGGAAAGTCTAACTGACGACCGATGAGCGTCTGTCCGACGCCCACCCTAGAGTGGCCGTGTGAGCACCACGAGTCAGACCGCAGAAGCCAGGACCGACCCCAGCGCCGCCCCCGCGGCCACCGAGGCGGATGGGCCCGCCCGACTGCTGCTCCTGGACGGGCACTCGCTGGCGTTCCGCGCGTTCTACGCGCTGCCGGCCGAGAATTTTTCGACAGCCTCCGGCCAGCACACCAATGCGGTGTACGGATTCCTGTCGATGGTCGCCAACCTGGTGACCGAGGAGGTGCCCACCCACCTGGCCGTGGCTTTCGATGTCTCGCGAGCGACGCTGCACCGTACCGCCGAGTACCCGGAGTACAAGTCCACCCGGTCAGCGGCGCCCGAGGAATTCAAGGGTCAGGTCGAACTCATCCAGGAAGCCCTCGTGGCACTAGGGGTTCGGACGCTGTCGTTGGAGGGGCACGAGGCCGACGACATCATCGCAACCCTGGCGACACAGGCAGGCGGAGCCGAGACCCTCATCTGTACCGGGGACCGTGACGCGCTGCAGTTGGTTTCCGACGAGGTCACCGTTCTCTATCCGGTCAAGGGCGTCTCCGAACTAGCCCGCTTCACGCCCGAAGCGGTCAAGGCGAAGTATGGAGTCACGCCCACCCAGTACCCGGATGTCGCCGCCCTGCGCGGCGACACCTCGGACAACCTCCCGGGAGTGCCGAAGGTGGGCGACAAGACGGCCGCCAAATGGATCACCCAGTACGGATCGCTCTCCGAACTCATCGCGCACGCGGACGAGGTCAAGGGCAAAGTCGGGGAGAGCTTTCGAGATCATCTGCCGCAAGTGCAGCTCAATCGGCGGATCACCGAGCTCTCTCGCGACCTGGATCTCGGCGTCGAACTCACGGACCTCGTCCGGGCGACGCCAGAACGCGCGGACGTCAACGCACTGTTCGACCGACTGGAGTTCGGACCCCAGGCACGGGATCGCTTCCTCTCGGCTTTCCTGCCCGAGGGAGCCCCCGAGCCAGCCGCCGAGGTCGAACTCGAGCAGGCCTCGGTGCTGCACTCCGGCGAGGTCTCCGATTGGCTCGCCGCCCACGCGCCGGCCGGACAGCGGCACGGTCTCGTCGTCGTCGGAACCTCCCGGCCCGGCTCGGGCGACACTCGGACCATCACGATTGCCGCTGCCGACGGTGCCTCCGGTCACCTCGACCTCGTGGCCATCGGCCCCGACGATGAGCAGGCCCTGAGGGCCTGGCTTTCCGACGATGCGGTGCACAAGGCGGTCCACGATGCCAAGGCCGCCACCCATGCGCTGCAGGGGCGCGACCTCCGGTTGGGAGGCGTCACCATGGACGTGGCACTGGCCGCCTACCTGGTGCGTCCCGGTCAACGCAGTTACGGCCTGGGGGAGCTGTTCCAACGTCACCTCCGGCGCGAACTGCCCGAGGCGGAGGCGGGTGACAAGCAGCTGTCGCTGCTCGACGAGGTCGATGACGCGGAGGCCGAGCAGAAAGTCGCCGATTCCGCGGCGACTCGGGCACGAGCGGTGGTCGACCTCGCGGAGCGACTCGACATCGAACTGGAACAGGTGCACGGCGCGAAGCTGATGGCGGAGATGGAACTGCCGCTCGTGCCGGTGCTGGCGCGGATGGAGTCGATCGGCATCGGGGTGGACGGGGCTGCTTTGGACGGGCTGCGCGACGACTTCGCCGACCGCGGACGCCAGGCCGCCGAGGCAGCCTACGCCGCGATCGGAGGCGAGCAGATCAACTTGGGCTCGCCCAAGCAACTGCAAGTGGTGCTGTTCGAGACCCTCGGTATGCCCAAGACCAAGAAGACCAAGACTGGGTACACCACGGACGCCAAGGCGCTGGAGGAACTACTCGCCAAAGAGACCGGTGACACCCCGGGGCGGGCGTTCCTCGAGGCACTGTTGCTGCACCGCGAGACCACCAAGATGCGTACGACGGTGGAAGGACTCATCAAGACCATCGGCGACGACCGACGCATCCACACCACGTTCAACCAGACCGTGGCCGCCACCGGCCGACTGTCCTCGACCGACCCCAACCTGCAGAACATCCCCGTGCGCACTGAGGACGGGCGTCGCATCCGCGAGTCCTTCGTGGTGGGTGAGGGGTACGACTGTCTGCTCACTGCCGACTACAGCCAGATCGAGATGCGTGTGATGGCTCATCTGTCCGGCGACGCCGGGCTCATCGAGGCGTTTCGGACAGGGGAGGACCTGCATTCGTTCGTGGGCTCGCGTGCGTTCGGCGTGCCCATCGACGAGGTGACCCCGGAGCTGCGACGTCGAGTCAAGGCGATGAGTTACGGCCTCGCGTACGGGCTCAGCGCGTTCGGTCTCGCCGCCCAGCTCGGGATCAGCCAGGGCGAGGCCCGAGAGCAGATGGAGGCGTACTTCTCACGCTTCGGCGGCGTGCGCGACTACCTGCGCGCGGTGGTCGAGCAGGCCCGCCGTGACGGCTACACGGAGACTCTGTTCGGTCGGCGCCGATACCTGCCCGAACTCAACTCGGACAACAGGCTCAAGCGCGAGAACGCCGAACGTGCCGCGCTCAACGCGCCCATCCAGGGCACGGCCGCCGACATCATCAAGGCCGCCATGCTCACGGTCGACGCCGACCTCACCGAACGGGGGCTGAAGAGTCGTCTCCTGCTCCAGGTTCACGACGAATTGGTCCTCGAAGTGGCCCAGGGCGAGCTCGACGAGGTCCGAGATATCGTCGTGGACCGCATGTACTCTGCCATCGAACTCGACGTCCCGCTGGACGTATCCACTGGAACAGGTCCGAACTGGGACTCGGCGGCCCACTGACCGAGGGCAAGCGACTCGCAGAGAAGACCGGCGAATCGGGCCGATGTGTTTTGTACCGGTCCCCGGATGACTTAGGTTCATTGCAGATTCGGCTCCCCGACGCCTGAAAGGGCACACACATGACCCTCACCCCTCGGCGCGGTCTGCGCGCCGCCCTGGCACTGACCGCAACCGCAGCCATCTCGCTGACCGGATGCACCACCAATACCGAGGGCCCGCAGGACTCCGGGGAGCCGCGCAACGAGGTGTCGCTCGAGAAAGACGACGCGATCGCCGCGCTCGTCCCAGCCGAGATCCGGGACAAGGGCGTCATCGTGATCGGCACCAACCCGCCGTATGCGCCCAACGAGTTCAAGAACGAGCGGGGGGAGATGGTCGGATTCGACATCGACGTGATGACCGCCGCCGCCCAGCTGATGGGGCTGCGTGCCGAGTTCCGCGAGGCCGACTTCGAGAAGATCATCCCGGCCATCGAGGGAGGCACCATGGATATGGGTGCCTCCTCGTTCACCGTCAACGACGAGCGGCTCCAGACCGTCGACTTCGTCACATACTTCGAGGCTGGCATCCAGTGGGCCTCCGCGGCAGGCAACGACATCGACCCCGATGACGCGTGCGGTCTCAACGTCGCCGTCCAGCGGACCACCGTCTCCGACCAGGAAGACATACCCGCCCGCAGTGAAGCCTGCGTCGCGGCCGGCAAACCCGCGATCGAGAAAGTCCAGTTCGACTCGCAGGACGAGGCCTCGACCGCCGTCGCGCTCGGCAAGGTTGACGCGATGTCCGCCGACTCGCCGATCTCCGCATACGCGGTCAAGCAGTCCGGGGGCAAGCTGCAGCTCGCCGGCGAGGTCTTCGACTCTGCCCCCTACGGCTGGCCCGTACGCAAGGGCGCTAAGCTCTCGGCCGCTCTCGAAGCCGCAGCCGACAAGCTCATCGAGACCGGGGACTTCAAGAAGATTGCCGAGAACTGGGGTGTCGAGGACGGACTCGTCACCGACGCCGAAATCCGGAAGGGCTGAGTGACCGCTAGGTGAGTACCGCGCAGAAGGGGCCGGACGCCCCCGCGGCGGAGGCCCCAGACCCCATCCAGGCGGTGCCCCTGCGGCACCCCTGGCGTTGGGTGTCGGCGACCATCGTCCTGGTCCTCGTATTCCTGTTCATCTGGGGCGCGGCGACCAACCCGGCCTACGGCTGGGACACCTATTTCCGATACCTGTTCGACACCAGATTCGGCACGGCCGTGTTCTACACAATCGCGCTGACCGTGCTGTCGATGGTTCTCGCTGTGGTCCTGGGCGTCCTCCTGTCCGTGATGCGGATGAGCAGCAACCCCGTCCTCAAAGGCGTGGCCTGGGTCTACTTGTGGATCTTCCGCGGCACCCCGATCTATGTGCAGTTGCTGTTCTGGGGGCTCATCTTCACGCTTTACCGGCAGGTCCAGTTCGGCATCCCGTTCACCGACATCCAGTTCGTCCGGTTCGAGGACACCATGGTCCTGTACTCGGCTTTCTGGCTGGCAGTGGTGGGTCTGGCCATGAACGAAGCCGCATACATGGCCGAGATCGTCCGCGCGGGCATCTCCTCTGTGCCAGAGGGGCAGTCCGAGGCATCGACCGCCCTGGGCATGACGTGGGGTCAGACGATGCGACGGACGATTCTCCCGCAGGCGATGCGGGTGATCATCCCGCCGACGGGCAACGAATTCATCTCACTGCTCAAGACCACTTCGCTCGTCGTGGCAATCCCGTTCTCCGGAGAGCTCTACGGGCAGGCACGGGACATCTCGGGCGTCAACTTCCAGCCCATCCCGCTGCTGCTCGTGGCCGCAACGTGGTATTTGGTCATCACCAGCGTGCTCATGGTTGGCCAGCACTACCTCGAAAAGCGATTCTCTCGCGGTGCCACCCGGCAGCTCACCGGCCGACAACTGCGCGCGCTCGCCAACGCGGACGGACTCACCCCGTCCGCTCTCGCCGCGGCCGAGGCCGCCAACCCGTCCGGAGGCACACCATGACGGCGATGGTCAGGGCCGATCAGGTCTGCAAAAACTTCGGTTCGTTGCGCGTCCTTAAAGGCATAGACCTTGAGGTCGCCGCCGGTGAGGTCCTGTGCCTGGTGGGGCCCTCCGGTTCAGGCAAGTCCACCTTCCTCCGATGCATCAACCATCTGGAGAGGGTGGATGCGGGCAGGCTCTACGTTGACGGCGAACTGGTGGGATACCGCGAGAAGGGTGACAAACTCTACGAGATCTCTCCGAAGCACGCCGCCCGCCAGCGCCGAGACATCGGCATGGTGTTCCAGCACTTCAACCTGTTCCTCCACCGCACCGCTTTACAGAACGTGATCGAGGCGCCGATGCTGGTCAAGGGACACTCACGCGCGGAGGCCACCGAACGGGGCCGCGAATTGCTCGCCAAGGTCGGCCTCGCCGCCAAAGCCGACACCTATCCTGCCCAACTGTCGGGCGGGCAGCAGCAGCGCGTGGCGATCGCCCGCGCCCTGGCCATGGACCCCAAACTGATGCTGTTCGACGAGCCCACGTCGGCGCTCGACCCCGAACTTGTCGGGGAGGTCCTGGGCGTGATGCGAGATCTCGCGGACGCGGGGATGACCATGGTCGTGGTCACCCACGAGATGGGTTTCGCCCGCGAGGTCGCCGACACCGTCGCGTTCATGGACGACGGTGTGGTGGTGGAGGCCGGTAAGCCTGCCGACGTGCTCAAGTCGCCGTCGCACCAACGCACCAAGGACTTCCTGTCCAAGATTCTCTGACGCCCCGCGGCCCTGACGCCCGCACCCGTGTGGTGCCGGTGTCAGGGCCGCCGGAGTCGGCACTCGACGGCGTCCATCCGCGGGTCAGGGCAGAGTGGCCACGAAGATCGCCGTGCCGGGGAATATCCCGCCCCGGAGTGGGCTCCACTGCCCCCACTCCCGGTCCAACCACTCCGGCCACTCCGGCTCGATGAGGTCCCGCACGACGAACCCGGCCGCGACCAGTTCCCGGATCCGGTCGCCTACCGTCCTGTGGTGCTCGACATAGGTCAGCTCGCCGTCGTCGCCATACTCCGTGTACGGCGATCGGTCGAAGTACGGAAACATGGCCAGCAGCCCCTCCGGGCCCGGGTCATCGCGGAAAATCCACCGCATGGGGTGGTTGACCGAGAAGACGAAGCGGCCACCCGGACGCAGGACGCGCGCTGCCTCCGCCATCACGCCCGCCGAGTCCGCCACGAAGGGGATTGCGCCGAATGCCGAGAACGCGACGTCGAAACTGTCGTCCGCGAAGGGCAATCGTCCGGCGTCAGCCTGGATCAGGGGGACCCTCGCCGCCCGGCCCGCTGCCCGGCCTGCCACCTCCGCTCCCACGCGGAGCATCCCGGCTGACAGGTCCACGGCCACGGCGTGGGCGCCCCGGCCGGCAAGCCACCGCGAACACGGGGCAGACCCGCACCCGATTTCGAGCACGTGGCGGCCCTCCACGTCACCGAGCAGGTGCCAGTCGCCCTCGTGGAGCCCCTCAGGGCACCAGACGAACTCGCCCTCGGGCGAGTGGGCGCCGAGGAAGTCGCCGTGTTGATCGTGGTAATCGGTCGCTTCCGAGTCCCACCACAGTCGTGAGGCTCGGACCGACTCTCCATGTCCGGGGGGGTTTGTGGACGTCACGTGTGAAGCGTACAGTTGACGGTCGCGTGCGTACGCGTTCGCTTTCTTCCTGTCCGCTACGATTTCTATCCACTCCGGAGCACCCCACCATATGACCACCAACACCACGTCCCCGCAGGTAGCCATCAACGACATCGGCTCTGCTGAGGACTTCCTCGCCGCTATCGACGCCACGATCAAGTACTTCAACGATGGTGACATCGTCGAGGGCACGATCGTCAAGGTCGATCGCGACGAGGTCCTGCTCGACATCGGGTACAAGACCGAGGGCGTCATCCCCTCGCGCGAGCTCTCCATCAAGCACGATGTCGACCCGGGCGAGGTCGTCGAGGTGGGCGATGAGGTTGAGGCCCTAGTCCTGACCAAGGAGGACAAGGACGGCCGTCTGATCCTGTCCAAGAAGCGCGCCCAGTACGAGCGCGCCTGGGGCACGATCGAGGAGCTCAAGGAGAAGGACGAGGCCGTCAAGGGCACCGTCATCGAGGTCGTCAAGGGCGGCCTCATCCTCGACATCGGTCTCCGTGGCTTCCTCCCCGCCTCGCTGGTGGAGATGCGCCGCGTCCGCGACCTCCTGCCCTACGTGGGCCAGGAGCTCGAGGCCAAGATCATCGAGCTGGACAAGAACCGCAACAACGTCGTGCTCTCGCGTCGCGCATGGCTCGAGCAGACCCAGTCGGCTGTGCGCTCCGAGTTCCTGCACCAGCTGCAGAAGGGCCAGGTCCGCAAGGGCGTCGTGTCCTCGATCGTCAACTTCGGTGCGTTCGTCGACCTCGGCGGCGTCGACGGTCTCGTCCACGTCTCCGAGCTGTCCTGGAAGCACATCGACCACCCGTCCGAGGTTGTCGAGGTCGGCCAGGAGGTCACCGTCGAGGTGCTCGACGTCGACCTGGATCGCGAGCGCGTCTCGCTCTCGCTGAAGGCCACCCAGGAGGATCCGTGGCGGCACTTCGCCCGGACCCACGCGATCGGTCAGATCGTCCCGGGCAAGGTCACCAAGCTCGTCCCGTTCGGCGCCTTCGTCCGTGTCGAGGAAGGCATCGAGGGCCTGGTCCACATCTCCGAGCTGGCCGAGCGCCACGTCGAGGTCCCCGACCAGGTCGTGTCCGTCAACGACGACGCCATGGTCAAGGTCATCGACATCGACCTCGACCGTCGCCGTATCTCGCTCTCGCTCAAGCAGGCGGACGAGGACTACACGGAAGAGTTCGACCCGTCCAAGTACGGCATGGCCGACAGCTACGACGAGGCCGGCAACTACATCTTCCCCGAGGGCTTCGATCCCGAGACCAACGAGTGGCTCGAGGGCTTCGAGAAGCAGCGCGAGGAGTGGGAGAACCGCTACGCGGAGGCCGAGCGTCGCCACAAGATGCACACGGCCCAGATCGAGAAGGGTCGCGTTGCCGCGGCGGAGGCCGCCGAGGCCGCCCCGACCAACTACTCGTCGGAGTCCGCCCCGTCTGCCCGTCCCGCCGCTGCGGAGACCAGCCCGGCGGAGTCGACCGGTGGATCGCTTGCGTCGGACGAGCAGCTCGCCGCCCTGCGCGCGAAGCTCGCCGGAGGCGAGTGACCGTCGGATAGTCGCTAGAGAGCGGCCCCGCACCGGAATCCGGTGCGGGGCCGCTCTCTTTTCGTTGCTTGCGGTGGATCGGGAGGGGACCTGGGGGGTAAGCCACACAACGATTACGCCCTTCACATCCACGCTGTGCCCGGACTCTGGTCGCCACCGCGGACGCCGAATCTGGTGAGATTCGGGTGCAGACGGCCTTGCTCAAGACCGACAATGAACTCGCGGCCATCGGCGGGGGCCTGCCCGACGATGGCCGCGAGTGACGCGGGTCGATCTATCAGCGTCCCGGCGGCTCGACGATTGGCTCGGCCGCGGCGGGCTCGATCTCCGCGATCTCTTCGAGGCGCTGCTCGTCGATGACGCCCTGGTCGTTGATGGCCCCGGCGTCAGCGGCGGTCTTGACTGTCACACGCGATTCCACTGCGGTCCGGGGGTTCGCGTCCGGGACGGCGAAGTTGAATGCGTCGAGGTCGGTGCGCATGAGGAAAACGTTGTACGCGTCCCACGTGGAGAGCGTGTAGTACAGGTATCGACTGTCGTTATCCGTGGTGAAGGGATGGATCATCGGAGCGTAGCCGTTGGGGAACATGCGCCGGTCGACGATGGTCTGGGGCTCTGACCACGGGCCCCAGGGATTGTCAGACACGCGCATGGAGACGACGCCGGTGGGTGAGGGGGTCATGGCGGTGTACTTGTCCAGGTGCTTGTTGTATTGCACCGAAAGTTCCTCGACGCGTGCCGGGATGACCTCGTAACCGGTCGGTGCGTCGGCCCAGTCCAGGCCAGGACCCGCGTACCACTTGTAGGCGGTGGGGTCCTCGATGTCAGCGAGCTTCACGCGGGCCAGCATCGCCGGTCCGCGTCGACCCGACGGCGTGACGTACTCGTACAGCCACTCGCCGTCCTGGAGGAACGCGCTCATCTGGGCGCCGTACCACTGCTTCTTATCGGGAGCGGGCAGGTCGCCGGGCGCTAGCATCTCGCTGCTGTGCCATCCGGAGAAATCAGTGACCCGCCGCATCGTGGCGGGGAGCAGTTTCCACGTGTTCCCACCATCTGTGGACTTGGCCAGCCCTGAGTAGTTGGTGTTCCAACCGCCGGGGGCGTTCCAGTCCCGCACCGACATGACCCGCATGTACATGTCCGTGCCGTTGCTGACCGCGGCCGTCGGGATCACGGTCACCTCGCCGACACCGTTCGGCTGATGCGCACCCTGGACGAGGGCGGTGGCCTTGCCCTGCGCATCAGCGGGAACAGCCCTGAGGACGTTCATCCCGCCATCGGGGCTGCCGCCGCTGGTGGCGAGCATGACGTTGGACCGCCATTGGTTTCCGTTTGGGGTACAGTCCCCGAAGGTGTCGCCGAACAGGGCCATCGTCTTACCCTGGTGGGTAAAGGTGATCCCGAGATCCGTGCCGTGGATGTCGTATAGTTCGTCCGTCTTCGCGGGACTGGTGGGGCCGGTGACGAGCTGCCGCACCGACGTGGCGCCCTTGAGGACAGGGATCGTGCCGTTGGCGCCAGTGACCCATCGTGGGAAGCGACGAACCGAGGATGCGGTGGCGTCGAGAACCGAATTGGTGGCGTTGGCGAGTGAGCCCGTCGCGGGCAGGGGGCCGAGGGAGCCTGGGGGGAGGTTCCCGAAGAAGCTGTTGCACGGACCGCTCTCTCCGAACAGCGAACCGGTCGAGCCGGAGGATCCGGTGGAGCCCGTTGATCCGGTGGAACCGGAGGATCCGAGCGATCCTTCGGATTGAGCCGCTGAATGCGCTGGAGCAACCGCGATTGCGAGCGCAACTGCAAGTGGAACTGCCGCGAGGGCACGTGGCACAGAGTTAATCAGGTTCACACGTGACACTCTATAGTTCGTCGCTCCGGCAGACTCGGCCACTGGTCACCTAGAATCCGCATCATGCTGATGGTGGGTCTGACCGGTGGGATCGGCGCCGGCAAGTCGACGGTGACGGCAGTGCTAGAGGAGTCCGGCGCGGTAATCGTCGACGCCGATCGAATCGCGAGACAGGTCGTGGAGCCGGGATCCCCAGGCCTGGCGATGCTCGTGGCCGAGTTCGGTGAGGACATCCTGAGGCCGGACGGTGCGCTAGATCGAGCGGCCCTTGCCGCCCGGGCGTTCGTCGACGCCGAACGGACCGCGGCGCTCAACGCCATCACTCACCCTTTGATCGGGGAGCGCACCGCGGAGCTGTTCGGCTCCGCGCCGGAAGACGCGATAGTCGTTCATGACATGCCACTACTCGTCGAGGGCGGGATGACACCCGGCTACCACTTGGTGATCGTGGTCGATACCCCGGCGGAGATTCGCTTGCAGAGACTCGTGGAGCAGCGAGGTATGCCGGAGGACGATGCGCGCGCACGAATGGCGAGGCAGGCGACCGATGAGGACCGGCGCGCCGCCGCGGACATCCTGATTGACAACTCCGGCGATCGGCAGACAGTCGTGGACCTGACCCGCGCCCTTGTGGAGGTCCGTCTGAGTCCGTTCGAGCACAATCTGCGTACCGGCACCCCGGTCGTGGGCGACCGTACCGTCGTCCCGTTCCGGCCTGAGTGGACGGGTGAGGCGGAACGGGCGTGCGCCAGACTGCGCCATGTAGTGGGGGACATCGCTCGCAGGATCGATCACGTCGGTCCGACAGCAGTGGAGGGACTGGACGCGCCCGATGTGATCGACCTGCAGGTGACAGTTCAGGATGCATCGGCGGTCGGGGCTGTATTGCGCAAGCTCACCGAGGCGGGTTACGTACGCGACCGTCTGAGCGAACGCCCATTACTGCACTGGTGTGACCCTGCGCGGCCCCTGGAGGTGTCGATTCTCGCGGAGGATGACCCGGAGCACAAGTTCTCTCTTCTCATGGCGGAGGTGATCGGCTCGGATCCCGGCGCCCGATCCGAGTACGCGGAGATCTTGCGCCGCGCTAACCGCGAGGAGACGCGTCAGTGGGAGCGCACCTTGACTGAGGCTTCTTTGCGGGGCATGTAGTGCCGTGGGCAGGTCTGTAGACCCGCCCACGGCAGGGGTCACTCGGTTGGCACCACGCCGTTCACCAGTTCGGTGACCGGCACCTGCCTGATGACCTCGGTGGTCGCTCCCTGCGGGGCCGCGCGGCGCAGGTTCGGGCTGGGGAAGACCTCCGATAGCCGGGTGCGCACGAGGAACACGTTGTAGGCGTTCCAGGTGGTGACTAGGTAGTAGAGATCATCCTCCTGGGCCCACGGGTGCATGAATGCCCCGTACACACCCGGCAGTACCGAATAGTCGATGAGAACGGTCGGCGGGCTCCAAGGACCCTCTGGCCGGTCAGCGGTGCGCATGACTACCGAGTTGTAGCCCTGGGAGTACATCGCCGTGAACTTGCCGAGGTGCTCGTTCCACATGGTTGACAGCTCGCTGGCGGGGGAGGGAAGAACTTTCGAGGCGTCGGCGATGTCGGCGCTCCACCGTGAGCCGTCCCAGTACTCATAGCCCTGTGGGTCGAGCACCCCACTGAGCAGCGCGGTGTCCGAGGCGTCCAGCTCGTCAGCCGTGGGGGACCCGTCGAGCGCAGCCCTGGCGAGGATCGCATGGCCCTGCCGGCCTGAGGGCGTCAGGTACTCGTATAAATAATCGTTCGTCTTGAGAAACGAGCTCATCTGCGCAGTGCGCCAGGAGCTGTCCGCGGCGGGGGCACCGTCGTCGAGCGGGACGGCGTTGGTGATCGGTCGGGCCAGCTCGGGCACGACCGTCCAGTTCTCGCCGTTGTCGGTGGAGTAGGCCATCCCCGAGTAATTGGTGGTCCACGATCCCGGTTGGCCCCAGTGCGCGACGGACATGAACCGCAGGTATTGGACCCCGTTAACCGATATTCCGGCAGTGGGGATAATGGTGACCTCTCCCGGCAGCCCTGTCCGCGGCACGATTGACTTGGCCAAGCCGTCGGTGTCCATAGCGGCGGAGTCAACGGTGATGCCGTCGGAGAGGTCGGCGTCGCCCGAGCGGAACAGAACGTTGGACCGCCACTGGTTTCCTGGCACAGTGCAGTCACCCATGGTGTCGCCGAAGGCCATGAGTACCTGCCGGTTGTCCCCGGTTGCCCCGTTGTCCCACATAATGCCCAGGTCGGTGCCCGCGACACCGTACTTATTGATCGATTCGGTGGGGCTCGTCGGGCCGGTGACCAGCTGCAGGAACTGGGTTGGGCCGCGCAGGACGGGCACGGTGCCCTCCTCGCCGGTGATCCACGGTGGCATTCCGTAGACAGACCCGACCATCAGGTCCAGCGAGCCGGAGATTCCGTTTCCAAGCGACCCGGTTTCGAGCTGCTGCACCAGCGAACCGCTTCGGTCCTCGGAACCCAGCGAACCTGAGACGGAGCCGATCGATCCTGAGCCTCCGGAGGAGCCGAGTGATCCGAGGGAGCCCGTAGCCATCCCCGCGCCGGTCCGGTGCTCGAGCAGTGAGCCGAAGTTGCCGAACATCTCGCTGCAGGGGCCTGCGGAAGCCGTGCCCGAGCCGAAGGTGCCCATCGCGGTGACCGTTGCCGCGACGGTCGCAGTCGCGGTGAGGGCCGAGGTGAGGCGACGGTGAAGACGTCGGGGGAGGGGGCGGGTCATGCGTCAGCCTTCCGGGATGGGGATCGTGTCGACGAGCACAGTCTCGCCGGTATCGGCGGGGTCGGGAGTGTCGCGGGTCCAGCTGTCGTCCGCAGTCCGCATCCGCGAGTTCGGATCCGGCGGGCGGCGAGTCTGAAGCTTCGACAGATCGGTCTTCATGAGGAAAACGTTGTAGGCGTCCCAAGTGGACATGGTGAAGTACAGGTCCTTGCCATTGGACTCGACTGCCGGACTCCACGGGTGGGCGAACGCGCCGTAGAGGGTGGGGACGTGTTGGTACGAAAGCAGGATGTCCTTGCCGGACCACGGTCCCTCTGGGGTGCTGGCCTGTCGCATGACGATGTTGTTGTTCTCGTCCGTGTAGAGGGCGATGAACCGGCCGAGGCGGGCGCTCCAGGTGACCGACAACTCGCTTACTTGTCCGTCGAGCACGACCCTGGCGTCGGCGTGGTCCGCGACCCACGTGGAGCCGTCCCAGAACCGGTACGCCCCCATATCTTCGATCTGCGCTGCGGGGACGCGGGCGAGCTTGGCTGAACCGCTACGGCCGGACGGGGTCATGTACTCGTAGACGTAGTCGACTCCGCCGTCGGTGTGCTTAAGGAACGCGCTCATCTGACCAGTCGGCTGCGTGACGTACGGGGTCCCGACGTTCTCGGGCACGAGGGCCGCGTTGCCCTCACCGATCCGGCCGCTGCCCGCGACCGGCGCCCAGTTCTCGCCGTTGTCCTCCGACTTGGCGAGGGCGGAGTAGTTCGTGGTCCACTCACCGGGTTCGTCCCAGCTGGCCACGGACATGTACCGGAGGTACTGCTTCCCCCCGACCTCGATTCCCGCCGTCGGGATCACGGTGAATTCACCCGGGAGACTGGATCTGGGAAGGATCGACTTGGCCATGCCCTCCCGCTCCATCGGTGCGTCGTTGATGCGCATGCCGTCGGACAGTTCGCGGTCGGACGAGCGGAAAAGGATGTTGCTACGCCACTCATCGCCGTCGACGCTGCAATCACCCATGGTGTCACCGAGCGCCATCATGATCCGCCGGTCGTTGCCGGAGGCGCCGTTGTCCCAGAGGATGCCCAGGTCTGTTCCGCTGATCCCGAAGCGGTCGACCGTGTCGTTGGGGCTGGTCGGACCGGTCAGTAGCTCGACGGTGGTGGTGAGCCCCTTGAGAATGGGGATGTACCCGGAACCACCGTCGTGCCAGGGGGTGGCCGGAGTCGACGGCGCCCCGAGGGAACCGCCCTGCGATCCGCTCAGCGAGCCCGTCGAGCTACCGGTGCCGTCGCCGGTCGGTGGCCAGGGATCGCACGGGGCCGCCGCGGCGATCGGACTCCAGAGCGTAAGCGAGCCGGCGATGAGCGAGGCCGTAATAACCGCGGCGACCGGATGGGGGCCCCGCTGGGGACGACGACGAGAACGGCTGCGCACTGGGGGGCTCCAGACGAGTGAGTGATGTAAACGATGATTCATCGAACAGGGTAGTGGCTCGGTCCGACAGTCGCGTAACCGCGAGGGGACGACTACGGCCGCGGACTCGTACGCTGGAGACTATGGCTTTCGCGACCGAGATCCCCGACGACGGGGTCCCCGCCGACCCGACAGTGCTCTCGTACTCGGAGTTCCGACCGATCGGCGACGTCGAACGCAGTACGACCCGGTTCGAGGTAGTGAGCGAATTCACGCCGTCGGGGGACCAACCCACCGCGATCGCAGAGCTGACCGAGCGCTTGGCGCGGGGGGAGCGAGATGTCGTGCTACTCGGTGCGACCGGTACCGGCAAGTCGGCGACAACCGCATGGCTCATCGAGAAAGTGCAGCGACCGACCCTCGTGATGGCGCCCAACAAGACGCTCGCCGCGCAGTTGGCCAACGAACTGCGCGAGATGCTGCCCAACAACGCGGTCGAGTACTTCGTTTCGTATTACGACTACTACCAACCAGAGGCGTACATCGCACAGACGGACACTTTCATCGAGAAGGACTCATCAATCAACGATGATGTCGAGAGGCTTCGGCACTCCGCTACATCGTCACTGTTGTCCAGGCGCGATGTCGTCGTCGTCAGTTCCGTGTCGTGCATCTACGGTCTCGGCACCCCCCAGTCCTATCTCGACAGGTCCGTTGCCCTAGCGATCGGTCAAGAGGTCGACCGCGACCAGCTGCTCCGGCTGCTGGTGGACGTCCAATACGAGCGCAACGACATGTCCATGACGCGTGGCACGTTCCGGGCCAAAGGCGACACCGTCGACATCATCCCCACCTACGAGGAGCTCGCCATCCGCATCGAGTTCTTCGGGGATGAGATCGATGCGCTGTACTACATCCATCCGCTCACCGGTGACGTCGTGCGCAGGGTCGATGAGGTACGCATTTTCCCGGCCACCCACTACGTCGCAGGTCCGGAACGGATGGCCAAGGCGATCGCCTCCATCGAGGCCGAGCTCGAGGAGCGGCTCGCCGAGCTCGAGAATCAGGGCAAACTACTCGAAGCGCAGCGGCTACGAATGAGGACCTCCTACGACATCGAGATGATGCAGCAAGTCGGGTTCTGCTCAGGCATCGAGAACTACTCGCGGCACATCGACGGTCGGCCGGCGGGAAGTTCCCCCGCCACGCTCATCGATTACTTCCCCGAGGACTTCCTCACAGTGATAGACGAGTCGCACGTGACCGTCCCCCAGATCGGCGCGATGTACGAGGGCGACGCCTCCCGCAAACGCAATCTCGTCGACTTCGGGTTCCGGCTGCCGTCCGCACTGGACAACCGCCCGCTGACCTGGGAGGAATTCTCTGGCCGGGTAGGACAGACCGTCTATCTTTCCGCCACTCCGGGGCCCTATGAGATGGGCCGCGCCGGCGGGGAGTTCGTCGAGCAGGTGATCCGGCCGACCGGACTGGTCGACCCGAAGATCGTGGTTAAACCCACTAAGGGTCAGATCGACGACCTTATCGGTGAGATCCGTGAGCGCGCCGAACGCGACGAACGAGTGCTGGTCACGACCCTGACCAAGAAGATGTCCGAGGACCTCACCGACTATCTGCTCGAGTTGGGGATCCGGGTGCGGTACCTCCACTCGGAGATCGACACCCTTCAGCGCGTCGAACTGTTGCGAGATCTGCGGAGGGGCGAGTACGACGTCCTGGTGGGCATCAACCTGCTGCGGGAGGGCCTCGACCTGCCTGAGGTCTCCCTCGTCGCGATCCTCGACGCGGATAAGGAGGGCTTTCTGCGTTCAAGCACCTCGCTCATCCAGACGATCGGCCGCGCCGCCCGAAACGTCTCGGGTGAGGTCCACATGTACGCAGACCGCGTCACGGATTCCATGCAGCACGCGATGGAGGAGACCGAGCGGCGCCGCGAGAAGCAGATCGCCTACAACACCGAACACGGCATCGATCCCCAGCCGCTGCGAAAGAAGATCGCCGACATCCTCGACCGGGTCGGCGAGGACCGCGGAGACAGTGCAGACGCCAGGGACCGGCCGGAACTGGTGGGCGCGCGGGCGGTCGGTGGCGCCGCCCGGCCCCGCAGGGAGTTGGAGAAACTCATCGAGGAGATGACCGAGCAGATGATGTCTGCTGCCACAGACCTGCGGTTCGAGTTGGCGGGGCGTCTCCGCGACGAGATCGCCGAGCTACGCAAGGAGCTCAAGGGGATGCGCGAGGCCGGAATCGACTGACCTTCTGCTCATTCTCCCGCGCTACCCTGCGCGTCGGCGTCGTCCGCGGACTACTCTGAATGACACGTGTTCCCGAGGAGAGGAAGCAAATGAGCGCCTACACCAAGGTGGTGGTAGGAACCGACGGTTCCGAGTCGTCCTACCGTGCCGTCGACCGCGCCGCCCAACTGGCAGCCGATGCCTCGGCGGACCTCGTAATTGCCTGCGCCTACGTGCCCGCCGATCCGAGGTCGGTCAGCCAGGCCGCAGATCAGCTCGGTGAAGACGCCTATCAGATCCGCGGGGACAACCCCGCCGAGGAAATTGTCCGCAGCGCCCGCGAACGGGCGCTGAAGGCCGGGGCCACCCAGATCGAGGCGCGAACGGTGAAGGGGGCTCCCGTCGAATCACTCATCAAGCTGGCCGACGAGGTGGGGGCCGACCTGCTCGTGGTGGGCAACAAAGGACTGAACTCCCTGACCGGGCGATTGCTCGGATCAGTGCCCGCCGATGCCGCGCGTCGCGCGACCTGCGACGTGCTCATCATTCACACCACTTAGGTCTGGGGCGAAGCACCCGTCTCGCGGGATTCACTCACAGAGGTGGTTCCGGCTCGCCTCAATGAGGGCTCCACCCACCGCGGCGGTGTCCAGACCCGGGCTCTGGGCTGCGATCGCACTGGTCAGAGGGCGGATCCGGTCGAGGATAGTCTCCGTGTCCGCCCCGTCGGCGATCCCCCTACAGATGCCGAGCCCCACCTCTACGGTGGTGTCAGCGGTCATTTCGGTGGGGAGACCGAACCCGGACAGATCGGCGAGGAACTCCTGCTCATCGTCGGTGCGGGCAGCAGTTCGACTACTGACGGGGGTCGGTTCCGACGTCCGTGAACCGGGCTCGGCTGCGGCGGCCGCTGACATCGTGCTGTCGGGGGCCTCTCCGCCCGTTCCGCACGCGCCGGCCACGGTTGCTACCGCGACGATGGCCGAGGCCGCCAGCACGCGGTATCGGGTGTCGGTCATGCGGTGAGCTCCTGTGTACGGTCGCCGAGGCTGTCCCGGATAGTCGAGAGTAACGGGCCGAAGCCTCCGGCCTGGACTAGGACCAGCTCTTGGGTTGCCCGGGTGGCGCCGACGTAGAGATCCTGCATCCCTTGCGGTGAGCGCGCGAGGACCCGTTCGGGATCCACCACTACGACCACGTCGAATTCCAGCCCCTTGGCCAACGCCAGCGGCAGCACCGAAGTCCCCGGCCGTGCGTGTTCGACAGCCGCGCTGAGGCCGGGTTGCCCCGTGTCTGCGCGCTCGTCGTCGTCCTGGTCCTCGTCGCCGCCGGTATCGGGCACCAGCACAGCAACTGCCCGTTCCGGGGGTACCGCCGCGACTTCCTCGGCGACCGTCTTCGCAACCGACCTCGCATCCGGCTCGAGCCACGCCACCGGCCGGTGCCCTGGACGCACCGTCCGCGGCGAGGTTGCGCCCGGGTCGATCTCGGCAAGCAGCGTCTGGGCCACAGCGGAGATCGTCTCGGGGGTGCGGTAGTTGACCGTCAGTTCGGTGAGTACCCACCGGTCGTCTACGTACGGCGACAGGGCGTCGTCCCATGAGTCGATGCCTGCCGGACTAGAAGTCTGGGCGACGTCCCCGACCAGGGTCATCCATCTGTTGGGGGAGCGGCGCATAAGCACACGCCACGCCATGGCGGACAGTTCCTGGGCCTCGTCGACGATCACGTGTCCGAACGCCCACGTCCGGTCCGCACCCGCCCGGTCGGCCACTGTGAGGTCGGAATCCGCACTGTGGCGACGGGCGAGGGATTCGGCGTCGACGACGTCGTAGGCCATGAGCACTTCGGGATCGAGATCGTCCTCGATGTCCTGGACGGCCGACCCGGTGAGGATCTCGAGAGCCTCCTCCGCCTGACGCAGTTGCTCCGCCCACGCGCGGTCCGCTTCACTGTCTTCGGCGGTCGGGTCGTCGCCGAGTAGTTCCGCGAGTTCGTCCAGCAGCGGCACATCCGCGACGGAGAACGCCGCGCCGTCGGCGCGATACAGCGCTGCCTGGTCCTCCGTGACATAGTCGCCCGCCGCCTCGGCGATCCGCTCACGGCTCGACAGCAGGTCGGCGAGGACCTGCTCCGGGCGCAGGACGGGCCACCAGCCATCGATCATCTCTGCGACCTCACGGGAGGCCTCGACCTCACGCCGGAGCTCGGCACGGTCGCCCGCGTCCAGCAGGGGGCGCGCGGGGTCTCCGAGGTCACCGACACCGTCGCCCTCCGGCGCCCACGCGTCGTCCTCAGCCCGACCGACCGGCTCGGTCAGCACGGCCACGTACTGCTCTGTGAGGGCATCGATGATCCGTGTCGCGAACGCGGCGCGGGACTGGTTATGGGGTCGGCGGGTCATCCGGCCACGTCCGCGCGCCGCGCGCACTGTCGCCGGGGTCAGGGTCAGTTCGTGTCCCTCGACCTGAACGACGACGTCGGTCTCAGGGGCGAGCTGACGGGCTCGAACCGCGGCTTTGAGGATGCCCACCATCTCGTCGGAGCCCTTGACCTCCTCGCCCCGAAGCGTCTCCGGACCGGTGGCCCGGACGCCCGGATAGAGGTCGGCGAGAGTGCGCAGGACGACGCCAGATTCGCCCAGGGACGGCAGTACGCGCGCGATGTAGTCAAGGAACCGCGCATTGGGCCCGACGATGAGTACACCGCTTCGGTCCAACCTCTGACGATGCGTGTAGAGGAGGTAGGCCGCGCGGTGCAAGGCCACGGCGGTCTTGCCGGTGCCCGGCCCACCCTGGACCACCAGGACCCCTGCGTGCGGGTTGCGGATGATCTCGTCCTGCTCCCGCTGGATGGTGGCCACGATGTCCGTCATGTGCGCGGTGCGGGCGGTGTCCAGCGCTTCGAGTAGCGCGGACTCGCCCACCACATCGTCGTGGTCTTCGGGGAGTTCGCCGTCGGCGGGGGCAGTGAGGTATTCATCGTGGATACCGATCACCCGGCGGCCTATCGTACGCAGGTGGCGGCGCCGATGAGCGCCCTCGGGTCGCGCGGTCGTGGCTAGATAGAAGGGTCGGCTGTGGTCGGCGCGCCAGTCCAACAGCAGGGTCGTGAGGTCCTCGTCGTCGTCCCGCAGACCCACACGTCCGATCCGCCGAACCTCACCGTCCCCCATGTCCAGCCGACCGAAGTACAGGCCCAGGTTCGCGGCACTGTACGCCGCGAGCTCGGAGGAGTAGAGCCGGGCGAAAGACTCCCGCTCCGAGCGTGCCTGAGGGGTGCCGCCGGATTCACGCAAGACGCCGTCCAGGCGCGCGCGGGTATCCGCCCGCAGCTCCTCGAGGCGATCGAGGAGACGGCCGAGGTGACGCTGTTCCTCGTCGACGGCGTCGTGTCCCGTCACGGGCGCTCCTTCCGGGGTGGGGGTTCGAGCAGGATGACCAGGCTACCGGGAACCGTGGGAAGTCCTCCGACGACAACGACCCCGCCCGGGTGCGGGCGGGGTCGTTGGAGGGCCGCAGCGGCGGCCGACCGTGATCCGGGAGGTCGGACCGGTCCGGGCGTCAGGGGTGGATGGCGTTGGCCGCCCTGGCGCGGATCTCATCGGTCTTCTTCTGTACCTGGACGAACTTCTTGCCGGCGTCCTTCTCGAGCTGGGCGGCCTTCTTCTTGACGTCCTTTCCCGCCCTGGCGGCCTTCTTTTGCGCGTCCTTCTTTTCCGCACGAGCGATCGTGCGGGCATCGTCGGCCTGATCTGAGGCGATCCGGGCAGCAATACCGGCCTGTTCGCGGACCTGCGCGGCGTAGGGCCGGGCCTCCTCGACGGCGGAGTGGGCCACGGCACCTGCCTGATCGCGGACCTGCGCGGCGATCGGGGCGGCCTGATCGCGGGCGGCGGCCGCGCGTTCCCGCACTCGGGCAGCGACCACCGGTGCGGTATCGCGGACGACCTCTGCGAAGCCGGTCGCCTGTTCACGGACCTGATCGGCGACCACTGGGGCCTTTGCCCGGACGGTATCGGCCACCTCGGGAGCCTTGTCGCGGACGGTGTCCGCGGCGCCTCGCGCCTGGTCGGCCACGGTATGGGCGACACCGGCGAGCGCGGCTCCTGCGGCTGCGGACTCGGCCTTCGCGCCGGGCAGTTTCGCGGCAACCTTGTCGCCCGCCTTACGTGCACGCCACGCGAGACCGGGCTGCCCCGCGGTGTCAACAGACGCGAGGATGAGCCCGCCGAGGAGGGCCACGTCGGTCGCCAGGCCGGTGGTCTTACGACTGCGGGCGGCGGGGTCGGACTCCATCCAGAACGCATGGCGGCTGAGGGTGGAGGGCACGTGCGCGGCGGTGAGCGCGATGGCGGAGAGCCGGGGGGCCTTGCCCAGCGCGAACAGGACTCCCGCGCCGATCTTGACCCCGGCGAGAGCCTTCACGAGGGTCTCGGTGTCCTTGGGGACAGGCGGGATAGATGCGGATACCGCTTCATTGACGGCCTGCTCGCCCTTCTCCACCAGGGGGGCGGCCTTGTCGACGAGCGGCGCCGCGTCGGTGACATGGGCCTGCGGATTGCGGAGCGTCTCAACGCCGTCGATGACAAACACCGTGGCGAGCATGGGTCGTGCGAGTCGTCGGATCATCGTTCCTCCTGAATAGTTGGGAGTGCGTGCTCGAACCTAGTCTGAACCCGGTGAAGGCGCCTCCGGTCGCGATGCGGGGCAGCCCGCGCTCGGGCTGTCACCGGGGGATTACGCTGCGGTGACCGCATTCGGCGGCGGTTTGATAACGATTGGGTTTCGAGCCGCCGGGCCATGGGGGTGGGGTCGCCGGCACCGTCACCAGCCGCGCTCGCGCCACTCGGCCAGATGCGGCCGCTCTGCGCCGATCGTGGTGTCGTCTCCGTGGCCGGGGTGGACTACCACGTCGTCTCCGAGGGAATCGAAGATCCGGGTCTCCAGGTCGCTCATCAGTGTGGTGAAGGCATCTTCCGACCCAGTCTTTCCTGGCCCGCCCGGGAAGAGGGAGTCGCCGGAGAACAGGTGCGTCCCCACTTCGGTGCGGAGAAGCAGCGCGATGCCGTCGGGGGTATGTCCCCGCAGCCCGATCACCCCGAGTCGCAGGTCGCCAACCACGAGCTCGTCCCCGTGCGAGACGTGGCGGTCAGTGGGAACGTCGATCCCCTCGGCGTCACCGGAGGAGGCAATGGTGGTCAGTCCCAGGGCGTCGACCGTCTCGGCGAGCCCGATCCAGTGGTCGGCGTGAAGGTGCGTGGTGAGTACCGCCTTGACCCCGGGCGCGCGATCCCTCAGATGTGAGATGAGCTGCGGCGCGTCGTTTGCGGCGTCGACGAGCAGCACCTCGCCCGTCGCGGTCGACTCGATCACGTAGACGTTGTTGTCCATTTCGCCGACGGAGATCTTGGTCAGGCGTGCGGGGCCCACGGTCCAGCGCTCGCCGGTCAGTCGGCCGGCCGTGCGGCCGGAGTAGCCCTCGGTGAGGGTGATGCTGTCGGGTAGGGGCTCTGTTGGATTCGCCATAACTGCAGGCTACCGAGGTCGAGCTCAGTCCGTGATCGGAAGCATGTCGTACTTCGTTGGTACCTTCGTTTGCGGGAACGGCAGCCATGCGGCAAGTACGGCTCTCGCCACGGTGACGTGGCGGCCTCCCGACTCGGAAGGAGAACCCATGGTGGACCGTCTGGTCGTCCGCGGCGCACGGGAGCATAACCTCAAGGGCGTGGACATCGACGTCCCCAGGGACTCGCTGATCGTGTTCACAGGGCTGTCGGGATCCGGCAAATCCTCGCTGGCGTTCGACACCATCTTCGCCGAGGGGCAGCGCCGCTACGTCGAGTCACTGTCCTCCTACGCCCGGATGTTCCTGGGACAGATGGACAAACCGGACGTCGACTTCATTGAAGGTTTGTCGCCGGCGGTGTCGATCGACCAGAAGTCGACCAACCGCAACCCCCGATCGACCGTCGGCACCATCACTGAAGTCCACGACTACCTGCGCCTGCTCTACGCCCGCGCGGGTGTTCCGCACTGTCCCACCTGCGGGGAGGTGGTCTCCCGTCAGACCCCGCAGCAAATCGTCGACCAGATCCTCGAGGGGGACCAGGGCGCACGGTTCCAGGTGCTGGCCCCCGTCGTCCGTACGCGAAAGGGCGAGTTCGTCGACCTCTTCGCCCAGCTCGCGGCGGACGGCTACAGCCGCGTGCGGGTCGACGGGGAGTTGCACACGCTCGCCGAGCCGCCGACCCTGAAAAAGCAGGAGAAGCACGACATCGAAGTGGTCGTGGACCGGCTGGCGGCCAAGCCGTCCTCGCGGCAACGGCTCACTGACTCCGTGGAGACCGCGTTAGGTCTGGCGGACGGTGTGATCGTGATCGAGTACGTCGACCTCGACGAGTCGGACCCCGCCCGTCACCGCAGGTTCTCCGAGCACATGGCCTGCCCCAACGGACACCCCATCGCCCTGGACGACATGGAGCCCCGGGCGTTCTCCTTCAACAACCCCTACGGCGCCTGCCCCGTGTGCGACGGTCTCGGCTCCCATCTCGAGGTGGACCCAGACCTGGTCGTGCCGGACCCCGAACGGTCGCTCGCTGACGGCGCGATCGCTCCCTGGTCGGGTGGTCAGAGCGCCGACTACTTCCAGCAGCTCCTCACCGGGCTCGCCGGCGATATGGGATTTGACCTCCGCACTCCATGGCAGGATCTGCCCGCGAAGGTGCGTAAGGCCGTGATGGGCGGTGCCCCGACCAAGGTCCGAGTGCAGTACCGCAACCGGTTCGGCCGCGTCCGGACCTACGACGCGAAGTTCGAAGGCGTGATGTCCTTCCTCAAGCGGCGCCTGGAGCAGACTGAATCGGAGTCGCAGAAGGAGCGCTACCAGGGTTACATGCGCGAGGTGCCGTGCCCGGGCTGCAACGGCACGCGCCTCAAGCCGGAGATCCTCGCCGTCACCCTCGCCGGACCCGGGGGCCAGGAGCGCTCGATCGCGGACATCAGTCGCATGTCTGTCGAGGACTGCGCGGCATTCTTGGACGGGCTCGAGCTCGACTCCCGCCAGGCGCTGATCGCAGGTCGAGTCCTCAAGGAGATCCAGGCTCGGATGGGCTTCCTGCTTGACGTAGGACTGGACTACCTGTCGCTCGATCGCGTCGCCGGAAGCCTGTCCGGTGGCGAGGCGCAGCGAATTCGACTGGCCACGCAGATCGGTTCGGGCCTCGCGGGCGTTCTCTACGTCCTCGACGAGCCGTCCATCGGTCTGCACCAGCGGGATAATCGCCGGCTCATCGACACCCTCGTCCGGCTGCGCGACCTCGGCAACACCCTGCTGGTGGTCGAGCATGACGAGGACACCATCCGTTCGGCGGATTGGATCGTCGACATCGGACCACTCGCTGGTGAGCACGGGGGCCGAGTGGTCCACTCGGGCGACTACGAGGGACTGCTGGCCAACAAGGAATCGCTGACCGGCGACTACCTCGCGGGCCGCCGTCAGATCGCCATCCCGGACAAGCGGCGCGAGCCGAGCCCAGACAAGCGACTGCACGTGCGGGGTGCGCGAGAGAACAACCTCAAGAATGTCGACGTGGTGTTCCCCGGGGGCGTGCTGTGCGCGGTCACCGGGGTTTCCGGGTCGGGGAAGTCCACCCTGGTCAACGACATCCTGGCGACCTCACTGGCCAACCAGCTCAACCGGGCCCGGCAGGTGCCCGGTCGTCACTCGCGGATCGATGGCGTGGACGCGTTCGACAAGCTCGTCCAGGTGGACCAGTCTCCGATCGGTCGCACCCCCCGCTCGAACCCGGCGACCTACACCGGGGTGTTCGACAAGATTCGCACCCTGTTCGCCGCCACCACCGAAGCAAAGGTTCGCGGTTACAAGCAGGGCCGGTTCTCGTTCAACGTCAAGGGCGGTCGGTGTGAGGCGTGCCAGGGCGACGGCACGCTGAAGATCGAGATGAACTTTCTGCCGGACGTCTACGTCCCGTGCGAGGTGTGCCACGGCGCGCGATACAACAGAGAGACGCTCGAGGTGCACTACAAGGGCAAGACCATCGCCGAGGTGTTGGACATGCCCATCGAGGAGGCGTGCGAGTTCTTCGAACCAATCACGTCGATCCACCGGTACCTCAAGACCCTCACGGAGGTCGGACTCGGCTACGTCCGGCTGGGTCAGTCTGCCCCGACTCTCTCCGGAGGTGAGGCCCAGCGGGTCAAATTGGCGGCCGAACTGCAGAAGCGGTCAAGCGGTCGGACGGTGTACGTCCTCGACGAGCCCACCACCGGCCTGCACTTCGAGGACATCACCAAGCTTCTGCTGGTGATCCAGGGACTGGTCGACAAGGGCAACACAGTCATCGTTATCGAGCACAACCTCGATGTCATCAAGAGCGCCGACTGGGTCATCGACATGGGACCTGAGGGCGGTGCCGGCGGCGGTAGCGTCGTCGCGCAGGGCACTCCGGAGGAGGTCGCCGCCGTTCCAGAGAGCCACACTGGACGCTTCCTGGCCGAGGTGCTCCCGTCGGCTGCCGTGGATGCGGGGGCCCCGGATGCCCTGGAGCCCGAGGCTTCGTCCGGGAGGCCGTCTGGGAAGAGTGCTTCCGCGAAGGGCGCTTCGGTGTCGAAGGTTCCCGCGAAGTCGTCGACCGCAGCGCAGAAGAGCGCGGCCAAGGCGGCGCGGAAAGCACGCGCTCTACGCTGACCGACCCGTCCCCGGGCGGGCCGGCGCGCCCGGCCCGGGCCCCATGGTCAGTAGACCGGGCCGGTGAACTTTTCGCCGGGGCCGTCGCCGGGCTCGTCGGGGTAGGCGCTGGCCTCGCGGAACGCGCGCTGCAGGCCCTGCAAGCCGTCCTTCACGACCCTGGCCTGAGGTCCCAGGTGCTCGGCGGACCCGGCAACGAGCCCGGCGAGAGCAGTGATGAGTTTGCGAGACTCATCGAGGTCCAGGCGAGGACTCTTGGATGGATCGTCGTCAGAGAGCCCCAGCTTTTCGGCGGCTGCGCTCATGAGAACAACGATCGAACGAAAGATGATCTCCTGCGCGGAGACATCGGCCAGGTCGACGATCTCGACCTCTCGGGCGTCGAGGTGCCCCTCGAGCAGGTTCTCGGCCGCAGGCTGATCGGTGAAAGCGGGCTGGTCGGTGGTCATGCAGAATACTGTCCCACGGACTGTCACCTATGGTGTGGCCAGACACCGGTTTGGGGGCAACGCTCGGGCCTGGTACAGTCATACATCGACTGTGGGAATCCGCTACGTAGTGGGTTCCATCGTCCAAGAGGAGCCCGATCTCCCACCATCCGACGCCATGAGGCAGTTTGATGGTCACCACCCCGGCGAGGGGCTGCGAGTGATCGCGGAAGTTTTTCGCCGACGGGTGAGGAGTGAGAGGCCCCCGGTAGCCGTACCGAGGGGCCTTCTCGGTTTTGACCGGCCTGGCCGGCGGGCCGGGGTCCTCGAGGGCGGTTGTGCGATCGCGTAAGCGACCGCGGACAGAGCACCGTAACTACCGAGGAGGGCCCATCAGCGCCGAAGCACGTATCAACGAACGAATCCGTGTCCCCGAAGTCCGACTCGTCGGCCCCGGGGGCGAGCAGGTGGGGATCGTTCGCGTCGAAGATGCACTTCGTCTGGCCCTGGAGGCCGATCTGGACCTCGTCGAGGTCGCGCCCAACGCGCGCCCGCCGGTGTGCAAGATCATGGACTACGGCAAGTTCAAGTACGAGGCGGCGCAGAAAGAGCGCGAGTCGCGGAAGAACCAGCAGCAGACCGTTGTCAAGGAGCAGAAGCTCCGGCCCAAGATCGACACCCATGACTATGAGACCAAGAAGGGGAACGTCGTCCGTTTCCTGGAGAAGGGCTCCAAGGTCAAAGTCACGATCATGTTCCGCGGTCGAGAGCAGTCCCGGCCCGAGCTCGGGTTCCGGCTGCTCCAGCGCCTGGCGGATGACATCACCGACTACGGATACGTGGAGACCAGCGCCAAGCAGGACGGCCGCAATATGACCATGGTCGTCGCCCCCCACCGCGGCGCCAAGACCCGCGCCAAGGCGCAGGACTCCAAGGTCACCGACCCCGCTTCCGAATAGTCCCTCCGCCGACCAGACCACGGACGCCCGCCGTCCGCTCACCCGAGACCCCACCGGGCCTTTCGGGACGAACCATGTGAGGAAGACCGATCATGCCGAAGATGAAGACCCACAAGGGCACCGCCAAGCGCTTCCGCCAGACCGGGACCGGCAAGCTGGTGCGTCAGCAGGCCAACCGCCGCCACATCATGGAGAAGAAGCCCACCAAGCGCACCCGTCGACTCGACGGCCGCACGGACGTCGCCCCGGCCGACGTGCCCCGCATCAAGCGGCTCCTCGGGCTCTGAGCCCTCCTAGCTTCGAAGAACTTTCCGACCGTCGGCAGGCGGTCGACCCAGACCAGTGAGGATTGACCAGTGGCACGCGTGAAGAGGGCCGTCAACGCCCAAAAGAAGCGTCGGACCGTACTCGAGTCCACCAAGGGCTACCGGGGGCAGCGTTCGCGGCTGTACCGCAAGGCCAAGGAGCAGATGCTCCACTCGATGACCTACAGCTACCGCGATCGTCGTGCGCGCAAGGGCGACTTCCGCAAGCTGTGGATCTCCCGGATCAATGCCGCGGCCCGCGCCAACGACATGACCTACAACCGCTTCGTCCAGGGCCTCAAGCTCGCGGGCGTCGAGGTCGACCGCAAGGTCCTCGCCGACCTCGCCGTCACTGACCCGGCCGCCTTCACGGCGTTGGTCGAGGTCGCGCGCAAGGCACTGCCGGCTGACGTCAACGCGCCGGCTGCCTGATACGCCCGAATGTGACGAATACTTCGCCCCTGCAGGGCACGGGACGACCCGCGGATCCGTTCACCGAACGGACCCCGCGGGTCGTTTCCGCATCCAAACTCCACCGCAGCGCCGCCAGGCGTAAGTCCGGCCGTTTCCTCGCCGAAGGCACCAATTCCGTCGAGGCCGCACTGGCCACCGGCGCAGCGGTCGAGGTCTTCTGCACCGAGGAGGCCCTCGATCGATTCGCTGACCTCCTCGACGTCGCCCGGTCCTCCGGCGTGCAGGTGTCCGTGGCGACAGCGCGGGCCCTCCGAGGTCTGTCGGACACGGTCACCCCGACCGGGATCGTCGCGGTGTGCCGCACGGTAGTGCACACCGCCGCTGCGGGTATGGACACCGGCGGTGCGGCACGGACACCCCGGTTGGTCGCCGTCGGTCAGGCGCTGGCCGAACCCGGCAACGTGGGCACACTGGTCCGGGTTTCGGACGCACTCGGCGCCGACGAGGTCTGGCTCACCGGCGGAGGGGTCGATCCGGAGAATCCCAAGGCCGTCCGCGCATCGGCGGGCAGTCTGTTCCACCTCCCGGTCGTGCGAGGGATCCCGGAGAGTGACCTCATGGACCACGCGCACAGGCTAGGTCTCCAGGTGGCGGTCGCAGACGCCGACGGTGAGGTGGACATCGAGCGAGCGGACGAGCTACTCGCCCACCCGACCGCGTGGGTCTTCGGCAACGAGGCCCACGGCATACCAGACCACCTCGCTGACGCCGCTGACCTGCGCGTCCGCATCCCCATCCGCGGAAGGGCCGAGAGCCTGAACATCGTGACTGCTGCCTCCATCTGCCTCCATACGAGCGCCCGGCTCCTGGCGGGATCATGACCGCCACCCTCACCGCCCGCGGAGTCGGCGCCACCCGCGGCGCGCGGACATTGTTCGACGGGCTCGACCTCGTCGTCGCACCGGGGGACGTCTGGGGTCTTACCGGGCCCAACGGTGCCGGCAAATCCACGCTGCTCCACGCTCTCGCCGGGGACCCCGTCGCCGAGATGACCGGGCACGTCCTCGTCAGCCCGCCGGACGCCACGGTTGGTCTCCTGCGGCAGGAGGTGGAGCGCGACGACGATGAAGTGGTCCGCGGCTTTCTCCACCGCGTCACCGGTGTCGCCGACGCGCTGGCGCGGATGGACGCCCTGGCGCAGCAGATGGCGGAATCCGAGGCTGCCGCGGAGGCGTATGGCGACGCCCTGGAGCGGTGGTTGGCGCTCGGAGGCGGCGATCTCGACGAGCGGATCCCCGTGACCGCGACACGGCTAGGGCTCGACGACGCGGTGTTGGGCCTTCCGATGTCCGCGCTGTCGGGAGGGCAAGCCGCTCGCGTGAACCTCGCAGCTGTGCTGCTCAGCCAGTACGACATCCTGCTGCTGGACGAACCCACCAACGACCTGGATCTGGCGGGACTGGCCGTCCTGGAGGAGTTCATGGCGGCCGAACGGCGCCCGATGGTGGTGGTCAGCCATGATCGAGAGTTCCTGGCCAGGTGCGTGACCGGCATCGTCGAGTTGGACTCCGCCCAGCGCCAGATCGCCGTGTTCGACGGCGGGTACGAGGCATACCTCGCCGAGCGTGCGCTGGCACGGCAACGCGCACGTGACGCCTACGAGCAGTACTCGGGACGGGTGGATCAGCTCAAGGAACGCGTTCAGACGCAGAAGACCTGGTTGGACAAGGGCGTGCGCAACACCATGCGCAAGTCCGGCGGCAAAGACGCCGAGCGCGACAAGCACATCAGAAACCGGGCGGGCCAGCGGTCCGAGAAGCAGGCCGCCAAGATTTCCCAGTCCGAGCGGGCGATGGAGCGACTCGAGGTGGTCGAGGAACCGCGCAAGGAATGGGAACTGCAGATGGAGATCGCGGCAGCACCCCGGTCCGGTTCCGTTGTTGCGGTACTTGCCGATGCCATCGTCCGCCGAGGCGACTTCGTCCTGGGCCCCGTCACCCTGCAGGTCGACGCCGGCGACCGGATCCTCATCAGCGGATCCAACGGTTCCGGCAAATCCACGCTCCTCGGTGCCATCACTGGTGAGCGTCCCGTTGACTCGGGTCGCGCGAGCAGCGGTTCTGGGGTTCTACCCGGCACGGTGGACCAGGCACGCTCGGAGTTCGGCGGACCTGACCCGCTGCTGGACACGTTCTGTGTGGCCGCCGACCCGGCGGGACTGGATCCCACCGCGGCCCGCACGTTGCTGGCCAAGTTCGGGCTCGGGGGCGAGCACGTCTCGCGCGCGTGCGCGTCGCTCTCGCCGGGAGAGCGGACCCGGGCGGCCCTCGCACTGTTGCAACAGCGCGGGGTCAATCTGCTGGTGCTCGACGAGCCGACCAACCACCTCGACCTGCCGGCCATCGAGCAGCTCGAGCAGGCTGTGGACGCGTTCGACGGAACCATCTTGCTCATCACCCACGATCGCCGGATGCGGGATGCGTTCCGCGCGACCCGCGAACTGCTGGTCGACGCCGGATCGGTGCGGGAGCGGCGCTGACCGCGGACTAGCCAGATCAGCGCCGGGGGGCGCGGGGGAGGGGCCAGTGATCGACTAGTCTGGGGCGTCGAGGTGGCTCGGTCGCGAAGACCGGCGTGACGGGGAGGACGAGGGCACTGGTGAGTGAAGACACAGGCGCGGGCGAGGTCCGGATCGACGAGGAGTCGCTGGCACGGTACGCCGCGGACGCAGAGGCCGCGTTCGCCGCTGCCGCCGACCTCGAGGCGCTGGCCGCAGCCAAGACAGCACACCTCGGTGACCGCAGCCCGATCGCACTGGGCCGTCGAGGCCTCGGAGCCCTGCCCAAAGAGCAGAAGGCGTCGGCAGGCAAGGCAGTCAACGTGGCACGTGGCCGGGTGCAGCAGGCCTACGACACCCGCCTGGCAGACCTCCAGGCCGAGCGTGACGCCGCGGTACTCGTGGCCGAGACCCTCGATCTGACAGTCCCGTCGGGGCGGGCGCCGGTGGGTGCCCAGCATCCCATCACGATCATCACCGAGCAGGTCTCGGACGTGTTCGTCGCCATGGGCTGGGAGATCACGGAGGGGCCGGAGGTAGAGGCCGAGCACTACAACTTCGACGCTCTGAACTTCCTGCCCGACCACCCCGCGCGCACGCTTCAGGACACCTTCCATATCGCGCCCGAAGGCAGCCGTCAGGTGCTGCGCACCCACACTTCCCCGGTGCAGATCCGCACCATGCTCGACCGGGAGCCGCCGATCTACGTGGCCTGCCCGGGCCGGACGTTCCGCACGGACGAGCTTGACGCCACCCACACCCCGGTGTTCCACCAGGTCGAGGGATTGGCGATCGACAAGGGGCTGACCATGGCGCACCTGCGCGGGGCGCTCGACGCGTTTGCACGCGCCCTGTTCGGTCCGGAGACCCGTACCCGCATGCGGCCCAACTACTTCCCCTTCACCGAGCCGTCCGCCGAGGTCGACGTGTGGTTCCCGCGCAAGAAGGGCGGTGCCGGCTGGGTCGAGTGGGGCGGCTGCGGAATGGTGCATCCCAACGTGCTCACGGCCTGCGGCATTGACCCCGAGGAGTGCTCGGGCTTCGCGTTCGGCATGGGTCTGGAACGCACCCTGCAATTCCGCAACGGTCTGTCCGACATGCGGGACATGGTCGAGGGGGACGTGCGGTTCTCCGTGCCCTTCGGCATCCGTTCCTGATCCGCCGTACCCACTCCCACCCCAGAAGACGAAGGACCCCACAGTGCGAATTGCGCAGTCCTGGCTGACCGAGATCCTGCAGCGGGCCAATGACGGTTGGTCCGTGAGCCCCGCCGAGCTCGACGCCGGTTTCGTGCGCGTCGGCCTCGAGGTGGAGGGCGAGCCGGAGCAGCTGCCCGAGATCGCCGGCCCGCTCACCATCGGTCGGGTCAGCAGCATCGAGGAGCTGGAGGGCTTCAAGAAGCCCATACGCTTCTGCCTGGTCGACGTTGGGGCCGACGAGCTGCAGCAGATCGTGTGCGGAGCCCGGAACTTCACGGAAGGTGATCTGGTCGTCGTTGCGCTACCGGGCACCGTCCTGCCGGGCGGGTTCGAGATCGGCAAGCGCAAGACCTACGGCAAGCCGAGTGAGGGCATGATCTGCTCGGCCTCCGAGCTGGGGATCGGTTCCGACCACAGCGGAATTATCGTCCTCGCTGAGGGCACCGCCGATCCCGGGGACCCGGCCGCGCCCGTGCTGGCCGCCGGAGCCGGCGAGCGGGACACGGTGATCGAACTCAATGTGACCCCGGACCGCGGCTACTGCCTGTCGGCGCGAGGGCTGGCCCGCGAACTCGCGTGCGGCTTCGATCTGGACTTCGCGGACCCTGCGGTCGAGCTCGGACTCCCGTCGGAGAAGGAGACCTGGCCACTCGAGGTGACGGAGGAGTCCGGCGCGCAGCGGTTCGCTCTGCGCCGCGTCACCGGGGTCGATCCGACCGCGCGAACGCCGTGGTGGATGGCGCGCCGTCTGCTGCTCTCCGGCGTGCGTCCGATCTCGCCGGCCGTCGACGTCACGAACTACGTCATGCTCGAGCTGGGCCACCCGATGCACGCGTTCGACGCAGCGCGCCTGCAGGGTGGACTCACCGTCCGCCGGGCCCGCGCGGGGGAGACGCTCACCACTCTCGACGACGTCGAGCGGAAGCTCGACCCCGAGGACGTGGTGATCTGCGACGACCGTGGCCCGATCTCGATGGCCGGTGTCATGGGCGGCGCCAGCACCGAGGTGTCTGACCAGACCACCGACGTTCTGCTGGAGGCCGCCGTGTGGGACACCCTCGCGGTGTTCCGGACCATCCGCCGGCACAAGCTCCCCAGCGAGGCCGGCAAGCGCTACGAGCGTGGGGTCGACGCGGCGGCGTCGATCGCGGCCCTCGACCGTGCGGCCACGCTGCTCGCCGAGATCACCGGCGGCACCGTGGAACCCTCGCTCACCGACGTCGGCTCGGCGCCCACTATGCCGACCATCGCGTTCGATCCCGAACGGCCGTCCCGCGTGGCGGGGGTCGCGTACCCGACTGGCACAGCACGCAGGCGGCTGGAGCAGATCGGCTGTGCCGTCGCTGGTGACGATGCGGTGCTGCTCGAGGTGACCCCTCCTGCATGGCGTCCCGACCTGACTCTCCCGGCGGATCTGGTCGAGGAGGTGCTGCGATTGGAAGGTCTGGAGAATATCCCCTCGGTGTTGCCCACCGCGCCCGCCGGCCGCGGGCTCACCCCGGCCCAGCGCGGTCGGCGCGCTGTGGGTCACGCCTTGGCCGCGGCCGGGCATGTGGAGGTCCTGACGTCCCCGTTCTGTGACCCGTCGGTGTTCGACTTGATGGGACTGGACGACGACGACGAGCGCCGCGGCACCATGTCCGTGGTCAATCCCCTCGAGAGCGACAAGGCGCATCTGGCGACCACGCTGCTCCCCTCACTGGTCGAGATCGCCCGGCGCAATATCACGCGCGGCGCACGCGACCTGGCGCTGTTCTCGGTCGCGCAGGTGGCGTTCCGGACTCCGACCACGTCGGGGGTGGAGATGCTGCCCGTCGACCGCGAGCCCACTCCGCAGGAGCGGGAACGGCTGGCGGCGTCACTGCCCGCGCAGCCACTCCACGTGGCGGCTCTCTTCACCGGTAAGCGAGTGTCTGCAGGACACTTCGGACCCGGCCGGGAAGCCGACTCGCTCGATGCGGTGGAGGCGGCCCGGATCGTCGGACGGGCTCTCGGCGCGGAGGTCGAGGTGCGGGCGGCGGAGTACGCGCCGTGGCATCCGGGCCGCTGCGTGGAAGTGCTTGTCCGCGCCGCCGTGACAGGCGTTCCGGGGGCAGACGCTGTTGAGGGAGACGATGTGGTGGTCGGCCACGCCGGCGAGCTGCACCCGGCGGCGTGTGAGCGGCTCGGACTGCCGGCCCGCGCGTGCGCCGTCGAGCTGGACCTCACCGCCATCGGCGCCCGGGAGGTGCTGCCCGCCCCGAGCATCTCGGCCTACCCGGCCGTGAACCAGGACGTCGCGCTCGTCGTGGACGCCTCGGTGCCCGCCGCGGAGGTCGAGGGGGCCCTGCGTGCGGGCGGTGGGGAACTACTCGAGAGCGTGCGCCTTTTCGACGTCTACACCGGAGCCCAACTCGGGGAAGGGCGCAAGTCGCTGGCGTATGCACTGACCTTCCGTGCCGACGATCGCACGCTCACCGAGGACGAGGCGAGCGGGTGGCGCACGGCGGCGGTCGAGGCGGCGGCAAAGGCAGTGGGGGCGAGCCTGCGTGCCTGACTACGAGCGCCTGGCCGGGACACGGGTTCCGCGGGTCCTGTGCATCGCGGGCACCGACCCGTCCGGTGGGGCGGGCATGCTCGCGGATACCAAGACGATCGCCGCGATGGGCGGGTACGGGATGGGCGCGGTCACCGCGGTCACCGTCCAGAACACGGTCGGAGTGACCGGCGTGCACCCTGTGCCCGTCGACACCGTCATCGCCCAGCTCGACGCCGTGGCGGACGATGTGACGATCGACGCCGTCAAGATCGGCATGCTCGGAGAAGCTGGGCTCGTGGAGGCGGTGGGTGAGTGGCTTCGTCGTCGTCGTCCTCCCCACGTCGTGCTCGACCCGGTCATGGTCGCCACCACCGGTGGACGGCTCGCCAGCGAGGGTGCGGCGCGCATGCTGCGAGACCTCGTCCCGCTCGCCGATCTGGTGACGCCCAATGTTGACGAGCTCGCGGTGTTGTGTGGCGGCGAGCCCGCGGAGCACATCGAGACCATCGTCGGGCAGGCCGAACTCGTGCACGAGCAGACCGGCTGCGCGGTACTCGCCACGACCGGCGACTTGGAGGACGGTAGTGCGGAGGACGTGCTGGTGGAGTCGGAGGGGAACCGGCGCGTGACGCTGCGTCTGCCGTTCATCCGCGTCGACACGCCGCATACCCACGGCACCGGCTGCTCGCTCTCCTCGGCGCTGGCCACCGCGAGGGTCGGGACGCAGGACTGGGAGGCGGCGTACCGCCGTGTCCGCCCGTGGATCGACGGGGCCCTGCATGGCGGATTGACACTGGATGTGGGCCGCGGTTCGGGACCCCTCGACCACACGTGGTTCCTGCACCGCTGACCTGGTACGACACTCCTCGGCTCACTGCTGGTGTCGCACACCTGTGCGACTATCGGTTCCGCATGACGGCCGAGACGATCAGGAGCAGACAGTGAATACCACCCATAACACTTCCGAGAACACGTCCCACGCCACCTCGTGGGGCGGAGGCGATACCGTCGGGCAGCCCTCGGCGGAGAAGACGTTAGAGAGAGTCCGCAAACTTTTCGCCAAAGCCGAGAGCGTGGCCGGTACGCCGGAGGCGGAGGTCCTGCTCGAGCGGGCGTACGCGCTGCTCGCCAAGTACGGCGTCGACGAGGCGCTGGCGCGAACCGGGCCGGATGTCACCGTCGCCGAGGTAGCGGTCCTCGACCACGTGATCTCCGGCCGATATCAACCTGATCAGGTGGGGCTGATTGCAGCCCTCTCCGCCGCCATGCACTGTCGCGCGGTGACTTCCGCTCGCGGGGACGGCACCCGCGTCGTGCACATCGTGGGGGTTCGACGCCACGTGGAGCGGGTGGGCATGCTCGCGGGCGCTCTCACCGGGGTCATGCTCGCCGCTGCGGCCCGCCAGCGGCCCGCACCGGGCGTCTCCGCCGTGACACACCGCAAGTCGTTCATGACCGGGTTCGCGTTCGAGGTGGGTAGGAGGCTGGAGGCCGCCGAGCGGGGCGCTGTCGCGGAGAGTCGGGACGCCGCGGGCGCGGGGCTCGTCCTGCGTTCGGATTCGCAACGCGCGGATGCCGAACTTCGCCGCCGGTTCCCGACCGCCGTCCGTGGCGCCCGCAGGCGGGTCGGCACGTCCGGGATCGAGGAGGGGCGCCGGGTCGGCGGCTCGGTGGACCTCGGCCAGCGCCGCTTCTCGGGTGGTCGTCGACAGCTCGGGGCCTGAGGACGAACCGCGAAGCGGTGCGCGTCTGCGGTGGGCCGCCGGCGTCCAGCCCCGGAGATGCAAAAGATTGCAAACTCATGCATACTCGTGCGTATGGCAATCAAGGTCGCGGTCGCAGGTGCTTCAGGTTACGCGGGCGGGGAGTTCCTCCGCCTCCTGCTGGGGCACCCCTCCTTCGTGGAGGGTGAGTTGGAGATCGGCACTCTCGCCGCCGGGTCGAACGCCGGTCAAGCGCTGCGGGAGCATCACCCGCACCTGCTGCCCCTCGCCGACCGAGTCCTGGCCGAGACCGGACCGGACACCCTGGCGGGCCACGACGTCGTTGTCCTGGGCCTGCCCCACGGGCATTCCGCAGCCATCGCAGAGCAGCTGGGACCGGAGGTCCTCGTCGTCGACCTAGGTGCGGACTTCCGACTGTCCGACGCCGAGGACTGGTCGGCGTACTACGGCTCCGACCACGCCGGCACTTGGCCGTACGGCCTCCCCGAGCTCCCCGGGGCGCGCGATGCCCTGCGGTCGACGCGCCGCATCGCCGTCCCGGGGTGTTTTCCCACCGGTGCCACACTCGCCCTGTTCCCGGCTGTCGCAGCCGGTCTGGTGGACCCCTCCGCCATCACGATTGTCTCCGTGACCGGTGCGTCGGGCGCCGGTAAGGCCGCCAAGGTCCCGATGCTCGCCTCCGAGGTCATGGGCTCGGCGAAGGCCTACGGTGTCACCACCCACCGGCACACGCCGGAGATCACCCAGAACCTCCGCGCCGTCACCGACGCGGAGGTGTCGGTGAGCTTCACCCCCGTCCTTGCGCCGATGGCCCGGGGCATCCTCACCACCGCCGTGGTTCCCACCACGGCCAGCGCCGAGCAGTTGCGGAAGGTCTACTCGGAGGCGTTCGACGACGAGCCGTTCGTCCACGTGTTGCCCGCGGGCGTGCAGCCGATGACCGCCTCGGTACTCGGATCCAACGCGGTGCAACTCGGCATCGAGGTGGACGAGCGCTCCGGGCGGGCGGTGTTCACGGCGGCGATCGACAACCTCGCCAAGGGCACGGCCGGCGGTGCGATCCAGTCGATGAACCTCGCGCTCGGCCTCCCCGAGACCGCCGGACTCAGCACGGTCGGCCTCGCGCCGTGATCGAGGAACCGCTCCCCGGGGCGACATCGGGCGGGCATGCCCACGGTCTGGAGATGTGGTGGGATCCGGTCGAGAACGACGCGATGTTCTGGGTCGCTCCCGCAGGGACGACCGCCACGCTGGACGTTCAGGGCGGCGGGGATGCCGTTGAACTCCAGTGGAGCACCCTTAGCGCCGAGGTCCCGTCGATCCGTGCCGTTGTGCTGCTCGATGGGCCAGGCTTCGGCGACCCCGGCGAGGACTTCATAGTTGTGCACTCCGTTGCCGAGGACACGGCTCGGTTCATCACTCTGCGCTCAGGAGTCCGCGCGGGCGCGATTGAGGTACTCGTCTTCCGTCCGGACGTCGATCATGCGCCGTGGCCCGAACCCACTCCGACCAGCGGTGGAGCAGAGCTTCAATTCCGCCATCGCGGCGGTGCCGATGTCCACGTGACCCTGACTCTGCCAACGTCAACGCTGACCACTACGCCCGGAGAGAAATGACATGACCACAGTGATGAACGATGGTTCGACTGAACTGACACCGTTCGTCCGCGCGCGCGTGCTCGCAGAGGCACTGCCGTGGCTACAGAAGTTCCACGACAAGATCGTCGTGGTCAAGTACGGCGGCAACGCGATGGTGGACGATGACCTCAAGGCCGCCTTCGCGGCGGACATGGTGTTCCTGCGCACCTGCGGCCTCAAGCCCGTCGTGGTCCACGGCGGGGGCCCGCAGATCACCTCGATGCTCGGCCGTCTGGGGATGGAGGGCGAATTCCGCGGCGGCTTCCGCGTGACGACCCCCGAGGTGATGGACGTCGTCCGCATGGTGTTGTTCGGCCAGGTCGGACGCGAACTCGTCGGTCTGATCAACGCGCACGGCCCCTACGCGGTCGGGATCTCCGGCGAGGACGCGGGCCTGTTCACCGCGGTCCGCCGGACGGCAATAGTCGATGGCGAACCGACCGACATCGGTCTGGTCGGCGACGTGGAAGCGGTCGACCCGCGGGCGGTCCTCGACCTCATCGAGGCCGGCCGGATCCCGGTGGTGTCAACGATCGCGCCCGACACAGACGGCACCGTGCACAACATCAATGCTGACTCGGCGGCCGGCGCACTCGCTGCGGCGCTGGGAGCGGAGAAGTTGATCATCCTCACAGACGTGGAGGGGCTGTACACCGATTGGCCGGACCGTTCATCTCTCGTGACCCACCTCGGTACCGAGCCCCTCGAGCGGCTCTTGCCCTCGCTCGAGAGTGGGATGGTCCCCAAGATGGAGGCCTGCCTGCGTGCGGTGCAGGGTGGGGTACATGCCGCGCACGTCATCGACGGACGCGTCGAACACTCCGTGTTGCTCGAGATTCTCACCGAAGGGGGCATCGGGACGATGGTCACCGAGGGCAACCACGAAACCCGGTCACCAGTAGGAGCCGACAAGTGAACAACATGGACACCTCCACTCTCACCTCACGGTGGGACACCGCACTCATGCGCAATTACGGCACGCCGCCGCTCGAGTTGGTCTCGGGCAGCGGCGCGACCCTCACGGCGTCCGACGGTCGTGAGTACCTCGACCTCCTCGGCGGGATCGCCGTGAACTCGCTCGGCCACGCCCACCCGGCTGTTATCGATGCGGTCAGTCGTCAGGTCGCCGAGCTCGGGCACGTGTCCAACCTGTATGTCCACCCCAGAGTGGTCGAGTTGGCCGAGCGCCTCGAGTCCCTGTTGGCCGTGGACCAACCGGTGCGCTCGTTCTTTTGCAACTCGGGTACCGAGGCCAACGAAGCCGCGTTCAAGATCGCCCGGAGGACGGGCCGCCCGCGCATCCTGGCCGCGGAGAACGGCTTCCACGGCCGGACGATGGGGGCGCTGGCGATGACTGGTCAACCAGCCAAACGCGCACCGTTCGAACCGATGCCCGCCGGCGTCGAGTTCTTCCCGTACGGCGACATCGACGCCCTGACCACACTCGTGGAGAGCGCTCCGGACGACACGGCCGCCGTGATCATCGAGCCACTCCAGGGCGAGGGCGGCGTCGTCGAACCACCGGAGAGCTTCCTCTCCGACGTCCGTGCCCTCTGCACTGAGCACGGCGTCCTCATGATCGTCGACGAGGTCCAGACGGGCATCGCCCGGACCGGCACGATGTTCGCCTCCCGCAAGGCCGGGGTCGTGCCCGACGTGATCACCCTGGCAAAAGGCCTCGGCGGTGGCCTGCCGATCGGAGCGTGCCTCGGCATCGGCGCCGCGGGCGACCTGCTCACCGCGGGACAGCACGGCACCACCTTCGGCGGGAACCCGATCTCGTGCGCCGCGGCTCTCGCAGTGCTCGACACGCTCGAATCAGAGGATCTCGTCGCGCACGTCGACCGCCTGGGCAAGATCATCGCGGCCGAGATCGAGTGCGTCGACCACCCGCTGGTCGACCACGTACGCGGTCAGGGTCTGTTGCTCGGCGTAGTGCTCACCGCTCCGGTCGCGAAGGCCGTCGAGGAGGCGGCGCGGGGGGCCGGCTACCTGGTCGGCGCCACCACCGTGGACGTCGTCCGCCTCGCCCCACCGCTCATCCTCACCGAACAACAGGTCGCCGAGTTCGTCTCCGCACTGCCCGGAATCCTCGACACCGTAGCCCAGAAGGAGTCCTCGTCATGACCGGTCCGGCCGCGGCCTCGTCGACCACCGCGACAGCGTCACCCCCCGCGGTTCGCCACTTCTTGCGCGATGACGACCTCAGCCCCCGGGAGCAGGCCGAGGTGCTCGACCTCGGACTGAAGCTCAAGGCCGCGCCGTTCTCCTTTCGCCCACTGGAAGGTCCCCGTTCGGTCGCGGTCATCTTCGACAAGACGTCCACCCGGACCCGGTTCTCCTTCGACGCTGGGATCGCGCAACTCGGTGGGAACGCCATCGTGGTCGAGTCGGGCTCCACGCAGATGGGCAAGGGCGAGACCCTCTCCGACACCGCCCGGGTGATGTCACGCTACGTCGAGGCGATCGTCTGGCGCACCTACTCCCAGGACGGTCTCGTCGAACTCGCCGCACACTCGGACGTTCCCGTCGTCAACGCCCTGAGTGACGAGTTCCATCCCTGCCAGATACTTGCCGATCTGCTCACCATCCGTGAGAGCTTCGGCCGCACCGCGGGCCTTCGGGCGGTGTACCTGGGGGACGGGGCCAACAACATGGGGCACTCCTACCTCCTCGGGTTCGTCACCGCTGGCATGCACATCACGATCGCCGCCCCCAGGGGGTACCAGCCCACTGGGGAGGTGGTCGCCGATGCCGAGCGGATCGCGACCGAAACCGGCGGTTCGGTGACCATCACGACCGACCTCGACTCGGCCGTGGAGGGCGCTGATGTCCTGATCACCGACACGTGGGTGTCCATGGGCATGGAGGACGCCGCAGCCGAGCGGCTGCGGGATCTGGCGGATTATCAGCTGAGCCAGGGGGCCGTGGACCGGGCCTCGGACGACGTGATCGTTCTGCACTGTCTGCCTGCCTACCGGGGCAAGGAGATCACCGCCGAGGTGATCGACGGTCCGCGCAGCCGAGTGTTCGACGAGGCCGAGAACCGTCTCCACGCCCAGAAAGCACTGCTCGTCTGGCTTCTGGAGCAATCGTGACTGCCGTTGGCTCGGTCAGCCGTACGGCCCGGCACGCACGGATCGTGGAGATCCTGCGCCGCCGCCCGGTGCGCAGTCAGACAGAGCTCGCCGAGGCGTTGGCTCAGGAGGGCATCGCGGTCGCGGTGGCCACTCTCAGCCGCGACCTCGACGAGCTGGGGGCCGTCAAGCTCCGCGCGGCTGACGGCGGCGCAGGGCGTTACGTGATCCCCGAGGACGGCAGCCACGTTCCCGGGATTCCCGGAGGCACCGATCGTCTGGGAAAGCTACTTGCCGACCTCCTCGTCTCGGCCGACCACAGCGGGAACATCGCCGTTCTGCGGACGCCTCCCGGGGCGGCCAACTTCCTCGCCAGTGCGATCGACCGGGCGAACCCGGACGACGTCGTCGGCACGATTGCGGGGGATGACACCATATTCGTGATGGCCCGCGAACCAGTCACCGGAGCTGAGCTCGCGGATCGACTGTCCGGGCTGGCGCGGCGCCAGCTCTGACCGGCCCGCACACCGACACACCCCTAGAAACAGACCCCACACCCCAAGGAGAACACCATGTCCGATCGCGTCGTCCTCGCCTACTCCGGCGGACTCGATACCTCTGTCGCCATCAGCTGGATCGGTAAGGAGACCGGCGCCGAGGTCGTCGCCGTGGCCATCGACCTGGGCCAGGGCGGTGAAGATATGGATACCGTCCGGCAGCGCGCACTCGACTGTGGTGCCGTGGAATCGGTGGTCGTTGATGCCCGCGATGAGTTCGCGGAGGAGTACTGCGCGCCCACGATCAAGGCCAACGGCCTGTACATGCGTGAGTACCCGCTGGTCTCCGCGATTTCCCGTCCACTCATCGTCAAGCACCTAGTCACGGCCGCCAAGATGCACGGCGGAACGTCCGTGGCACACGGCTGCACGGGTAAGGGCAACGACCAGGTCCGTTTTGAGGTCGGTTTCGGCGCCCTGGCGCCTGACCTCGACGTGATCGCGCCTGTGCGGGACTACGCCTGGACACGTGAAAAGGCAATCGAGTTCGCCGAACAGAACGAGATCCCCATCAACGTCACCAAGAAGTCGCCGTTCTCCATCGACCAGAACGTCTGGGGTCGTGCCGTGGAAACGGGCTTCCTGGAGGACCTGTGGAACGCCCCGACCAAGGACGTCTACGACTACACCGAGGACCCCACGATCAATTTCGCAGCGCCCGATGAGGTCACGGTGACCTTCTCGCAGGGCGTGCCCGTCGCGATCGACGGCCGCCCCGTGAGCGTCCTCGAGGCGATCGAGGAACTCAACCGTCGTGGCGGCGCGCAGGGTGTCGGCCGTCTTGACATGGTCGAGGACCGGTTGGTGGGCATCAAGAGCCGCGAGGTGTATGAAGCGCCGGGCGCGATGATCCTCATCACCGCGCACAAGGCCCTCGAGGACGTCACGCTCGAGCGCGAGGTCGCTCGCTACAAGTCCGGCGTGTCGGACACCTGGTCCAATGCGGTCTACGACGGGCTGTGGTTCTCCCCCCTCAAGTACGCGCTGGACGCCTTCATCGACAACACCCAGGAGTACGTGTCGGGCGACATCCGGATGGTTCTGCACGGTGGCTCGATCACCGTCAACGGCCGTCGCTCCGACAAGTCGCTCTACGACTTCAACCTGGCCACCTACGACGAGGGGGACTCGTTCGACCAGAGTTACGCGAAGGGGTTCGTCAACCTCCACGGCCTGAGCTCGAAGATCGCTGCCAAGCGGGACCTCGGCCTGTGAGTGCGGGGCAGGACCATGCCAGCCGGCACGGCACGAATACGGGCGCACTGTGGGGCGGCCGCTTCGCCGGTGGGCCGACGGAGGCCATGGCCGCGTTGAGTAAGTCCACTCACTTCGACTGGGAGCTGGCCCCGTACGACATCCGGGCGTCCAAGGCGCACGCCCGGGTCCTCCACCGTGCGGGTCTGCTTACCGGGCCCGACCTGGACGCAATGCTCGACGGGTTGGATCGCCTCGCCGCGGATGTCGATTCCGGTGCTTACGTCCCGGCAGAGTCCGACGAGGACGTCCACGGCGCCCTCGAGCGCGGTCTGATCGAGCGGGTCGGCCCCGAGGTGGGCGGGCGCCTCCGTGCGGGCCGGTCGCGCAACGACCAAGTGGCCACCCTCTTCCGGATGTGGCTCCGCGATGCCGTGCGGGCGGTCGCGGCGGGGGTTCTCGACGTGATCGACGCGCTCGTCGGCCAGGCTGACGCCCACCCGGAGACAGTGATGCCGGGTAAGACCCACTTCCAGGCGGCCCAGCCGGTCCTCCTCGCACATCAGTTGCTGGCACACGCCCAGCCACTGCTTCGTGACCTCGACCGGATTCGTGACCTGGATCGCCGTCTGGCGGTGTCGCCTTACGGGTCGGGGGCGTTGGCGGGGTCGTCGCTCGGGTTGGACCCGGATGCGATCGCCGCCGAGCTGGGCTTCGACCGCGCGGCCGACAACTCGATCGACGCGACCAGCTCCCGCGATTTCGCTGCCGAGGCGTCGTACGTTCTCGCGCAGATCGCCGTCGACCTGTCTCGCCTCGCCGAGGAGATCATCGCGTGGTCGACGCCGGAGTTCGGCTACGTGACGTTGGCCGATGAGTGGTCGACGGGCAGCTCGATCATGCCGCAGAAGAAGAACCCGGACGTGGCCGAGCTGATGCGGGGAAAGACCGGTCGTCTGATAGGGAACCTGACGGGCTTGCTGGCGACGCTCAAGGCTCAGCCATTGGCCTACAACCGTGACCTGCAGGAGGACAAGGAACCGGTCTTCGATTCGGTGGCTCAGCTGGATCTGCTGCTGCCGGCTATGGCCGGACTCGTCGCCACGCTGGAATTCCATCCGGCGCGACTCGCCGAGCTCGCTCCGGCCGGGTTCACACTGGCCACTGATATCGCCGAGTGGATGGTCCGGCAGGGCGTTCCGTTCCGGGTCGCCCATGAGGCGGCGGGGGAGTGCGTGCGCGTGGCCGAAAAACGCGGCGTCGGGCTCGACGAGTTGGACGACGACGAGTTGGCCGCGGTGGACCCCGCGCTGACGCCGGCGGTACGTGAGGTCCTCACCGTTACCGGGTCGATCGCGTCGAGGAACGCACGGGGAGGCACTGCGGGGGACGCAGTGGCCGAGCAGCGCAGGCGCCTGGGCGAGATCCGCGATGAGTTCGCCGGCTGGGTAGGGTGAGCGCCATGTCCGTCATCGACGCACGTCTGCTCGAGATCCTCGCCTGCCCCGAGGACAAGGGGCCGCTCCTGCTTGTGGGATCGGAGACGTTGTACAACCCGCGCCTGCGCCGGGCCTACCGTATCGACGACGGCATCCCGGTACTGCTTGTCGACGAGTCCCGCCAGGTTGACGACGCCGAGCACGCGGACTTCGTCGCCCAGGCAGGTGGAGGCGCCGAAGGGTGAGCCCTCTGGACGACGGGGTGAGCCCCCTGGACGACCGGTCCGGGCCGGCGGGCAGCGTAGATGGAGACCGGTTCCGCGCAATGCTGCGGGCCGCCTCCCCGGATGTTGCGGCACGTGCTCTGCTCGGTGGAGTGCTGTCCCACGGTTCGGTCTCGGTACGGATTCTGGAGGTAGAGGCCTACGGGGGCCCGCCTGATTCCCACTTCCCCGATGCTGCCGCCCACACCTGGCGGGGCCCCACCCCCCGGAATCAGGTGATGTTCGGGGACGCCGGCCACCTGTACGTCTACCTGAGTCATGGGATCCACCAGTGCGTGAACATCACGTGTCGGCCAGCGGGGGAGGGTGGGGGCGTCCTGCTCAGGGCTGCGCGCGTCGAGGACGGGTACGAGTTGGTGGGCACCCGGAGGCCTGGCATAGGGACGGAGAGAGCAGCTCGCGGTCCCGGAAATCTCGGCAAGACGCTCGATATCGACTTGGCGATGCGAGGCATCGACGTGCTGGATCCGTCGTCGTCGGTGACCTTCCGACCGGAACCGGTCACCGTGGATCGCATCCGGTCCGGCCCCCGGGTCGGTGTCTCCCGTGAGGCGGACCGGCCGTGGCGATTTTGGGTAGCCGGCGCGCGGGAGGTCTCGGCTTACCGACGCAGCCCGCGGGCACCGCAGGTCACCCGCCCCGTGGTGGCCGGGCGCCGTGATGGGGGACAATGACAGTCGTGACCAACAACATCCTCGATGAACTGCAGTGGCGCGGGCTGATCGCCCAGTCGACCGACCTCGATGCTCTCCGATCGCATCTCGATGAGGGAGCGGTGTCGCTTTACTGTGGGTTCGACCCGACAGGCCCGAGCTTGCACGCCGGTCACCTCATCCCCCTGTTGACCCTGCGCCGATTCCAGTTGGCCGGACACCGTCCGATCGTGCTGGCTGGCGGCGCGACCGGCATGATAGGGGATCCCCGTGACGTGGGGGAGCGGGTCATGAACACATCCGACACCGTGGCGGAGTGGACCGAGCGGATAGCCGGCCAACTCGAACGGTTCGTCGACCTCACCGAGAGCACCACCGGGGCACGCGTAGTCAACAACATGCAGTGGACCGGGCATATGACCGTCATCGAGTTCCTCCGCGACGTCGGCAAGCACTTCTCCCTCAACACGATGCTGGGCCGCGACACTGTCAAGCGTCGCCTGGAAGGTGAGGGCATCTCGTTCACTGAGTTCTCTTACATGCTCCTGCAGGCGAACGACTTCGTGCAGCTGCGACGCAACATGGACTGCACGTTGCAGATCGGGGGTTCCGACCAGTGGGGCAACATCGTGGGCGGTGTTGATCTGAACCGCCGAATCGACGGGGAAGTCGTGCACGCGATGACGGTGCCCCTGGTGACCTCCTCGGATGGAAAAAAGTTCGGGAAGTCCACTGGCGGCGGGAGCCTCTGGCTCGATCCCGCGATGACGAGCCCTTACACGTGGTACCAGTACTTCCTCAACACCACCGACGCCGACGTGGTGCGTTACCTGCGGTGGTTCTCCTTCCTCGGGAAGGACGAGATCGACGAGCTTGAAGAACTGACACGGGAGAAGCCTCATCTGCGGTCGGCGCAGAAGCGACTCGCCGAGGAGATGACGACCCTGGTGCACGGAGTCGCAGCGACCGAGTCGGTCCAAGCCGCCGCGCAGGCACTTTTCGGTCGAGGCGAAATCTCCGGCCTTGACGAGGCCACCCTCGCGGCGGCGCTCGACGACGCCGGAACGGTTGAGGTCGGCCGAGAAGATCCCGCTACGATCGTCGATCTCCTGGCGGCCTCTGGTCTCTGCGAGAGCAAGGGCGCGGCACGTCGCGCGGTCGGAGAGGGCGGCGCGTACGTCAACAACGAGCGTGTCTCGGATCCGGAGTGGACACCGACGGCGGCTGACTTCCTTCACGGCTCATGGTTGGTACTGCGGCGTGGCAAGAAGAGCTTTGCCGGCGTCAGGGTCAACTGAGCCGCGAAGAGCGACGAAGGCGCCGGTGATCCCGGCGCCTTCGTGCTTTCAGTGGGTTCACCTGCGGGTTTGCGTTTCCATTCACGTCTGCGTAACTTATTGGACGTCGCCGAGAGCGGCCCGGGCCGAGAGGCCGGGGACGCCCAAGTGACAAGCTTCGGTAGCAGGAAGAGCAAGCCGGTTGGACACGGCAGGTTCGGACAGCTAAGGTGGAGAAGCTGCCCTCGAGAGAGTGCGACGATCCCGTTAGCAGGAAACCAGCCGGTTTCAGGATTGGCCGGTTGTGCTGCTACACTGGAGAAGTTGCCCTGAGTGGGTGGCGGAATGCCCCGCGAGCTGGTTGTCTTCGGATGGCTGGGGGTCGGTGTGTGGGTGTTGTTTGAGAACTCAACAGTGTGTTTTGTTTGTGATAGTGCCAAATTTTTTGTTTGGTTGCG
>NZ_VOBA01000003.1 GCF_008369165.1 Dietzia sp. ANT_WB102
ACCCTCGCCTCTCGGCTCCGGCCCGCTCCCTGGCGGCTCCGATAAAGTTACACGGACCGCGACGAAACTACTAATCGCCAGGTCAGACACCCAATCCCGCCACGACCACCACCCAACAGCCCCCACAACCACAAGCTCCGCGCCGGCACGCACCCAGCGGTCCGTGCTTCACCGATTGGTGGGGACTCGTTCAATCTCACCGCCGAGCGCCCGCACGTTGCCCACGAAGTCGGAGTAACCGCGATCTATGTGGAAGATTTCGCAGACCTCGGTCACGTCGTCTGCGCACATGCCCGCCAACACAAGACCTGCGCCAGCGCGGATATCGCTTGCCCAGACGGTCGCCGAGTCCAAGCGTTCCCGGCCGACGATCTTGGCGTGGTGCCCGTCCGTCTCCGCATTCACACCCATGCGCACCATCTCCTCCACGAACCGGAAGCGCGCCTCGAAGAGGTTCTCTGTCACCACCGACATCCCTTGGGAGACCGAGGCGAGCGCGATCGCCATCGGCTGGAGGTCCGTGGGGAATCCGGGGAAGGGCAGGGTCCGGATGTCGCGGGCCCGCGGGCGGCCGTCCTGGGAGATACGGATCCAGTCGGGACCGGTCTCCACGTGTGCGCCCACTGCGCGCAAATTCTCCAGCACCACGTGAATGAACATGGGGTCGATTCCGGTGACGGTGACGTCGCCCCGGGTCATGACGGCCCCCATGGCCCAGGTGGCGGCGACGATCCGGTCCCCGATGACCCGGTGACTGACCGGGGTCAGTCCGTCTACGCCGCGGATGGTGATCGTGCTCGTTCCGGCACCGCTGATTTGCGCACCCATCTCATTGAGCAGGTCGCAGATGTCCACAATCTCCGGCTCGCGGGCTGCATTCTTTAGGACCGAGGTGCCCTCCGCCAGCACGGCTGCGGTCACGAACGTCTCGGTGGCGCCGACCGACGGGAAGCTCAGCTCGTAGTCCGCCCCCCTGAGTTCGGTGGCCTCGGCGACCAACCGGCCGTGGTCCATGTGGGTGCGCGCGCCGAGCCGGTTGAGTCCGTTCTGGTGCCAGTTGAGTGGGCGGCTACCGATGGCATCGCCACCGGGCATGGCGAGGACCGCACGGTGGTGGCGTCCGACCAGTGGACCGAGGATGCACACGGATGCGCGCAGACGCTGTGCCGCCTTGTCATCGGCCACGTGCCCCAACTCGGCTGGAGTGTCGATCACGACGGTATCGCCGGAGATCTCGACCGTGCACCCGAGATGGCGCAGGACATCGGCCATCGCCGGCACATCGGAGATGGCCGGGCAGTTGGTCAGAGTCGTCCGCCCCTCGGCCATGAGTGCCACGGCCATCAGCTTCAGCACGCTGTTCTTGGCACCGGCAACGGAGATCTCGCCTGACAGTCGGGTGCCGCCTCGGACGAGGAAGCTCTCCTCGCGGGATGTGGGATTAGCGCTCACGGTCCCACCCTAGGTGAGACGGGGGAAGGATCCGAGGAACGGCGGCCCTCCGCAGCGTAGGTTGGCTGTTATGGCTGTTCATCTGACCAAGATCTATACCCGGACCGGCGACGACGGGTCCACGGGCCTGTCGGATTTCTCGCGCGTCAGCAAGAACGACCCGCGGCTGGTCGCGTATGCGGACTGCGACGAGGCCAACGCCGCGATCGGCGTGGCCGTGACCCTCGGCGGGTTGGACGACCGTGTCGTCGCTGTTCTGCGGACCGTGCAGAACGACCTGTTCGATGCCGGAGCCGACCTGTCTACGCCGGTGGTCGAGAATCCGAAGTACCCGCCCCTACGGATCGAGCAGTCCTACATCGACCGGCTCGAGGGCTGGATCGACGAGTTCAACGCCGAGGTACCGGACCTCACATCGTTCATCCTGCCCGGCGGGACACCTGGGGGCGCGTACCTTCACGTCGCGCGCACGGTTACCCGTCGCGCGGAGCGCTCGGCGTGGGCGGCCGTGGAGTCCAATTCGGAGACGACCTCGGTCCTTCCCGCGAAGTACCTCAACCGGTTGTCGGATCTGCTGTTCGTCCTGGGTCGCGTCGCGAACCCGGAGGGCGACGTCCTGTGGGTGCCCGGCGGCGAGCGCGGCTGAGCCGAGGCCACGGGCTGGCGGCCTCGCCGGCGCGCACCCGGGGCGGCGAGATCAAGGCGGCGTGATCAAGGCGGCGCAATCAGGGCAGCGCGCCCATGCGGCGCGCTGCGTTGACCGCCTCGAAACGGGTGTGCGCGTCGAGTTTCCGCATCACCGACCGCAGATAGCTCTTCACCGTCTCGGCGCCGATCCCCATGTCGGCGGCGGTCTCGATGTTGGTCTTGCCCTGCGCGACGCAGGCCAGCACGTCCAGCTCGCGGCGGGACAGCCGCGCGGTGGGCATCTCGGGCGGCGGGGAGACCATCTCAGCGCAGATGCGTTCGAGCTCGGCGCGCACGTCCGGATCCTCGGTGCGTGACGCGAGCATCCGCAGGCGGGCGTGCGTCTCGCGCATCCGCTCGTTGGACAGCACGTCGTCCCACCGGCCCTCGCCGGAGCCGGGTCCGACCGGGGCGGCGCCCCGGGCCGCCAACGCGTCGTTGACAGCAATCTCCTGTTCCAACGCACGGGCGGTCGCCGCCATCTGGTTGAGGACCTTCTCCCCGAACCGGACCGAAGAGTGGACGCCGGCGTAGATCACCGCGCGGACGTCCTTGCCCACCACCACGGGGATCGCCGCCATCGACCGCAGGCCCTCGGAGAGTACCGGGAGGTCGTACTCGTGGGTGATGACACCGGCCCGCGGGTAATCGGCAACGCCGACCGGTTTGCCGGTCGCCATGACCCGCCCGCCGACGCCGGCCCCGTAGTGGACCTTGAGATCCTTCATCGCCGAGGTCCGCATGCCGAGGGACTCGGACAGGACGAGCGTGTGGCCCTCACCGACGACACCACCGATCGTCACGGGGATCCCCGTGGCCTCGCGCAGCGCCGCGATCGCACTGCGCACCGAGGCGAGGTCGCGCTTACGTCGCTGGGCGTCCCCGGCGCCGTTCGAGCCGCGGCCCGTACTGTCCTCGTCCACGAGGTCTCCTCCCTCGTCTGTGCGGCCCCCCCCCACCGCAGTAGGTAGGCCCCCCCTGCCGGTGCGGCACTCCGCCATCGTCAGCGCCACTATACGCACGTGGACGGGGTGACGCCGAACCGAAACATGAGAAAGCCGTCAGGTCATCGGGGGTACCGGTTGCCGCTTCATCCCCACGAGACGGTCAGGGAGTGAAAGCTGGATCGAATGCCTCGGGATCCTCGGGATCCGCCAGCATCGCGGCGGCCCCGGTGACGGGCGCCGCGCGCTGCTCGTCATAGATCCACTCCTCGACATCGCTGGAGTCCGGGTCGCCGATCAGGTACGGGTGCAAGCCCAACTCCGCGGTCGCGTCCACCGTCTCCCCGGCGACCAGAACGACCTCGTCGAGGAAGCCGGCCACCTCGTCGTCGTCCATCGCCACGCCGATCACCACCAGGCCCTCCGGCCCCTCTCCCCCCGCGCGCAGTTCCAACCGGCGGCCCACCAGGGCCACCTCGTAGCGACGGGGGCCGTCCGCGGTGGCCATGGTCAGTGTGCCCTTGGCGCGGTACGCGCCGGTCGGCGGTGCGGAGACCGCGGCGAGGAAGCGACGCGGATGGAGGTGTCCGGCGGGCGTCACGGTGACCGCCGTGTAGCCGTCGTGGAGGTGTTCGTGGAGGTGTTCGTGGCCGCCGTGCGAGTGGCCGCCGTGTGCGTGGTCGCCGTGTGAGTGGCCGCCGCCGTCTGCGGTGGGCGCACTGTCGGGCGCCATGTCGAGTAGCAACCCGGCCGGGACCGCGGCGCGGACCGCCGGCACTACAGCCACGCGCGGGGCGTGGGCGCGAATCGTCGCGCGGAGCTCCCCGAACCGCTCGCGGGTGACAAGGTCGCACTTGTTGACGACGACGAGGTCGGCCTCCGCCAGGTGCGCCGCCAGTCCCGGGTGCCTAGCCATGGCGTCGTCGAGGCCCTCGGCGTCGACGACCTGGACCATCCCGGCGTGGCGCGCCACGTCGCGAGGGACGTCGTGGACCATCCGCGACAGGACCGGCGGCTCGGCGAGCCCACTGGCCTCGATGACCGCCAGATCCAGGCTCAGCTCCGGGTCGGCGAGTGTGGTCAGGGTCTCGCTGAGCTCACTGGCGTCGATCTCGCAGCACACGCAGCCATTGGCCAGCGAGACCATGGAGTCCACGCGGCCGGCCACGGCGGTGGCGTCCACGTCGATCTCGCCGAAGTCGTTGACGATCGCCGCGATGCGCAGGCCCGGCGTGCCGGACAGCAGGTGGTTGAGCAGCGTGGTCTTTCCGGCACCCAAGTAGCCGGTCAGGACGAGCACAGGCAGGGGCTCGCCGGGGGCGCGGTGGGCGCCCGCGGCCCCGGCGAGGTGCCCGTGCTTCTGCCTCTGGCTCAGCGGCGCCACTCGGGCCTGCGCTTCTCCGCGAACGCCGACATGCCCTCGGTCTGGTCCTCGGTGGCGAACAGCGCGTAGAAGGCGTTCTGCTCGGCGAGCAGTCCCTCCTCGAGGGTCGTCTCGAAGGAGCGGTTGACGGCCTGCTTCGCGACGATGGCGGTGGTCTTGCTCATGGAGGCGATCTTGTCGGCGACCTTCATGGCCTCGTCGAGCAGTTCGGCCGCGGGAACGACGCGGGCGACCAAGCCGGAGCGCTCGGCTTCCTCGGCGTCCATCTGGCGGCCTGTCAGGCACAGGTCCATGGCCTTGGCCTTGCCGACGGCGCGGGTGAGGCGCTGTGAACCGCCCATACCCGGGATGACGCCGAGGGTGATCTCGGGCTGGCCGAACTTGGCGTTATCGCCGGCGATGATCATGTCGCACATCATTGCCAGCTCGCAGCCGCCGCCCAAGGCGAAACCGGACACTGCGGCGATGATCGGCGTGCGTGCGGTGGTGAGGCGCTTCCAGTCGTGGAAGAAGCGCTCAAGGTAGATCCCCGGGTAGGTCTTGTCCTTCATCTCCTTGATGTCGGCGCCGGCCGCGAAGGCCTTCTCCGAACCGGTGATGACGATGCAACCGACCCCGGGCTCGCCGTCCAGTGCCTCAACCGCCTCGACGACCTCCTTTTCCATGGCACTGCTCAGCGCGTTAAGTGCCTTGGGGCGGTTGAGCGTGATGACCGCGACGCGGTCCTTCTGCTCCACCAGGATGTTCTCGAACTGCTTCTCCGTCACGGACATGCGTGTCTCCAGTCTGTCGTCGCCAGGGTCCTGAACGCTGTTACTTGGAAGTCCTTGTAAAAGCGTCGGGACCGATGCTAGCCGGTCAGCGGGCGAGCGGCCCGCCGTTCCACAGTCCCGACCGTACGGCCTCCCCGTGCTCGACTGTCGCCTCGCGCGCCTCCGGCACGAGCGGGGTGTACCGCACGAGCGATCCCCAGTCCCGGTCCCAGTCGTGCTCGAGGTAGGTCGGCACCGTCTCGCCCTTGAGCAGCAGCTCGATGAACCCGAGTGGCCCGCCGCCGTCCCACGCCTGCCACGTATTGGTGGAACTCACCGCCAGCCCGCGATCGGGCAGGACGCGATATTCGGGCAGTTCATGGATGCCGGCGTATTCCTCGAACGGGCGCAGGCAGGGGGTGTGGAACGCCACTGCCCAGTCGGGCAGGACCGGGGTCGTGTCGCCCACCAGGTCCTGCATCGTGATCAGCTCGGGCATGCGAGGCGGGGTGATCGCGATCCACCGCGACGGGTCCGGGTCGAGGTCGCGCACGACCAGCCGGATCGCGGTGGTCTCGGCGGGCAGCGTGTCCACCGGGACGCGCAGGTTGCGCCAGGACGGGGCGGGCCCGATGTCGATGGGCAGCACCGAGCCCGCCACCTCGAACTTGCCGCCGCCGGTGGAGTACTCCACCTGCACCGCGTCGCGGGCGATGGACCCGGCCACCCCGATCGTGATGAGCGGGTTCTGTTCGGACCGCTCGGGCAGCGGGTACCAGTCGGTCGTCGTCTCTGCGTTGAGCTGCGCGCCGAACTGGTGGCTACCGAGGACCGGCACCCGGGCCGGGTCGAGGCCAAACGGGAGGACGGAGTGGCTGCCGTTGATTCCCTCGCCTGCGCGCACACCGCCCTCCGTCCCGGCGGTCGTCGAGGTGGTGTCGGAGCCCTCGCCCGTACCGGGCGTGTCTGTCTCTACCGCCTGGGTGGCGGTGAGGTCGGTGGGGATCCCGTCGGGTGCGAACTTGACCGCTTCGCCCCCGGCCTCGAGCTGGTTCCGGGGCTCGCCGACCGGGGCGAGCAGTCCGGCGTTGGCGTCGGGCTCGACGAGGACCGCGTCCGCGATCCCGCAGGGCTTGCCCGAAAGCGCGCGGAGATTCTGCAGGCCCACCGAATAGGCGGGGTACTGGTTACGGACCGCTGCGGCCATCGAGGCGACGATGACGACGACGACGAGGGCCGCCGCCAGCCCGAGAGGGGCATGTGAGACCTCGCGCGCGAACCGGAGCAGGGGCCCGCGGTCGTCCCCGGGCCGCGCCGGCCCGGTCCGCGTGATGAACGGCTCCCGGTAGTGCAGGAACAGCGCGGCAAGAAGCGCGAGGACCATCAGCGCGAAGAACACCGAGTACAGGGTCACCCCGGCGATCGTGGGCTGGGTGCCTCCCCAGGGGATTCCGTAGATGGAGATGTACCACCAGCCGTTGGTGGAGGTGAAGCTCAGAGCGAGCACAAACAGGACGGCGGCCAGGAAGAGCATGCGGTTTCGTAGCGACCTGGTCGCAGCCGGGAGGACGGCCATGGTCACCAGCGCTGCCAGCGCCGCGCCGATGGTGGCGAACGCGCCGAAGTGGTGGGTCCACTTGGTCGGGTTGAGTGCCATGAACGCGATGGAGATGGCGGCCAAACCCACGATGCGGCGGGCGGGCCCACCAGACACCCCGGGGATTCGCCCCTTGCGGAAGAGGATCGCCGCACAGGTGATGAGGGACAGCAGCATGGCGAGCACCGCGAAGCGGCGGGCCAGGGACCCATCCGGGGTGGGGTTCATCAGCCACCCGTAGCGCCACACCTCCTCATACCAGCTGCCGGCGGGGCCGACGTCCCCGAGCAGCGCGGAGGACTGCAGCGTGGTGACCAGGGGCTGGTCGAGGAAGATCAGGTGCAGCACGCCCAGGCCGGCAGCCAGCAGCGGCGCGACGGTGGGCACCCATCCGTCCCGCCTCGCTCGCCGGATCACCAGCAGCAGCAGCGGCCGCGACGCGGCGATGATGACGGCGATGCAGAACGTGCCCGTCGGCGCAGCGGACAGGGTGAGTCCGCCGATGATGAACCCGGTCGCGGCCGGCAGCAGTCGGCCCGTTGCGAGCGCCCGCTCGAGCGAAACCCAGGTCGCCAGGACGCCGAACGCGATGATCGGTTCGGGCCGCAGGCCGTTGTTGTAGGTGAGCCAGAACGCGAGGAAGACCGCGGCGGTGCTCCACCTCACTGCCGGGGCGCCGCGGGCGGCGATGCCCAACCTCGGGATCACTTCCCGGGACAGCAGGATCCACGAGGCGATGCCCAGGAGCAACGCGGGTAGTCGTAGCCAGATGCTACCGAGCGAGACGGCGCTCATCGCGGTGTACAGGTAGTAGGGCATCCCGAACGGCGCGTACGGGGCGCCGTAATAGCGGAACACCTCCGGCATGTAGCCGCTCGAGACGGCAGCGCGGGCCTCGGTGAGGATGTAGCCGTCGTCTGCGGTGTTGGCCCCGATGACGTGCCACACCAGGAGAGTCACGACGACCAGTAGGTCCAGCGGTCGCGGTTTCCACCAGCCCGGCGGGAGGATGCGACGCGCGACCCGCCCGTCGCGCAGGTCGAGCCGGTGCAGGGCGACGAGCGCGACGATGATCGTGAGGATGCCCAAAACGATCGCGATCTGCTTGATCGCGGTCGCCTGGGTGGTGTAGCGCGAGTCGACCGTGATGTTCACGGCCATGCCCTCCGGTACCGCGCCCTTGAGGTCGGTGAACACGCCGACCACCTGCGGGCGCAGGTCCTGGTCGATGCGGCCCCCGACGCCCTGCCCGTCGACATTGAGACCGACGAACTCGGCACCGGTCGACCCGGAGTCGGCCGTGACGTGGATCGTCGAGCACGCCCCTGCCCCGGCGACAGCGTCGGTGGGCGCGGAAGCAACGAGCGCGTTGCGGCTGCGGACCTCCACGTTGGGGCCGGCCACGGATACCACGAGAGCGCGGGCAGCTGAATTCTCCCCCGCTTGGCGGGGCGCGGTCGACACGAGCACTCCGTCCTCACGACCCTGCTCGCGCAGTTGTCGGACGGCCGAGCACGGCACGTCCAAGGTGAGATCGAGTGGGTAATACGCGACGAGCGGAGCCGTGACCGGGTCGAGTGTGCCTGCCTCGGGCCAACTGATGCTCGTGGTGGTCTGGGTGACCGGCAGCAGCGGCACGATGATCGCCAGGAGGACGGCGACGAGCCCGCTGACCGCGGCGACGATCCCCCACCGAGGCCCGGCCTGGGACTTCTGTGGCACGTCGGAGACCTCGGGGGCAGTCGATGGCATGGCGTCCACGCTATAACGAAGGGCGGAGGATCCCCGAAACGACGAACGCGCCGGAGGAGTGTTCCCTCCGGCGCGTTCGTCACCGTTGTGGCCAGGGCCGGGATCGAACCGGCGACCTTCCGCTTTTCAGGCGGACGCTCGTACCAACTGAGCTACCTGGCCATAAGACCACCGGCGCATCCGGTGAACACCGAATGCGCCGGTTGTCTCTGGCGACCCTGACGGGACTCGAACCCGCGACCTCCGCCGTGACAGGGCGGCGCGCTAACCAACTGCGCCACAGGGCCGTGCTCTTCGCACGAGAAAGAACATTAGTAGACGCCCCGACCATAACGCAAATCAGCAGGCAATCGGCGACATCCGTGCAGCTCAACGACACTTTGATGGCGCGCCCGCCCGGCTCGACTCGAGTCCTACCTGCACGAAGTCGACGGAGCCTCCATCGGAATCCGGACCACCCGCCCGCCGGGACCACAAATGCGCGAGATCCCGGCCACCTGCTGGTGGCCGGGATCTCGGATGTGCGTACCCCCTACGGGATTCGAACCCGCGCTGCCGGCGTGAAAGGCCGGTGTCCTAGGCCGCTAAACGAAGGGGGCCTGCGCCACGTCCGGGGTGCCCCGGTCCGCAGCGGAGTCCAGTGTAGGGCACCGACTGCCGGGCGGTTAAACCAGCCACGGACACGGACGGTATCGTGACCAACGCCCCTATAGCTCAGTTGGTAGAGCTACGGACTTTTAATCCATAGTCCGTGTTTTCTTCGCCCCCGCCGCCTCCGGTGGGGGTTTTTCCTGTTTCGAGCCAGGTGGCGTTGACGCCAGTCATGAGGGCGATCTGCATGATCTGGTGCCGCTTCGGTGGGACTCCATCGTCGCGGCACCACCTACTTATGGTGCCGCGGCTGAGTTCGAAGTAGTCCATGAGGTCTGTCTGCTTGAGGCCGGCGGCGTCGATTGCCATCTGGATGCGCCATCCGAGGGTGAGTTCCGGGACGCCGTTGGGCTGGATGCTGTGTGTCATAGACACAGTATGTGGCACGTGTCCGACGTGGGTCAAGTATTACATTGATGAAAGTTTATCCGGCGTGTCGCTTGACCGACGTGATGCAATGCACCATAGTGATCCACATGACACCCACGGAACTGCTCACAAGCACCCAAGCGGGCGTCATTCTCGGAAAGTCCAGCCGCACCGTGATCCGACTCATCGAAGCCGGAGCAATCACACCCCTCGGAAAACTCAACGGACCCAACGGCCCGTACGTGCTCACCAGGACCGCGGTCGAGGACTACGCCGAGAAGACACTCGCCGCATAAAAAACGCCCGCCACCAGCGGCAACTGGTGACGGGCAACGAATCCCCACGAAAGGAATCTGAGATGCACTCTACAGCATCCAGCGCAGGACAACACCTGCGAGACGAGGGCACCGCCCGCGTCATCGAAAACTCCCCCGCCGACTACCGGGCCGCAGCCATCGCCGCAGTGGACCTACTCATCGCTACCAGGCGCGCATTCACCGCCGACGAGGTACACGACCTCATCCCCAACGACCTGACCCCGCATTCCCCGAACGTGGTGCCGGCGATCATCGGTTCCCGCGCCCGCACCGGGCAGATCGTGTCGATGGGTCGCGCGAGGACGAATCGCGCGTCTCGGCACGCGTCGAAGAACCAGGTGTGGAGGGCCGCGTGATGAGCAAGAAGTACATGCGTTCCCCGGTGAAGGGTGACTGGGTTGTCGCTCTCCGTCTGCATCACGGGCGCCCGGTCGACATCCCGGAGGGCCGGGAGGAACGGCGTTGGCTGGCCGAATATCTGATGGATGTTCATGGCTGGTCGGTGACTCAGGCGGCGGACAGGTTGGGTTTCCGCACGCTGGATCTGGCGGTGGCGGCATGAACCCCGACATCGAGTTCGCCCGCGAGATGAAGGTTGCGATGGACGCGCTGGGGATAACCCAGGCCGAATGCGCGCAGCTACTCACCGACGCAGGGCTGCCGCACATCTACCACACCACGGTCTCGAAGATGCTGGCAGGTTCTAGGCCATTCCGGCTGAGTGAGGCCGTTGTCATCGCCCGCACGCTCGGTCTGGACATCGGCAGATTGTACGGCGCACCGGTCTGGTCGTCGCGGGAACGTCTGATCGAAAACCACCTACGTGTGGCGCTGGCGCTGCTGGCAGACAACAGCGAGCGGGTGTCGGCATGAGTATCGACCCGTACACCGATATGGCCCGCTGGCTTGACATGGATGCCCGCGCTGAGGCGATGCTGCGGCATCCCGCCGGTAAGGGGCTCGTGTCTGCTGATGTGCAGGCGGCGATGGATGACGAGGCGTGCCGGTTGGCGTCTTCCAACTGGAATCCGGTCTCGTTCTGGCGCCAGGTGGGAAACGTCATCGGCATCGTCGCCGTGTTTGTGCTCATCGTGTGCGGGCCGGCGTTGGTGGCTGACGTGGTGGCGGGGTGGTCGTGGTGAACCCGCTGGACAGGTACGCGGTCCCGGACTCGGAGTTTTCTGACGCCGAGTGGGACGCAGCGGAAGAAGCGTTGCGTGAGGAACGCCGCGAGCTGGACTGGACCGAAGCGCAGATTGATTCCGCGTTGGCTGACGGCTGGTTGATCGCGGAGAAGTGCGACGTGCTCCGTCAGGACCGCATCTCGGTGTGGGCGGATGAGGAACGCGCCCGACGCAAGGAGTTCTGGTGACTCCCCCGAATCTCCCCGTGGGGGCCTGTGGGGATGCGGCCCCCACGGGTGACGTACTGAGCGAAGTTGCCCGTGCCCGCGGTGTGTTGCAGGTCGAAGCCGAGACGCTACGCCAGGAACGCGACGAACTTGCCCGAACCATCGAAGTGATGCTGTCCGCACTGGCCGGTGGCGCCCAGTGGGAGATCGACACCGCCCGACATCTCGCCGGACAGGCACTCGCCTATCTCAAGGACTACCAATGATCCCCACTGAGGCGCTGGTCATCGACAGGGACTCCGACATCTGGTCGTGGGTCGATGGCCGCTGGTACTGCGTCACCCAACCAGACACCCACGGTTCCACCGAGTCCGAGCTGCTGGCCGAATGTGGCCCGCTCGATGTGCTCGTGTGGCGCAACCGAATCCACGCAAAGGAAACGCAATGAGCATTCAAGAGTTGGGCCGACGCCTAGCTGTGCTGGATTGGATGGCCCGCAAGATCAAGGGCCAGCAGTCCACCGATAAGGAGGCTTACCAGGACGAGAAGGTGTCCCGCGGCACGGACTACATCGTTGATGACGCTGGCCGGGAGATCGGGTCGTTGCAGGTGGCTCGTGGACGCAAGTCCGTGTCTGTAGCCATTGATGACGAGGCTGCTGCTCTCGAGTGGGCGGTGGACAACTTCGGTGAAACGGTTATCGGGCTGTCCTCGGCTGGCCGTTCGTCGGTGATTGAGGCGGCGAAGCGGGGAACCCAGGTTCCTGGCGTCACTGTGACGGAAACGGTTGGTGCCCCGACTGTGCGGTGGGTGCCGCATAAGCCGGATCACGAGGACGGTGGGGCTGACGCTCTGGTGGAGTCAATGCTTTCCCGCGGGATCCTGTCGCTAGACGATGCCCTCGCTATTGAGGGGGGCGACCGTGGCTGAGTTCAAGGGACCCCTGGACTACATAGACGTCGCACAACGCCTAGTGGAGTTTCGCCGGCAGTATCCCGAAGGGTCGATGCAGCAAGTCAAGTACGAGCTGCTGGTGGTGAACAACAAGTCGTTCATCGTCTACACGGCTGCCGCGTACCGCACCCCGGATGATCCTCGTCCTGGTATCGGGACGGCGTGGGAGCCAGTGCCGGGGCCTACCCAGTTCACCCGCGACTCGGAGATGCAGAACGCGGAGACTGCGGCGTGGGGTCGGGCGATTGTGGCCGCGTTGGCGGGCGACACGAAGAAGGGTGTCGCGTCGGCTGAAGAGGTTCGTAATCGGCAGATGACTCCGTTGCAGCGGTCGAAGCAGAACTTGTTGGATCTGTTGGCCGCGTATGAGGTTGATGCTGCGGCGTTTACGGCGTGGAAGCTGACTCCGCAGGGTGGCGGGGTGAATCTTCGGGTCGTTAATGATCCGAAGGTTGTGGATCGCGTGATTGCTGATTTTGAGGCTGATCCTGTGGCGGTTCGTGAGGCTGTCGCGGAGGTGGCGTCGTGACCGACGTACTTAACCCGGTGCAGATCGAGCAGTCGATCCGTGACGTGTCGAACCGTATGTCCAAGGGCGTCACTGTCTGCTCTGAACGGTACGGGCTGTTCCTCGAGGCTGAGCACGCGCATGATCTGGCGTTCGCCCGCGCATACATGGCGCACGAGGGGGCGGCTCACGAGAAGAAGTATGCGGCGACTCTGGCGACTGCTGGTGAGCGTGCCGCTAGGGATGCGGCGGATGTGGCTTACCGGCATGCGGATCGTACGGCTCGTGCGTTGGATGCGGAGTTGCGTGCGTGGCAGTCGATTGGGGCGTCTGTCCGGTCGATGTATTCGGTTGCCGGGAGGGGTGAGGGGGCGTGAGCGTGTCAGCGTTTTCCCCGGTGGTGCGTGCTCGTGTGATGGCCCGGTGTGGTGGTTTCTGTGAGATCCGTGCAGCGGGTTGTTGGGACGAGGCAGCACAGCTCCATCACCGTCGTCCCCGCGGCATGGGTGGGTCCCGGTCCGTACTCACTGGGAGTGCAGCGAACGCGGCAGCTACTTGTGTCCAGTGCCATGCGTGGGTCGAGTCGCACCGGGAGGTGGCGATGGAGCGCGGCTGGATAGTCCGGCAGGGCTCGGATCCGCGCGAGATCCCCGTCTACAGGTATCGGCGGTGGGTGTTGCTGGATGACGAGGGCGGCATCACCCCGGCAGGAGTCGCATCGTGAGCTATCGAAAGGAACTACAGATGTCGCTCGAGTTGCAGCCGTGCGGCACCAACGCCGCATACCAGAGGCACATGAAAGCCGGCGAGCAGCCGTGCGAGCCATGCGTGTTGGCGAACCGTGAGCAGAGCCGCGCCAGCTATAAGCCGAAGAAGCTGGACACCTCCGACTTGCAGCCGTGCGGCACCCGCGCCGCATACCAACGCCATGTGAGGGCAGGCGAGCAGCCGTGCGATGCGTGCCTGGAGGCGAACCGTGAACGGAATCGTGCCCGCTATAAGCCGAAGCCGCGGGACACGTCCAAGTTGAAGCCGTGTGGCACTCAGGCCGCGTACAAGCGGCACAGGGCTGCCGGTGAGGAACCGTGCGATGCGTGCAAGAAGGCGAATCGTGACGCGTTCAGGGCTCGTCGTGAGGCGTTGCGGAAGAAGTCGCCGGCGTTGAAGCCGTGCGGCACTCATGCCGCCTATCAGCGTCACTTGAAGGCTGGGGAGCAGCCGTGTGAGCCGTGCAGGCAGGGGTACCGGGATTACATGAAGGAGTACCTACGCAAGAAGGCGGAGAAGGCGAAGAACGCCGCACTGCCTGTTGTTGCGCCGGAGAACGCGCACAAGGCCCCTTGCACGGATCCGAGGAACGGTTACATCTGGGATCCGCGTGCTGACGGCGAGGGGCCAGGTGTGGTGGAGGCCCGGTGGCGGCGTGCCGCTTTCCTGTGTGTGTCGGAGTGCCCGGTGGTTGCTCATTGTCGTGAGTCGCGGGCTTTGGCTGGTGGCGATGGTGTGTGGGCTGGACGGATCCCGGAGCGTGTGTCGTGAACAGCTTCATGGAGAAGTCGGTGATCCCGGCGGCTCGTAAGGATCACTGGTGCCGCCCGGATGAGCAGGTGCCCTATCACCTGTCAGATGCACGGTTGCAGCGGCTCGAGGAAGCCCGTCGCCGTGTTCGAGTTAAGGCTGAGGGTCGAACAGGTGATCGCAGTGACACATAACTCTACCTGCGGTGATGCTGTAAACTTGGGGACAAGAACGGCCCCGGCTGAACGCGCCAACGTTCAGGGGTTCCGGGGCCTGACCAACCCCCTTCTGGGACTAGCAGAAAGGAGCGGGCTATGACCTATCTTAGCCGCACCGAGTACCAGTCGATGCACTGGATTCAACGATACGAACTGACCCTCAACCAGCTCATCATGGAGCAACTTGAAGAGGTCCAGGAAGCACTACTGACTCGACGTGGATCGCTAATTGATGGCGCGTACGCCGCATACGATCAGCTCAACAAGTTCCGCCGAGAGATCATGCTCGGGGAATCACACCTACCCATCGAGGAACGTCGACTCATTGACGACTTGGTGAAGGTGCGCATGTCGTCGCATCCGCTGGAGGGCGGTGCTGCCGATGACCTGGTTTAAGGTCGATGACGGTTTCTGGTCGCACCCGAAGGTGTTGACGATGAGCGCAGAAGCCACATCGTTGTGGGTGCGGGCCGGGACGTACTCGTGCCAGCACCTCACGGATGGCTATATCGCCACTGGTCTGTTGCAGGTTCTTGGTAGCGAGGATGCTGCCCGTGAACTGGTTGGTAACGGGCTGTGGCTCGAGGCTGATGGCGGGTATGAGTTCCATGATTGGGATGACTACCAGGAGACGTCGGAGACGGTTAAGCGTAGGCGTGAGCAGGCGCGTGAGCGGCAGCGAAGGTTCCGCGAAGAACGCGAGAACAGAAAGAACGTCACACCGGGTGTAACGCGTGACACGACGCGTGACTCACGGGGTAGTTCTCAAAAAGTTTCTACCCCCGACCCGACCCGACCCGACCCGACCCGACCCGACCATTACTCTTCGTCGGCTAAGCCGCCGGCGGTGGCAGAGCCACCGAGGCAGGACGTCGAAGCACTATGCGACCGACTCCGAAACCACATCGCAGGCAACACCACCCGGACACCGAACATCACAGCGAAGTGGCGTACCGAGGCGCGACTGCTCCTGGACCGGGATGGCGTTCCGTTCGATGAGGCGGTCCGTGTCTTGGACTGGTGCCAGCAGGACTCGTTCTGGAAGTCCAACATCCTGTCGATGCCGAAGTTCCGTGAGAAGTTCCCGGCGCTACAGATCAAGTCGCACCAGCAGTCGAATGTGACCACGTTCCCGTCTCGGCCTACGGCGTCGCAGCGGGCACAGGCCCACCTCGACACCGTTGAGGAAGCCGTGCGGCTGATGGGTGGTGGGCAGTGAACCCGCAACTCGCAGCACAGTACGCCGCGCAGGTACTCGCCCGCGCCAACCTGATGGATGCACGAGTCCGTCAAGGTGATCCGGCGCAGACGGCGGTGTGGGCTGAGGTGATCGGTCGGCACAACCTCGACATCTCATACCTGTTGAACGCGGTCACCGCCTACTACGAGGAGCCTCGGGACCGCACTGTCCAGGTGGGTGATGTGATCCGCATGGCGCGTGATCTTCGCCAGCGTGACGCGATGGTCGACAACACGCACGCATTGACGGCTAATCACGCCACAGGCGCACTCCCAGCAGGTTCCGGCACATCAACCCACATGGGCGCAATCAACGCGACCGGGGAGCCGATCCAGGAAGCGTACGAGATTGACGGTGCCGGCCATCTCCCGTGCCCGAGCTGCCAGGCGCAGCCGGGTGAGACGTGTGGCCGCGATGGCCACGACTTCAAGATCCCGTGCGTGGCGCGTCTTGCGCTCGCATACCGCAACAGGAAGAGGAACCAAGCATGAGTAACAGCATGATCATCAAGGGCCGCGCAGGATCCGATGGAGAGGTTCGGTTCACGCCGTCGGGTGTCGCGTCCTGTTCGTTCTCGGTGGCTGATACGCCACGCAAGAAGGACCAGTCGGGCCAGTGGGTTGATGCAGGCCCAACGTTGTGGCAGCGGGTGCAGGTGTGGGGACCAGAAGCAGAGAAGGCCGGCGAAGAGGTCCGGAAGGGCGCACTGGTCACTGTCAGTGGTCGGGTGCGGGCTGATGAGTGGCAGGACAAGCAGACCGGGGAGACCCGTAAGTCCACGACTCTGGTGGCTGATGTGGTGTATGTGCATCCGCCGAAGGACCAGCAGGCTCGCCCGCAGCAGCAGGCGCAGCAGGATCCGTGGGGATCACAGCCGCAGCAGCAGGGCTTCGGAGGTGACAACGATGACCAGCCTCCGTTTTAGCCCGATGAGTGACGCCGATGACGTGACTGTGACTAAAGCCCAATTTCAGACGGTCCTCCGCCTGGCTCGCGCCGAAGCGTGGGACGAAGGCTATGACGCTGGCGAGGTCTGCGCGATGGACGCCATGTCCGACGACCATGCGTGTTTCCTCAACCCGTACCGGCAGGAGACCAGCGATGAGTGACGACAGGATCGAGCAGGCTGCACGGGTAATCGGCAAGCACATGAGCCTGTGGGACATGCAGGGCCGACCCGACGTTGATGGCGGGATCGACATGGCATTAGCCCGCGAACTGCACGATGCTGGACTACTCGCACCCGCGTCACTGCTGGATGTACAGGATCGCGCATGGACAGAGGGGTGGGCCGCGTGCGACGAGTGGCGGACGATGGCACCAGCCAGCCAACCAGAGCCGGCCAGCCCTTACTCGCAAGATCGGACCGAGGGTGACTGGAGCACAGACCAGTGACCGAGCAGGTTCGCCCGGACTATTACCGGTTCCCCAGCGGTGTCGAGGTCATCGACATCAGCGAGTGGTTGACCGGGAATGGGGCGCAGGTGGTGCAGTACGTGGCCCGAGCTACTCGCACGGATGGTGTGGTGAAGGGCGACCCGTTGGGGGATTTGCGGAAGGCGTCCCTGTTGTTGTATCGGGAGATTGTTCGGCTCGAGCGTGAAGGTGACGACAAGTGAGTAAAGACCAGCACGGGCGCGGACCCGCACTACGGGCCATAGACAAGGTGTTCGCATCTGTCAGTGGCAAGCGGATCGCAGAGTTTGCATACTCCGTCTTCTACGTCGTGACGTTGCTCTTGTTCTTCCAACTCGATCTGGAACTGTGGGCAAAGTTTCTTGGGGTAGCTCTGGTCACGTTCCTGAGCGGTTCGGCGTACGCGGTTGGGACATGCGACAGAACCCGAAGTGAGGACGAACCATGAGCCGATCCAAGGCCAAGGGCACCGCGATGGAAACACTCATCGTCACCGCGCTACAGGAACACCTCGGCCCGGAGATATGTCGGCGCACCACCAGCGGGGCGAAAGACCGCGGCGACATTCACGGCCTGTACATCCGCGGGCTACGCACGGTGGCCGAGGTGAAGAACACCAAGGCCACCCAGCTCGGAACCCACTGGAACGAAGTGGAGATCGAGCGAGGCAACGACGACGCCGACGTGGGGATTTTGATCCACAAGCGTCATGGAAAGGGGCAGGCGTTGGACCAGTGGGTGACGCTCACGGTTCGGGAACTGCTCACCATCATCACCGGGGAGAGACCATGATTCATTGGCTTGCACAGATCCCGTCCCTGCCCACGTTCACCGGGTGGGCAGCCATGCGCCGAATGGCAGAGGGCGGTGCATGGTGGTGAACGACGAGCAGATCGAACAGGCAGCACAGGTCGCCGCATCCGCAATGGACGGATACAGCGAGGGTGCGTGCCACATAGATCACTACCGCATCATCGCCAGCGCATTGCACGCCGCTGGGCTTCTCGCCCCCGAACCACTGCGCGAGGAATGGGGACTCCGGTACATGAACCTTGCAGACGAGCCGATCTACACCTCGAAGTCTGCCTCCCGTCAGGACGCAGAGAGCGCGGCATGTGACGGCGACCAGTTAGTGCGCCGACTTGTAACCGACTGGCTGCCTGCGGACCGGGCCGAGGGTGACAGGAGGGCAGACCGGTGACTGATCCGCAGGAACACATCTTCGCCATCGTTGACGCTAACGGCGACCTCAACACCCAATCAGCGTCCGGCAGGTGGGCATTCCGAACCCTCAACCCCGCAGCAGAGCGGGCACACCGGGACAGGAATGTGGACATCTTCCGCCCGCAGCATGTGCGGGTGGCCCGCTACAAGTTCGACGGGTGGGCGACATGACCTGGACATGCGACGGCTGCGGTGCAAGCACCCCCATCCAGTACAGGTGGGACCACGACTGCCCCAACATCTACCGCGTCTACTCCCCCACCCGCCAAGAGACCGGACTAGTCACCGGGGATTGGGGGCACGCTAACGGTAGGTGCGGGGCACTCAACCAGGCGTGTGTGACGAACGATCTGACCGCTGACTGGATCGTGCAGACGGCCACCCCGAGATGGGAGAACCAATGAACCCAGTTTGGTACCAAACCTTGTTCAGTCGCGGCGAAGCAGATCAGTGGGTCGAAGTCCACGCCGTCAATAACAACAGAGACCTAACCGGAATCCGGATCGAAGTCGGCGAGGGTGACGACATGTGCGAGGTAGGACTGACTGTCGCGGAAGCTCGCAGGATGGCCGCATACATTTTGGAGGCGACGGAGTGACCGACACCTTCCTCGACCAGCACACCACCCGCACCCTCACCTCCGACCTCACCATCATCGCCACATCCTCAACCGAACTACTCCGCATCGCACGCAGAGAAGTCTCACCGCCCGGAGGACGAGCAGCACGCAACCCCCGCACACCAGGCAGCCGGCCACCACTAAACCTTGGCGCACTATCCGTAGCCAACGAAGTACACGACTGCCTCGCCGGCTGGGCACGCAACCTCAAAGCCGACACCAACATCCCCATGCCCGCACACATGGACGACACCGGCCTCGCCTTGCACCTCAAGTACCACGCCCACCGCATCGCACAACAACCCTGGGCTGAGGACTGCGCCAGCGAGATCAACGGTTGGGCCACCACCATCCTCGCAATAACAACCCCGCCCCCGGAGAAGAAGCTGGAAGACTACACCCCAGCCCAACGCCGGGAGGGCATGTCCATCGCCAAGGTCGACGCACCCACATGCGCCGAACTCGTAGCCGAATGGACAAACGGCGATCACACCCCGACTCCCGACCAGATCCGCACATGGGGCAAGCGCGGGCACGTGACTAGGTTCGGGCCGACAGGCCGTTCTATCTACTCGCCCCGCGAGGTGATCGACCACATGCGGAGACGCAAACAAGCGTGACCTGCACTGTCCAAGTCGTATGATATGATTCACCATAGGTGAGTGACGTGCCCGTGCGGGGGACGTCCTCACCTTTGTTGTTCCCGCGGTCCCTACCTTCCGCGAGCCGAACACCGAGAGACGCACCGCCTCGGCAAAGCGCGGTGCCCACAAACAACCCGACCCCCTCAGACTTCCCGGTCGTCGTCGCTCGCGATCAACAATCGACAGGCCCCGCTTCGATGCGAGGGCGCGCACCCACGCGAGGCGCAGCGACCGGGACACAACCACCCCCCACCAGAAGGGGACACCCCAATGCCAGGCACAGGCATACACCTAGCCACACTCACCATCACCCTCACGATGGACAGTGACGGCACCGAACAACTCACCATCGAACACGCAGACAACCACAGCACTGCACAGTTGGTGGGCATGTTGGAGATGGGTAAGGACATGGTGTTGCGGGCAGACGACTGGTGCGACTGCCACGACCACGAGTGCGACCACGACTAGCCCACACCCTGACGGGCGAGACCACGGGAGGCGACCGTGACACTCACACCCCAAGCACACCAAGCAGTCGAACACCTCGATGTCACCGGCATCGACGCGCTCATCGCACTCACCCACGCTGACATCACATGGCACAACCCAACCTTCGAACGCAGAGCATGGGAAGCCATCGACGCACTACTCGACCGACGCAACACACTCACAGGCCAAACATGACCACACCCAAGGTCAACCGCAGCACCCGCAACTGGCGAAAACTCAAAGAAACATTCCGCACCCAAAGCCAAACAACCAACGCACCATGCTGGCTCTGCGGACAACCCATCGACTACACAGTCAACACAGACGACTACGGATACCACCCCGACGCCTTCGAACCAGACCACTACCACCCCGTCAAAACACACCCAGAACTACGCGAAGACCCCGCAAACCTCCGCCCCTCACACGCATCATGCAACCGAACACGCGGAGACACCGACCCCACCGACCTACTCACCATCGGAGACCAATCCCGAACCTGGTAACCAAGGGGGTAGGGGGTCAACATCACCAGAAACGAACACCGCGGACCAGTCCGGGCAGGTATCGGGTCCTCCCTCCCCCGGGGTTGAGGTGGGGTCGCGCGCGATAGGAGGCCGGATTATGTCTGATGATCAGGGTGCGCAGCGGCGTGAGCTCGAGAATGCGATCGAGGTGGCCTCTCATTTGACGTATATGGATGCGGCGACGGTGGAGTTGGCGCGCGCGCACGCCGATCACTTGGATGCGGCGTTCGGTGCGGGGTATGAGGAGACGCATCGGGCGATGTATGGGCCGACTGCGACTTATCACAAGATCTTGGCCTCTCTGGGGTTGAACCCGGAGGGCCGGCTGAAGCTCGGTTTGACGGAGGCCGAGGAGGACGACGAGATGTCGGAGTTCGAGGGGGCAGGTTAGATGCTGCGGGGCAGCGAGACCCCGCGGTTGTTCACTCCCCCGCGGCGGGAGCTCACACCGGAGACTTCTCTGGGGTTCGAGGTGTGTGACTTCGCGGAGCGGGTCCTTAAGACGCCGATGCTTCCGTGGCAGCGGTGGTTCCTGGTTCATGCGCTCGAGCTGAATGAGGATGGGTCGTTCCGGTTCAAGACTGTGTTGCTGTTGGTGGCGCGGCAGAACGGTAAGACTCATCTTGCTCGGGTGTTGTTGTTGTGGCGCCTGTTCGTGGATGGGCCGAAGCGTAATGGTCATCCGCCCCGGATTCTGGGTGCGGCGCAGACTTTGTCTGATGCCGAGGACACGTGGGATGAGGTTCTGGATCTGGCGGAGTCGCGGCCGGCGTTGAAGAAGCGGATGTTGCGGCCGGAGCGTCGGAATGGTAAGCGCACGATCCGACTCAAGTCGGGCGCCCGGTATGTGGTGCGTCCGCTCAAGCGGGAGGCGGGCCGCGGTCAGACTATCGATCTGTTGTTCCTCGATGAGTTGCGTGAGCATCGGTCGTGGGAGGCGTGGGATGCGATGTCGTCGACGACGTTGGTTCCTGCCAGGTCGCAGATTGTTGCTGCCTCGAATGCTGGGGATGCCCGGTCGGTGGTGTTGCGCGAGCTGCGGGATGGCTGTATTCGGGCGTTGGGTGATGACGATACGACGGGTGAGCGGGTCGGGTTGTTCGAGTGGTCTGCCCCGGAGGGTTGTGATCTGAACGATCGGGAGGCGTGGGCGCAGGCGAACCCTGCTTTGGGTCACACGCTGACGGTGGATGATCTGGCGGCGAAGCTGCAGGAGAAGCGGTCGAACACGGCTGGGTTTCGTACGGAGAACTTGTGCCAGTGGGTGACGGTCCTTGAGCCGGGGTATTTCCCGGAGGGTGCGTGGCCGGCGAGTTTGGACTCGCAATCGCGGCCGGCTGAGGGTGCGCGGTTGTCGCTGGCGCTGGATGTGTCGTGGGATCGGGCTCGTTCGCATCTGGTGGTGTGTGGGCAGCGGGCGGATGGTCGCTGGCATGTTGAGTTGGTGGCGTCGCGTCCGGGTACTGAGTGGGTGATTCCGTGGCTGGTCGAGCGTCTTCCGGTGGAGGGCGGGGCTGGCTGGTGGGATGGCCGGCTGGTGGTGCAGGCGCGTGGTGCCCCTGCGTCGGCGCTGAAGGATGATCTGACGGCTGCTGGGGTCGAGGTCATCGAGTGGGGTGGCCCTGAATTGTCGGCGGGTACGGGACGGTTTTATGACGCTCTCGTGCAGGGTCGGATCACGCACTTGTCGCAGCCTGTGTTGGCGGCGTCGGTGCGTGGGGCGAAAGACAAGGCGTCTGGGGACGCTACGTGGATTGACCGAAGAAACTCTGTGGGTGATGCGTCTCCCTCGATCGCGGCGGTTGCCGCGTTTTGGGACGCGACTCGTCCGACCGAAGATGCGCCGACCTCGGTGTATGACAACGAAGACTTTGAGTTGCTCGTGCTGTGAAAGGCGGTGAGGAATGCGTATCGCTTCATGGCTCGGGTTTAAGCCCGTTTCGCCTATCCCTGATGTGATGGTTACTGCCGCTCCGATTGTGGAGACGTTGCAGGCGCAGGCGATGGGTAAGAGCGCGGACACGTTATGGAAAGAGCAGCCGCATCTTCGGACGGTGATCGACTTCCTGGCCCGTAATGTGGCGCAGCTCGGGGTTCACGCTTTCGAGATGCAGGGCGATGAGGGCCGGGTCCGGATGCGGGACGGCCTGTTGCCGGCGGTGTTGCGTAGGCCGAACCCGGAGCAAACGGGCTACGAGTTTTGGCGGGCTGTGGTGTCGGATCTGGCACTGTATGACTCTGCCTACATCATGGTGATCGCGGTGGAGGGCGACGGTTACCACCTTCGGACGATCCGTCCGTCGTGGGTGACGAGTTTTATCGGTGCTGATGCGTATTCGGTTTCTGGGTACGTGGTGAAGTTCCCTGGCACTGATCGCCCGATTGAGGTGCCGGCTGAGAATGTGGTCGCGTTCCACGGTTGGAATCCGGTCGACGAGTTGACGGGTTCGTCTCCGGTGAATGCGCTGCGGTCGATTCTGACTGAGCAGATCCAGGCGCAACTGTTCCGTGAGCAGGTGTGGCGTCGGGCTGGGCGTGTCGGTACGTATTTGACGCGCCCGAAGGATGCTGCGCAGTGGTCGAAGGAGGGCCGCACACGGTTCAAGGAGCAGTGGTCGTCGGCGTACTCGAATAATGGTGCTGCTGCTGGTGCCACCCCGGTCCTCGAGGACGGGATGGAACTGAAGCGGGTCGGCTTCTCCGCTAAGGAGGAGGAGTACATCGATGGCACGAAGTTGGCGCTGTCGACTGTGGCTGCGGTGTACCACGTGAATCCGACGATGGTTGGCTTGTTGGATAACGCGAATTACTCGAATGTGCGCGAGTTTCGGCGGATGTTGTACGGGGAGACGTTGGGGCCGATCATTGCCCATCTTGAGGGTCGGCTCAATTCGTTCTTGTTGCCGAAGCTCGGTTATGACGATCCGTCGGTGTATGTGGAGTTCAACACTGAGGCTCGTCTGCGGGGGTCGTTCGAGGAGCAGGCGCAGGTGATGCAGGCGTCGATCGGTGGCCCGTGGATGACGATCAACGAGGGTCGTGCGCGCCAGAATCTTCCGGCTGTCGAGGGTGGCGATGCTTTGATCCGCCCGCTGAATGTGACACAGAACGGGAGTCAGACGCCGATCCCTGCCGCTTCTGTTGACGATTCGAATGATGGTGGTGACGAGGGGTGACGATTCGAGTCGTCATTGGACCGCCGTGTGCGGGTAAATCTACATACATCGCAGAGCACGCGACTGTCGGTGATGTGACGGTTGATTTTGACCGTATGGCTGGGGCGTTGGGTTCGGAGAGTTCGCACGATGCCCCTTCGGCGGTCATTAAGGCGACCCTTGCTGCCAGGTCGGGGGTTGTAGGTCTCGCACTGAAGGAGTGGGAGTCCTTAGATGGGGACGTGTGGTTCCCCTACTCGTCGCCACCTAAAGGGTTACTTGAACGGTTCGCTGAAGAGGGCGCCGATTTCATCGTGGTTGATCCCGGCATAGACGAATGTTTGGCCCGCGCTGAAAGAGATGGCCGACCAAAAAGCGCCGCTGACGTGATTCGGAAGTGGTACGACAATCCGCCTGAGATTCCGAAAGGAAGCGGAGAGAAGGGGACGAACGTGATCACCTCCACAATTGACAGGCCAATCGAGATTAAGGCTGGCCCCGATGATGGGCTCGCGGAGGGCGAGTTCACCGCGTACGCGTCGGTGTACGACAACGTCGATTCGTATGGCGATGTCGTGACCAAGGGCGCGTTCGCTAACACCCTCGCCGAGTGGAAAGAGTCGGGCGCCCCGATCCCCCTGTACTGGGGCCATAACATCGCGGACCCCGATTTCAACATCGGCGAGATCGTCGAGGCTGTCGAGGATGACCGCGGTCTGCTGGTGAAGGCGCGACTGGACCTGGACAATCCGAAGTCGGCGCAAACCTATCGACTCCTCAAGGGGCGTCGGGTTCGGGAGATGTCGTTCGGATTCTCCACGGTGAAGGCGACCGACGCTGAGCGCGACGGACGATATGTGCGGCAACTCGATGAGGTCAAACTGTTCGAGGTGTCGGTAGTCCCCGTTGGTGCGAACCCTGACACCGAGGTGATCGCTGTCCGTGCTGCCGCGTCGTCGTTGGCGATGCAGGCCAAGGCCGGGCGCACCTTCTCGACGAAGAACGAGGACACGATCCGCGACGTGGTCACCGAACTGCGTGACGCCGCGGACTCACTCGAATCCATGCTTCCCTCCCCCGTCACCGATGACGAGGACGAGGGCACGCCGGCTGACACCGGCGACACAGACGACCAGGACAAGGCCAGCGCAGAAGGGTCCGTCGAGGGTAAGTCCTCGGCCAGCCCGGATGTGTCCGTCGATGCCTGGGCGGCACAGATCAACATCCTGACTATGAAGGGAGTCCCCCGATGAACTGGGAGACCAAGCGCGCCGCCCTGATCGCGGACGCAAGCAAGATCGTGGACGAGGCGAAGGCCGCGGACCGCGCACTGACCGATGATGAGCGCACCAAGCTCGACGAGATCACTACCGAGGTCAAGTCGGGCGACGAGCACGCCGAGAAGGCTAAGCGTGACGGTGACCTGTTCCAGTCGATCGCCGGGCTGGGCGCGAAGTCTCGCCGCGGTGCCGGGGAGCGCGGTGCAGGGATGGAGGCGAAGTCGCTCGGTGAGCACTTCGTCGCCTCCACCGAGGATGATCGCTCGGAGGTTAAGGGTAACCGTTTCGCGGTGACCGCCCCCGAGTTCAAGGCCCCGAACACGATCGGTGGCTGGACGGCCGGCGCGCCGGTTCTGACTGACTACGATCGCACTGTTGTCCGCGCCAAGCGTGACCGCCCGGTCATCGCTGACCTTCTCGGGTCGGGCGCGATTTCTGGCAATGCGATCTCCTACTTTGTTGAGGGCGCGCTCACCGGCGACTTCGGCACGGTGGCGGAGGGTGCGACCAAGCCGGAGCTCGAGTTCGGTACCCCGACTGCTGTCGTTGACGCTCTCAAGAAGATCGCCGGCTGGACCAAGTTCTCCGACGAGCTGATTGAGGATGCCGATTTCCTCAAGACCGAGATCGATGTCCGGATGCTGTACCGGCTCGCGATGGTCGAGGAGACGCAACTGCTCAACGGTAACGGCAGTGGGCAGAACATTCTTGGCCTGCTCAACCGTTCCGGTGTGCAGACCGAGACCGCGGCAGCCGCAGAGGATGAGGCTGATGCGCTGTTCCGCGCGATGACCAAGGTGTCGACCGCGACCGATCTCACCGCTGATGGCATTGTCATCAACCCGCTCGACTACCAGTCGTTCCGTCTGAACAAGGACGGCAATGGCCAGTACTTCGGCGGCGGTTACTTCACCGGCCAGTACGGTGTCGGTGGCGTTCCGGAGCAGCCCCCGCTGTGGGGTCTGCGCACCATCGTCACTCCGGCGATCGCGGCCGGTACGGTCCTGGTCGGCGCGTTCTCGCAGGGCGCCACGGTGTACCGCAAGGGCGGCGTGCGTGTCGACGCTGCCAACACCAACCAGGACGACTTCATCAACAACCTCGTGACGCTGCGTGTCGAGGAGCGTATCGCCCTGGCGGTGCGTTACCCGTCCGCGTTCGTCAAGGTCTCGCTCGCGGCCTGAGTGACCGACTACTAGCCGCCGGGGCTGCCCATGTCAGCAGCCCCGGCGGTGCCGGAAGGGAGCATCATGCGTGAGTATGAAGTGAAGATTGGCGGCATTGCCCACACGGTGCAGTTGGCCGACGAGGATGTGGAGCGGTACGGGGCCGTCGAGCATAAGGGTCAGAAGGTGGCCCGCAAGTCTGCCCCGAAGACGAAGCCGGCGGTGTCCGGTGACAGCTCCGATTGACCTGTGGGCGGACCTGCCTATCGATGGCGAGACAGCGCAGGCACTGTCTGGCGGGATGCTGCTGGCAGACTCTGATGACAGTGCGGCCTCGGTGCGGCGGATCCTGTCGTGGGTGCGCACCTACTGTGGCTGGCATGTGATCGGCGAGCGTGCTGAGACGTTGATCGTCGACGGCACCGGGGCATCGACAGTTCATCTGCCGACGTTGCGGGTGGTCGATGTGGCTGAGGTGTCCGAGGAGTGGTGGACCGGGCAGGGCGTCGAGACGAGCCTGCTGCCCGCCACGGGATATTCGTGGTCTGTTCATGGGGTTGTGGAGAAGCGGTCCGGTGTGTGGACGCGTGAGCGGCGAGGGGTCAAGGTCTCTCTCACTCACGGGTTCGATGCCGCAGACGACCTGCTCGGGGTGGTAGTTCATGCCGCGGTGCGGCATACCAGCGCCCCGGACGGTAACGCGTTGGCCCGGGTGGGAGACATCTCCTACCAGTCCAGTGGTGCTGGCGCGGCCGGAGGGTCTGCGTTTCTGCAGTCGGAGTACGCAGTGCTCGATCACTACCGGCTTAACCCGGGGGTGTGAGGTGTCTGCGTTCGTGGATTCGTTGGTGGTTCTGCGTCCGCGTATGACGGTCGACCGGTACTCGTCGGTCGAGAAACCGGATTGGACGTTGCCGCCGGAGCGGATCACTGTCCCGTTCCTGGTGTCTGTTCAGCCGCTCTCGTCGAGCGAGGACGGACCGGAGCGTCCGGCAGTCACGACGACGTGGCGACTCCTCACACCGCCCGGCCGGGATCTGGATTTGCGGTCGGTGGATCGGGTGGAGGTCAACGGCGAGATGACGATGTCGGTCGTCGGTGACGTGGCCCGGTACCGGGCAGGGGCGCCCGGCAGGGTTCACCACGTGCGGGCGGCACTCGAAAGGGTGGCCGGCTGATGGCTCTGTCGAAGGAGCAGTGGGAGCGGCTGAACCGCAACAAGTCGGTGCAGCGGGCGTGTGAGCAGGTGGCGCAGAAGGTTGCGTCGCGTGCCCGGCAGATCACCGCTGCCGAGGGTGGTGAGGCGTTGATTCGTGTGGAGTCTTCGCAACGTCCTCTCGGCAGGTGGCAGGCCCGGGTGGTGTCGGACAGTCCCGTCGAGGAGTACGGGGCTGAGAAGCAGAAACGGATTCGCGCCCTGGGGCGCGCCAGCAGGGAGGTTTAAAACATGGCACAGAAGGACAATGTCGACGTGTGTTGGACGTCGCATTCGGATTCGACGAAGGTCGGCACCGTCGAGGCACTACCCACCGGTGAGGCGCAGGCCGCAATGTCGACCGGTCTCGCACGTCGGGCGACAGAGGATGACAAGCGGTCGGCCGCAGCGAAGAAGGCTGCCGCCACCCGTAAGGAGTCCGCCGGGAACGACGACAAGGCCACGAAGAAGTGATCCGCGGTGCGTGACGTCGAAGCCGACCTGGTGTCGGCGCTGCGCACCTTGCTCGGCGTCGCGGCTGTCGGGGTGGATGTCGTCAGAGTCGACGACCATCTGCCGTACGTTTCCGTGTCGACCCTGCCGTCTCAGGAGGCGGAGTCGACGTGGGGTGGCCCGATGCGGTCGGTCTCAGACGTGGTGGACGTCGATATTGACGTGTACGCCACCGACCTTGGGGCCGTGTTCGACACCGCGGCAGAGGTCCGGCATTGGCTTCTGACTGATGCTCCGGGTCTTCCATTCCAGCCGGTCAATGTGCCGGTGTTCGCTCGGCGCCCTGATTTCAATGAGCGGGTGCGTCGTCGTGGCGCTGTGGTCCGTTTCCGGGCCCGCCACACCTGACACAACCAACTGCACGTTTTTCGTCCCCCGCCGGGTGGTCCGGTCGGGGGTTTTGTTTATGCCTAAGGAGGCACCCAGTGGCTACTAGCCTCACCAAGACCGGACCGAACTACAACCCCGATCTGATCGACTTCGCCAAGGAGGGGGCGGTGTTCGTCGCCCCGACCGGGACGGATGAGCCGACGGGGATGACCGCCTACGACACCCCGTTCGTTGACCTCGGCTACCTGTCCACGGACGGGATCGAGGAGAGCCTCGACGAGGAGAAGGGCGATGTCGAGGTCTGGCAGGCCGGCGGCAAGATCAAGGAGTGGATCAAGTCTCGGACGTTCACGTTCGGGTTCACGATGATGGCCCGCTCCATCGATACGGTGTCGGTGTTCTACGGCATCCCGGTGGACCAGTTCACCCTCATCCCGGCTGGCACTGATCCGGAGTCGCCGGCGTACTACGAGTGGACCGATGGTGGCGCCCCCGCCCTGGATGAGCGGTTCTTCGGGATCGACTACATCACCGGCGGCGGTACCGGTCACGATCGGATTCTCATTCCGCGTGGCGTGTTCTCGGATCGCGGTTCGATCACCCTCAACCGTGACGACACGATCAAGCTCGAGGGCACGATCACCGCACAGGTGTCGTCGCAGGGTTGGTCGATCAAGCGTCGCTCGACCGGTCTGGCTCTCACTCCCCCCTGACGGTTAATTCCCGTCCCCTAAACGGCCCCGGTCGTGCGCCTTGTCGGGCACGCACGACCGGGGTCTACCTATGCCCGACAAGCCCGACACTAAAGGAGGCCAATCGTGGCCAAGGTTCAGAATCTGTCCGAGATGCTCGCTAAGCGGAAAGAGGAGCTCGGTTCCAAAACTCGGTTCGAGTGGCCTGTAGACGACAAGAAGTCGTTCTGGGTGCTCGACCCCAAGTGCGCCACAGATGAGTGGCGTGACGAGTTCGCGCAGTTGCAGCAGGACTTCCAAGACGGAGATGTCCTGCCGTCCGACTTCCATCATGCGGCGATCGAGATGCTTCTCGACGATGACAAGTACGACCAGGCTGACGAGTACATCGCCATGTTCGACGGGTTCCCGTCTCCCCTGCAGGCGGCGTCCGATCTGCTGATGGAGACGCTTCGTGCGTGGAATGACCAGACGGACCCTACCCGGACGTCCTCGCGGAGTACCCGCAGGAATGTGAAGCGGCGCTAAGCGCCGTGTATGGCGGTGATCCGGTCGCCGATTTTTGGCATGGCCGGATCACCGCTCGCCGGCTGGTGGTGCTCATCAATGGGTTGCCGCCGGATTCGGCGTTGCATCGGGCACAGACCGGCGGTCACGTGTGGACGTGGACCGAGTCGTTGCTGTGGATGATCGTCTATCTGCTGCAGGTGATCGATCAGCGGCTGGTGTGGCAGAAGCGTGCCAAGCCGAAGATGCCGAAGTGGACGACCTACCCGTGGTCGACCGAGTCGACGTCCGGTAGCGGGTCAAAGAAGCTCGGCGATCGCGGCGAGTTGACGAATGAGCAGGTCGAAGCGTGGCTGGACACGATCCGGCCCCCTCAACAATCCCAAGGCGGTGACCAGTAATGGCCGATAGTTCATCCGTCTGGGTGCCTGTCCTGCCGTCGTTCAAGGACTTCTCCAAGGGTATGGAGAAGGGCACGAAGGGCGCAGGCAAGGCGGCTGGGGACCAGATCGCGAAGGAGCTTGAGGCGGCAGTCTCCAAGTCGGAGACTGCCGTTTCTCGGGCGGCGCAGGCTGCGGAGAAGGCGCAGAACCGTGTCGCGGACGCGACCGGCAAGGTGCGTGTCGCGCAGGAGCAGTTCAACAAGGCTATTGAGTCTGGCGACCCGGTGAAGGTGGCCCGCGCTGAGGAGGCGTTGGCGACTGCTCGGCGCCGTCAGGGCGAGGCAACCACCGATGCTGAGGCCAAGTCGAAGGCATTGGCTGGGGCGCAGAAGAATCTCGCCTCGTCCCAGGAGGCGGTGACCAAGAACGCGCAGGAGCAGGCGCGTGAGGTGAAGGCGTCGGCACTGTCAGCCGAGCAGGCCGAGCAGGCGTCGAAGGATCTCGATACTGCGAACAAGGCGTTGGCCGCGTCGATGGTGGCGATCGTCGCCGGGGCCGCGGTGGTGGGTAAGGGACTGTACGATCTCGGGTCGCAGTTCGATGAAATGTTCGACACCATCCGTGTCGGTACCGGCGCGTCTGGTGACGCGTTCGCCGGGCTGCAGGAGTCGGCGTTGAAGGTCGCGCAAACGGTGCCCGCGATGGACGGTGGCCTGTCGCAGATCGGGTCGACGATGGCTGACCTAAATACCCGTCTGGGTGCGACGGGCGGGGATCTTGAGACGTTGACGGGCCAGTTCGTGCAGTTGACGAACATGGGCATCGACGCCGACATCAACTCAGTGTCGCAGGCACTGTCCGGGTTCGGGATTTCCGCCTCTGAGGCGCCGGCCGCGATGGACGAGTTGTTCCAGATTTCGCAGGCCACCGGTCTGTCGATCACTGAGCTCGCGGACTCGGCAGTCAAGGGTGGCCCGCAGTTGCGGCAGTTCGGGTTCGACATGGCCGACTCGGCAGCGTTGATCGGTTCGCTGGATAAGGCGGGCCTGGACGCGGACAAGACGATTGCCGGGATGTCTCGGGCGATGGTGGCGTTCGCCAAGGATGGCAGGGAGCCGAAGAAGGCGCTGTGGGAGACGGTCGTTGAGATCGAGAACTTCACCAATGCGGGCAATGATGTCGCGGCGCTGGATTTGGCGGGCAAGATGTTCGGCACTCGTGGAGCCGGCCAGTTCGTTGACGCGGTGAAGTCCGGGCAGTTGGCGGTCGACGACTTCGTGTCGGCTACGGGCGCGTCGTCGGACACCATCCTGGGTGTCGCGGAGGAGACGGCTGACTTTGCGGAGCAGTGGCAACTGTTCAAGCAGATGCTTGCTGTGGAGTTGGCGCCGGTGGCGCAGCGGGTCTTCGGGGCGATCTCGGAGGCGATGACCTGGTTCAAGGACAATGCGGTCCCTGCGCTGCGGGATATGGCCGACTGGGTGGGCCGCAACAAGGATGTGTTGTCGGCACTGGCGATCGTGGTCGGGTCGATGGCGGCAGGTTTGGTGATCGCCCGGACCGGGCTGATGGCGTTCACGGCCGCGCAACGCATCTGGAATGTGGTGACGTTGCTGTCGACGCAGGGCATGAAGGGCCTGAACATGGCGATGAAGGCCAACATGTTCGGACTGATTACCGGCGCGATCGTTGGTCTGGTTGCGGGCCTGACGTGGTTCTTCACGTCCACCGAGACGGGTAGGGCGATCTGGGAATCGTTCACCGGTGCCCTGTTGACCGGGTGGGAGTGGGTCAAGAACGCGTTCGCTACCGCGTGGGCGTTCATCAAGCCGGTCTTTGACGGTCTGTGGGGCGCGGCGCAGACTGTGGGAGCGTTCCTCGTCAACGGTTTCCTGCTCTACATTCGCACTCACTGGCTGATCGTGTCGACGGCGATCTCGGTCATCTGGAACACCATCCTCAGGCCCGTGTTCACTGCGCTCGCCGCGGTCGCATTGTGGCTGTGGAATGCCGTGTTGATGCCGGTGTTCGGCTGGATCAAGACCGGGTTCCAGCTCGTCGGTGCGGCGTTCTCGTTTTACTGGAACACCGTCATCAAGCCGGTGTGGAACGCGCTCGGTGCCGGTATCCGGTGGGTGTGGGCCAGCATTGTCCTGCCCGTGTTCGACGCGTTGAAGGCCGGCCTGGGGCTGGTCGGTGACACGTTTTCGTGGGTGTGGAACAACGTCATCAACCCGGTGTGGACTGCCTTGGGTAACGGCATCCGGTGGGTTGCCGACAATGTTGTGCATCCCGTATTTGAGGGTCTCAAGCGGGGTGTCGATCTTGTCGCGAAGGGGTTCGAGTTCGCCACGGATCTGATCGGTCGCGTGTGGGATTCGATCAAGGAGAAGACTGCGGCCCCGATCCGGTTCGTTATTGACACTGTCTACAACAAGGGCATTGTCGCGGTCTGGAACAAGGTCGCCGGCTGGCTGGGCATGGACGACAAGAAGCTCGAGACGATGCCGCTCGAGTTCGCGTCGGGTGGTGTCCTGCCCGGGTACACGCCGGGACGTGACGTGCATAAGTTTATCAACCCGGCAACGGGGCAGGGTCTCCACCTGTCGGGTGGTGAGGCGATCATGCGCCCGGAGTGGACCCGTGCGGTTGGTGGTGCTGCGGCGGTCGATCAGATGAACCGTGACGCCAAGTATGGGCGTGTCCGCAAGCATGGGCGTGAGGCTGCAGCCTTCGCTGACGGTGGCGTGTTGGCGTTCGCCAACGGCGGGATTGTCGCGGCGATGACCAGGATTGTGCAGCAGAAGTACCCGATGCTGCAGATGACGTCCGGTTACCGCAACTCCAATGACCTGCATGGTCAGGGGATGGCCGGCGACTTCTCGAATGGGTCCGGCAACACCCCTGCCCAGTTGGCGCTGGCGAACGATATTGCCGACACTTACCCGGGGTCAATGGAGTTGATCTATGACTCCCCCGGTTTCAATCGGACGATCAAGAACGGGCAGGTGGTCGGCCCGTTCGGGCAGTTCTACACCTGGGGCCAGGCCGGTAACCACCAGCATCACGTGCATTGGGCGATGAACACCCCGCCGACGATGCCGTTTGGTGGCGGCGTGTTCGAGGGCGGATCAGACGGTTCCAGCGCCGGGGGTGGTTCGATCATCGGCAGCATGGTGCGGTCGGCGATGGACGCGATCATGAACCCGATCATGAAGGCCATCCCCGAGGGTGGTGGCCTGATCGGCGGTCTCGGTAAGGGGCTGGGCGAGAAGGTGTACGGCACCTTCAAGGATTGGGTGCTGTCGAAGGTCCCTGCCGGTGGTGGCGGGCAGTACGGGAACATCGACCTCACCGGTGTGGCCGGCGACAATCTTGCGCTCGGCGAGGCTGCCGCGAAGCAGGTCGGCTGGACCGGAGCCGAGTGGGAGGCACTGAAGACGCTGTGGACGGGCGAGTCCGGGTGGAACAACAATGCCCAGAACCCGACCTCCACGGCCTACGGCATTGCCCAGTTCCTCGATTCGACGTGGGCCCCGTACGGGCCGAAGACGTCTGATCCGGCGAAGCAGATCGAGTACGGCATCCGCTACATCCAGGACCGGTACGGTACCGCGACCGGGGCGTTGTCGTTCTGGAATGCGCAGTCGCCGCACTGGTACGACGATGGCGGCTGGCTACCCTCTGGCGGTATCGGGGTCAACGAGTCCGGTAAGCCGGAGCCGGTGTTCACCAACCCGCAGTGGACACTCATCAAGTCGCTGGTCATCTCCACCGCGGAGTTGCTCGATCCGATCCGGTTGATGGCCCGTGATGGTCGGGACGCGATCAGTCATCTGAAGAAGATCGCCGACGACACCCGTCGCGGGGTGCAGCACCAGATCGATACCCGGATGGGTGCTGTGTCCGCTGCGGTGTGGGCTGCACTACCCGGCGAGGTGAAGGATGCTCTCACTGTCGCCGAAGCTGTCGGCGCGCAGTGGGAGAAGGTGTCCGGCTACCTGAACGAGAAGGCGATCGCCTGGTCGAAGGGTGAGTGGCCGATCGGGTCGGCCCGTACCCCGGTGGTCGAGCCTGGCCCGGGCTGGCAGCAGTTCCGTCTCGATGATTCGCTCGAGGAAGTTGCGCGCGCAAACGTCGATCTCGCAGAGCAGGTTATGGCCGGGAAACTTTCGCCCGGCAACGATCCGGTCGCCAATGCCTTGTTCGACATTTTCGGTCGGGATCCGATCCTGCCGGATCTGGCGCGTATTGCTGCGATGGGCCCGAATGCGATCGAAGCCGCAACCGATGCGGCGTTGCACGCGTTCGAGACCGGGGAAACTGCCCGACTCGAGGAGTGGACTGCATCAAACTCGCAGTTGACCGAGGCGGTGTTGCGGGCCCGGGATGCGGCGATCGTCACCGGGCAGATGGTTCAGGGTGCGGTGAACGGCTACCTGAACTGGGCGATGGCGTCGGACACGCAGGGCCGGCAGGGGTCGTGGCAGGAGTATTTCCAGCACTACGGCGGCGAGTACGGCACCGCGCAGGGTGACTGGCTGCTGTCGCAGGTCGGGTTCGGCGGGATTGTGGGCGGCAAGTTCAAGGATTCGTTCGCGAACCTGCTGATCGCGACCGCGGAGTCGCCCCTGTTGTCGGCTCCTCCGATCCTGGACGACGAGGGCCGTGTGATCGGGTCTCAGTTGCCGGGCAGTACCCCGGAGGCAGTGGGGACAGTGGAGGCGCCGCAGGCTGTCGAGCTCGCGGAACCGCCGACGGTCACCCTGCCGGACGAGGCCATCGACCTCGATACCGCCCCGGTCGAGGCGGGCACGAAGGTGTCTATCGAGATCCCCGAAGGTAAGACTGCCCTGTCCATCGACGAGTTCAAGGAGATCCTTGTGCGCATTGATGAGCGGCTCGACAGCGTGGAGATTGCGATTGATGGGGAAGCTGATCCGGCGCCGCTCGGTCTCGGTGTGGGGGGTATCGCATGATCACCCTGACTTATACCGGGCCGGACGGTTCCTATTGGGAGTATGTGGGTGAGGGGCAGGGCCGTGAGGGTGTGGTGGCGGCGAAGCCGGACGGTTTTGTCGCTGACCCCGATGTGACGTTTGAGCCGGCCCCGGCGCAGGCTGGGGAGACCGCGTCCGGGTGGGTGCTCGGGTCGATGAAGGGCACCCTGGACCTGAACGTCTCGCCCCTGTTCATGGAGTCCGGCGATTCATTGCATCGCCTGTATGACCGGGTGGGCCGGTCGTGGTCGAAGCTCGAGGATGGGGAGTTGACGTGGCGGTCGGATGCGGGCGTGCTGATGCGGACCCGTGCCCGACTGGATGGCCTGTTCCCTACTCCGGATAAGTCGCCCGCCGGTCTGGGGGAACGCTTGCTGCGGGTGGGGTTCCCTGTCCGCTGCCTGGACGGGCTGTGGTTGGGCCCGATCTCGGAGTACAGCGGCCCGTCTGAGGTCGTCAATCTTGGGGACCTGGACGGGTACCCGCTCGTGGAGTGGTTGGGGTCGGGGGCGAAGGTGTCCGGCCCGGGCATCCCGCAGTTCACTCTGCCCGCTACGTCGCAGGCGGCGGTGTGGGACACCGATCCGGCCACCGGTGGGCTGGTCACGATTGATGGCCAGCCCGCGACTGTGCTGCGGCGGCTGTTGCGGGGCCGGGTCGCCCCGGTTCCGATCCCTGCCGGCCAGTCGGCCGCGTGGACGTTCACGGGCTGCACCGCTGTGATGCAGCCGAAGATCCTCAACCCGTGGGGTAGGTGAGCATGTCCGATTGGTCGGCTGAACGGCACGCCACCCTCGCGGCGGGCGGGATTGTGATGAAGCTCCTCGATAAGAATGGGGAGCCGATCGATGACCTGCACGGGTTTATCGATTGGGAGGCCCCGGAGGGGGTGAATGAGGAGACGACGTTTGTGGCGTCGTATCCGGCTGATCATCCGCTGGTGGAGACAATCATTCCGCTTGGTGGTTTGGATCCGGAGCGTCCGGAGGACACGTGGACCGAGTTGGTCCATAACGCCTTGTGGGTGTTGATCGAGACTGCTGGGGATGGGCCGAAGCCGCAGCGGCTGGTGTACCGGATTTTGCGGATCACTGATTCGCAGGGGTCACGTCGGCGCGGGTCGCACATGAAGATCGAGGCGGTGTCGCTGCACCGGTATGCCTCGCATATCACGTTCCGTGCTGACCCTGGGGCCCCGCTTATCGCGCAGCTCAAGTACCGCGACATTCGGGCTGGGGATTCTCTGCGGACGATCAAGGAGTCGTTCCTGGTCAATCTGATGCGCGAGTTCCAGCCGGGCGCGGTGACCGGCTGGGATCTGTGGGCGCCGTCGGCGTGGCAGAACGTGGTGGCGTCGCAGTGGCCGTGCATCGTCAACCCGATCAACCAGTCGACCACGACGGCGATGACGATCCTCGATTACCGGTTCGATTCGGGGTTCGAGGCGGTCAAGGAAACCCTGAACGCTGCAGGTCTGCTGCTGACGTTGGATATGTGGTTGGAGGGCGATCCGCAACCGTTCCCCGAGCACACCATCTTGACGATGCCGACGATCATTCTCGATGTCGTGCCGCGCCAGTTCGATACGTCGACCAGTGGGCATGTCGGCGACTTGTTGAAGGGCATCATCCGGCAGTACGACACGGATGCGAATGCGCCCCGGATTGGGTTGGCGGACACGAGTTCGACGGCGGCTGGGGTGCCAGCGTGGGTGGTGTGGCGTCCGGAGCATATGGCGTCGGTGACTTCCGAGTTCACGATCGCCAAGTCGGAGCTGTGGCATGTGACGGTGGGTGGCCGTTCTCCGGAAGCGTTGAACAAGCTGGTCGGGTCGGGGTCGAAGGCCGTGTTTATGGGTCTCGGTGCCGCCCTGGCGGGCGCGATCCCGGTGTTCGGTCCGTTGATCCAGGCGGCGGCGATCTTCCTCGGTGAAGTTGTCGGCGACAGTTTGAAGGACAAACTGTTCGCGTGGCAGGCGTTCTGGGACAACAAACGTAAGGCCGCGCATGGCCGGTTCGCGAACCGTGACGCTGTCGGCGCCGGTGATGGGTGGACCCTCAGTGCGTTCCAGCAGGGGTTCCAGATGCTCGCGCAGGGGGCGGGCGGGATCTCTGTCGGATTCCAGGTTGATGGGCGGGCCCCGTTCGAGTGGGGCCGCGATTACCGGGCTGGGGATCAGCAGGGTGTGGTTCATCGCGGGATTGTGTTCGCCACGTTTGTGTCGAAGACGGTGATTGGCCAGAAGCGTGGCGATAAGCGGTTGCGGGAGACGGTCGAGCTTGGTGATCCGCGGGTGCGTGAGGATCCGGTGGCGGTGTTGAACAGGTCGATCGTGTCGGTGAAGAACGCGGTGGATCGCGTGAAGACGTTTGTGATGTGAGGAGACGATGATGCCCGACGAGGTCAACCCTGACGAGTTTGTCGACGCGCCGGATCCGGAGCCTGTGGACGAGGCTGACGCGGATGACGCGGATGACGTGGCCGATCCGGGCACCGGATGTGAGAGCGGGGGGCGTGCCGATGAGCCGGACCCGGAGCCGGTGGAGACGCCTGAACAAGTACAGGCGCGCGTCATGGACGAGTTGTTCCCGTATCCGCGGGATGCGGAGTTTCACCGGTTGGCGTTCCTGTTTTTCAACATGCCTTTTTTGAAGGTGTCTGCGGAGACGGCGCACGCGTTGGCGGCGTGGGTGTTCGACTCGCTGGATTGTTCCGGTCCGGGGGTTGACGCGAAGGTGAAGTACGACGCGTTGGGAGGGTCGGGGGCGCCGCATGAGACGGGGCGGTGGATCAAGCGGGATGCTGAGCGTGTCGCGGTGGAGGTGACCACCCCCGATGTGGTGCTGACGGGCAAGTCGGAGGCGGAGTTGGCGCAGATTCTGATCGATGCCGAGGCCGCATTGAATGCGCATCGTGCGCGGACGGCGAAGGGTGTCTGAGTCGTGGGTGTGAATCTTGGGCCGGCGCAGCCGGAGCCGGGTGGGTCCGGCAATATTTTGGAGCACATCTTCACTGGTATCGCTGGTATCGGTGATGCGTTCGCGGCCGGGTTGAACGGCGTTATCAACGGCTTGATCGACATGGTCCTCGGGCGATACGAGGGGAGCTTTCCGGCGTTTGTGGATGGGCAGATCGCCATCAATGAACGGTTCGACCTGCTCCAGTCCATCTCCGGTTACGGCACCGCCTACATGACCCTGAACTACTGGATGGGTTCCGGCGGTGGCGGCGGGCTAGACGAGCGTGGTCTGGAGATCCCGTTCCGGGACTACCTGGGCCCGCACAAGAACTGCGAGCTCGTCCTCGGCCCGGCTGGGTCGAACGAGACCGGCCACTGGCGTCTGCTCGCGCCGGGCACGTGGCGGGCAGAGGTGCGGGTGACCGGGCTCACTCTCGAGACCGATGCCCGTCTCATTCTCGAGGTTTGCACCCCGGACGGCACCCCGTACTCACGGGCTATCTTCGCCAAGGGCGCATTCAACGGCACTCAGCGGCGTTCGCTGGCCGTGTCCCACACCTTCGTCGTCGAAGACGACGGTTACACCGTCCACGCCCGGTGGACCAAGCAAGCATCTCTGGCGAAGCAGAAATTACTCGGCGGCACCGAGTTATCGTCCTTCACCCTGTCGCGGTGGGACATCGACACCACCGACTATGCCAACGCCCCCGAGGTGCCGGACGGCCCCGAGATCGGCTGACGGCCGACCCCCTACTCCTGCGGCTCCGGCCGCCCCCACTTGACCTGGAGGTCTTGATGCCCACCTTGTTCGGAACAATCGAAGACGTCACCGGGGCCCCCCTCGACCCGGCGGCACTGCCCCGCGTCACGGTACGCGCCCCATCCCAGCGGGCGTCCCTCGCCGAGCAGGCCCGCCTGGTCGCATCGGTGCCGGTGCCGGTCACCGTCACCGCGGCCGGGGAGATCACTGTCGACCTCGAGCCCGGTCCGGCGATCCTCCTCGTGGAGACGAACCGGTCTCGGGACGTGTACGAGCTCGGTGTCACCGAGGACATGACGTTGCTGACCGAGGCGTTGGCGGAGACGTTGCCGGAGCGGTCGTGGGTGGAGTCGCTCATGGTGAAGCTGCGGGAGGACACTGTCACCGCCGCCACCGATGCGCTCGAGGCGGCGATCGCCACCGGGCAGGACCGGGCCGAGATCGAGCAGTTGCGCCAGAACCTCATCGACGCGGCGAATCAGAACGCGGCCCCGCACCTCACCCAAGCGGCCCTTAATGCCACCTATGAGACGCAGGTGCAGGCGACCTCGAAACTGATCGTCGCGCCGTCGTCCATGACGGGGCCGAACGTCCTCGTGGGTGGCACCCAGAACAACACCGCCATTGCCTCGGATGTGGGAATCTCGGTGATTTTGCAACCGGGCACCGGGCCGTACAACAACGTCATTGGTGGGGATGGGGCGAACGTCAACACCACAACTCCGAACACCACGACGACCGGCACCAACGCGCACGTCTCGGTTGTGGGCGGGTATGACAACTCGGCTGGTGCCCTGTCCTCGAAAATCATCTCGGACCACTCCAAGACGCTACCCGGATCGGGTGGACATAACGGCATCTTCGGTGGGGCGAACATCACGATGGGGTCTAACGCCTCGTTCGCGTTCAGCACAGGTCGTCGCAACACCGTCAACGCGCTGGCGGCGGGAGTAGTTGGCACGGATAACACGTCCACCGGCAACTTGTCGTGGACCTCGGGCGGGTTCAACACGAACAACTCGATCCAGGGCGTCATGTCCGGCCAGAACGGCACAAACATCGCGGCCTACGGCTGGGTTCACGGCAACTATTGTCAGACCGTCTCGGGCGCGAACCACGCCTCCGCGATGGGCTTCTATGCGATGGGCCGCAACCCGGCACAGAACGCGCTCGCCTCGCAGCGGATCGCCACCACCGGCGATTGCCAAACGTCGGTTACCCACTTCGGTGGCACCACGACCAGCGATGTCGAGACCACTCTGCGGTCTGGCCCTGTTGCCGCCGTGACGGTGTGGGCGCTGGCGCGGGGGCAGGCTGCCACTGTGGACTTGACGGTGATCGGTAAAGAGATCGCCACCGGGCATGTGATCGGCGCGTGGGATATTAAGGCTGTCGTGGAGTGGCCCGCCACCGGCAACTTGGTCGTGCTGCAAGCCCCCGTGGTGACCCCACGGTTCGTGCGGACAGAGGACCCGGCCATTGCCCCTACAGCGACACTTGTCACGGCCTCCACCGCTGGGGCTGTCGCGCCTCGGGTGAAGGGGATGACTGGCCGTCCGGTGGCGTGGTCGGCACGGATGGTCACTGTTGAGATAGCGACGTGACTTTGCGCCTGACGGTCGATTGCGGCCGCTACTGACCGATTACGGGCGGGGTGGCGGGTCAGGTCGGTTGACAGGTATATCTAAGTGGTAGGTGCTCACAGAAGTGAGCGACCCCCGCAGGTGCTACCAACACCATGCGGGGGTCTGAGCCACCAACCAGATGATCCCTGGAGTGATGACCTGTGCAGCAGGATACCGCTGCGCGCCCCGTCGGCGCGCCCGTTCCCCCCACCTTCGACACCCTCGATCTCATGGTCGACGGGTTCCTCGCCCGCTTCACCTCCCCCGCCACCCGCAGCGCCTACGCTGGCGATCTCGCCCTGTGGCGCTCGTGGTGCGCCTCCGGCGGGCTGGACCCACTGACCGTGCAGCGCGCCCACCTCGAACTGTTCGCCCGCTGGCTCGAGACAGAACGCGGCAACAGTGCCGCCACCGTGCATCGCAGGCTTGTCAGTTTGCGGTCCTTCTACCGTGTCCTTGCCGCCGACGGGATGATCCTGTCCTCGCCCGCGGAGAGTGTCCGACTGCCCAAGGTGGTCCGGGACCGCACCAAGTACACCCACCTGACCCGCGGGGAACTGTCGTCCATGCTGCGCGCTGCCGATGAGGCCTCCCCCACCGATGGGGCGCTGCTGGCGTTGATGGGGGTCCTCGGCTTGCGGGTGTCGGAGGCGTGTTCGCTCGAGGTGGATTGTGCGGACCGGTTCGAGCGCGGGCATCGGATGCTCACCGTCACCGGTAAGGGGGGCGGCACCACCGGCATCCCGGTTCCCGTGCAGGTGGGTCGGCGGTTGGATCGGGCCCGCGGGGACCGGCAGTGCGGGCCGCTGTTGGTGCGCCGGGACGGGACGCGGATGACGCGCCGGTCGGCGGCCCGTGTCGTGGCCCGGATCGCTGCCGCTGCCGGTGTCGACAAGTCGGTGTCGCCGCATGACCTTCGGGCCGCGGCGATCACGTGCGCGTTGGACTCGGGGATCCCGTTGCGGGATGTGCAGACGATGGCCCGCCATGCCGATCCGCGTACGACCGAGATCTACGACCGTTCCCGCGGCGACATTGATCGCCACGGTGCCTACATTCTCGCCAGTTACCTCGCTGCCTAATCCTGGGCGCGGGGGTTTTCCTCGCGCCCAGGAGGCACGCTATGGCACTGACTGCTCTCATTCTCGACGGGGCCGGATCGGCAGGCCGCACCTCGGGCGTGGTGGACCCGTGCGTTGAAAGACTTCGATGGAAGACGGGATGCACCGCTAAGTGGGTGCCCTGGGCCGCGTCGTTGATGGGGGTCGGCGGCAGTCTGTCGTGGCCCGAAGCATCTAGGCGGGCCGTCAACAGTATCGCCGCGCAAGTGCGCGCCACCGACAACGACATCATCCTCATCGGGTATTCGGCTGGATGTCGCCCGGTGCGTGAGTTCCTGGAGAAGCATCCCGAGTTCCACAACAGGATCGCAGCAGTAGCGCTCATGGCGGATGCGTGGCAGCCCGCTAGTCGCCAGCAGTACGGGGTACCGAACCCGTCCGGCCACGGCATCATGGGCTCCGATTTCGGGCCACTGCGAGACCGCACCTACTGGGTGGCAGCACCTGGCGACCCAATCCCCCGCTGCGCCCGCGACTCCCTCCTGCGCTATCTGCCGGCGGTGGCGGATGCGGTTCCCGGTCAGATGCTCGCCACTTTCGTGGACAAGGCCCACCGCGGACGCTTACAACTGATCCCGTTCCTGGGGCTACCGATCCACGAATGGCTGTTCGGTCTTGGTCCGCGTATCGAACGCTCTATCCGTGAAGCCGAGGGCTACTTGACGACCGGCAGGCACACCCGCGGTTACACCGAACCGTTCGACAGTGGCGACGGCGACCGTCGCCCCCTCGCGCACCGACTCGCGGATTCGGTGGCGTGGAAAGTGCGCAACCAGTGATCGGGCACATCGTGTGGGCGATCCGCATGGGATGGGCAGTCGCCTCCATCTACCTCGATGCTGCCCGGAACACGCTCGGCTGGTGATTGCGGTGCTCATGTTCATTCTCGGACTCATTGTCGGAGCTATGGGCATCTTGGTCTATCTCGTGTTCGTGGACGAACTGTAGCCACGACATCCCTGAAGGAGTCCCCATGCCAACCATGCCCGTAGATAACGGGTTCTACGTCACCTCCGGCTTCGGCCCCAGGTGGGGAACATTCCACTACGGCACCGACTTCGGCCGCGGCGGCGGCTCTGGAGGCCATCCCGTCTACGCGGTCAAGGACGGCACCGTAACCGCATCCGGGCCCGCGTCCGGGTTCGGGCAGTGGGTCAATGTCGATCATCCCGCATCCAACGGCGGTGGGCTCACCGTGTACGGGCACGTCATCCCCGAGGTGCGTGTCGGCCAGTCCGTGACCGAGGGGCAGCGTATCGCCCGCATCAACCCAGACTCCCGCACAAACGGCGGAGTCGCACCGCATCTACACCTCGAGTGGCACCGCTATGTGTGGTCCCCGCCCGGCCCGGACCGCCTCGACCCGATGGCGATGCTCGCCGGCGCCCGATGGCCGGGCACCCCACCAAAGAAGGAGCCGCGCATGGCGCAACCATCAACCACCTACACACAACTCACAACCGTTGACCGCGGCTGGCGAGACCCCAACACCGTCCCGCTCATCGCCATACACACCTACGAATGTCCCCGCGAATCCGGCGAGCGGGCACTCCGGAACAGGGCGCAATACCAGCAGACGAGCGGCACCGGCTCTTACACCGTGCTCGTGTCCGCAGACGGCAAAAGCCTTCGCGCCAACGATGACAACTACACCCCATGCGCGAGCCTCCACACGGGGGACAGGCTCGGGTTCCACCTCTCGTTTCTGGCCTATGCCCGAGACAGCAGAGAGACGTGGCTGGCCTACGACACCCAGTTGCGTGAGGCTGCCCGCATTTGTGCCGAGTGGTGCCGCCTGTACGGACATCAGCCACGACACCTATCGATCGCGGAGATGCGGGCGCGTAAAGCGAAGGGGTTCTGCACCCACGCCGACATTTCGGACGCGTTCGGAGAATCCGATCACCGGGATCCCGGCAAGGGGTTTCCGATGGATGTGTTCCTCCGTTACGTGACCGAAGCGCTAAACCCGGCACCATCCCCGGCGCCACCAACCAAGGAGGACGAGTTGAACACCGACCAGCACAGGATGCTCCAGGAGATATGGGACCAGTTGCGCGGCCCGGGCGGTAAGGGCTGGCCGCAGCTCGGAAAAACCGAGAAGGGCGAGAACCTGACCCTGGTCGACGCCATCGCGGAGATCCGCGCCGACCTCGACAAACTGATGGAGAAGTGACCATGAATCTCACTGAAACGCAGCGCCGTTGGGCGTACGGCATCGTCATCGCAGCACTGCCCCTTCTGGCCGCGTACGGGATCCTCGGGCCGGACCAGGCACCGATGTGGGTGGCGCTCGCCGCCGCTGTCCTCGGAGTCTCATCCTCGAGCTTGGCTGCGGCGAACGTAGGTGTGGAGCCAGAGGCGTACACCGGCAAACACCGCGCCGAGGACTGACCCGTGCGGGCACTCGAGCCATTACACCCCAAACTGCGGATAGCGGCCCTCACTATTGTCTCCACGGGGGCGATAGCCAGGGGCGCGGCATACATTGAGAGACCCAACACCGGCGGGCTCACCCACTTCATCGACACCATCGTCCCACTGCACGTGTGGGCCATTGTGTGGATCGCCGCCGGCATCACCGTGTTCGCCGGGGTGTGGCACCGCATCGTCGCTAGGTATGCGCTCGCGTTCGTGTCGATGATGTGGGCCATCTGGGGCATCTCCTACGTCACTTCCACCTTGTTCGGGGATGCGCACCGGGGTTGGGTGACCGGGGCACTGATGCTGAACGTGGCCGGACTGACGATCATCATCGCCGCGCTCGCTGACACTGTAGGCCCACCGAAATACCGATGGGATGAATGATGACGTGGTGGCAAACCGTGTTGGGAAGCCTGTTCCTGCTGATCGGTACGTGGGTGACTGCACGGTTTTCCCGCAAGACTGGGGAGGAAGCGAACGAGGCGGCAGCCACGCAGGCCCGAACCGCGGACTGGGAGGCGTTCTCGCGGGAGTGGCGGGAATGGACCGAGGACAGGTTCGCTGAACGGGACCAGAAGATCAACGCGCTGACGACAGAGGTGGCGGAGATCCGGTCGGAGCTGGACTCGTTTATGAGTAAGTACCGGATCGCTATCGCCTATATCCGCAGGGTTGTTCACCAGTTGCAGCGGCATGTCGAGCCGGACGAGATCGAAGCCCCCCCACCGGAGATCAGCGCCGACCTGTGAGGCTGGACCGCCTCAATTGTACGAAATAGCCGCCCCCGCCTCACTTGAGGACGGGGGCGGCGTTTCGCATTTCAGGGCGTCACATCGTGAATGCGCCTTCGACTTCAGCATCGTCCTCGCCGATCGGGGTGACACGGCACTGGTAGGTCCGGCCGTTGAGTTCGCCGTTCACTTGCCAGTGGTCGACCCCGTCAGCGTTGATCTTCCGCAACCCGTCCGCGCCGACGGTGGAGAAGTCGCCGATCGACGTACCGGGCGAGATGCCGGCGAGATGCTTCTGACAGAGCACCGCGGCCTTGTTGCGGTCCATGCCGTTGATGCGGCTGTCACTGTTAGGGTCGCTGGAACAGCCGGCCAGTGCCGCGAGGGCGATCGTGGTGATGGCGAGGATGGTGCGCATGGGTTTTACCTTTCGTGGTGGTCAAGCTCGGGACGGTTACGCGGCGCCGTGTAGCCGCGGGACGGATTGCCACGGGTCGAGGCGGTCAATAGCGTCACGACGCACCTCATCGGGTAACTGCGCATAAATAGCGGTCGTCGCAACATTCTGATGCCGCAGCAAGTCTCTGACTGTGTAGATGTCGGCGCCATCCGCGAGGAGTTGCGTGGCGAAGAAGTGACGCAACTGGTGCGGGGTACCTGTCACCCCGGTACGGCGCATCTGATCCGAGATGGTGCGAGACACCGACTTGGCTTGGACGTGTTCGGACGGGTAGTGGCGGGACGGGAACCACCAGCCCCGGTCAGGCATCCGCCGCGACCACTCCCCCACAATCGGATGCAGCGGTAGTTCTGCCGGCTTCTTGCCTTTGCCTTTGACTCGTAGGGTTTGGCGGTCCAGGTCGATGTCCTCGGTGCGGATTTTGGCGATCTCATGGACCCGCAACCCCTGTAGTGCGGCGAGCAGGATCATGGCGTGGGTGGACATGCGGGTGGGGGCTGACAAGAGTTTCTGTACGTCCCTGCCGGAGAGGGGGCGCGGGAGCCGTGTCGGGGCTTTGGGTGTTCCCACTTTCACCATCGGGTTGTCGGCCCGGTGATCGTGTGCCTGTAACCACTTGAACCAGGCGTTGAGGTATCCGACGTAGTTGGCGATTGTGGAGTCGGCCCAGGTGTCGTGTTCTGCTATCCAGCGGGTGATGATGAGCGGGTCAGCGTGCGCGGGCTGGACGCTTGTTTCGCGGAAGAACTGCGTGAGTACGCGGCGCCGTTCGCTGATGGTGTTGTGTGCCAATCGTCTTGCGGCTTGCCACAACTCGTATTCGTCAAGGTGTGTGATGGGCATGGCGTTACTGTCGCTCACATCACGCAGCCGGGGGTGTCGTGTTGCCGGGTTGTTATATCCCATTGGTGTTATTCACTGCCTGCTCGATGGTGGGTGTGTGGTCGAGCGGGCCGGGTGTCATGCGGCTGCCTCTCGTTGGAACAGATCACGGACGGTGCTACCGTGTTCTTCGCCCCTATAGCTCAGTTGGTTAGAGCTACGGACTTTTAATCCGCAGGTCGCCGGTTCGAGCCCGGCTGGGGGCACCACTTCCCGCACCGAGATGCGGGGCCCGTCGGCCCGCCGACCTGTTCCGTTCGGCCCCCGATGCCGGGTCATTGGACCTGCCCGCGTCCCATTGGGACAATCGGAGCATGTCCGCACCCACCGCCGCCGCGGCCCCCGCGCTACGCATCGGCCCCCTGGAGCTCGCGTCCCCCGTCGTCCTGGCGCCGATGGCCGGGGTCACCAACGTCGCGTTCCGCACACTGTGCCGTGAGATCGAGCGGGAGCAGCAGGGATCGGTGTCGGGCCTCTACGTTTGCGAGATGGTCACCGCCCGGGCACTGGTGGAACGCCAGCCCGCGACGTTGCACATGGCCACCTTCGCGCCGGACGAGTCACCGCGCAGCCTGCAGCTGTACACGGTCGACGCCGAGTACACGTACGCGGCGGCCAAGATGATCGTCGACGAGGACCTCGCCGACCACATCGACATCAACTTCGGATGCCCTGTCCCCAAGGTCACCAGGCGCGGCGGCGGGTCCGCGATCCCGTACAAGCGCCGACTGTTCCGTTCGATCGTCGCGGCGGCGGTCCGCGCCACCGAGGGCACGGACATCCCGGTGACCGTGAAGATGCGCGTGGGCATCGACGACGCCCACCACACCCATCTCGATGCAGGCCGTATCGCCGTCGAGGAGGGGGCCCGTGCCGTCGCGCTACACGCCCGGACCGCGGCTCAGCGGTACTCGGGCAAGGCCGACTGGTCAGAGATCTCCCGCCTGGTGGACCACATTGGGGCGATCTCAGATGTCCCCGTCCTCGGCAACGGCGACATCTTCTCCGCCGAGGACGCCGTGCGGATGCGCGAGCAGACCGGCTGCGCGGGAGTGGTGATCGGCCGCGGCTGCCTGGGGCGGCCGTGGCTGTTCTCCGAACTCGCCGCAAGGCTCGACGGTCGCGAGGCCCCCACCCCGCCCACTCTGGGTGAGGTTACGCGCGTCATGTACCGCCACGGCGAACTGCTGACACAGCACCACGGCGAGGACAAAGGGATGCGCGACATCCGAAAGCACGTCGCCTGGTATCTCCGTGGATTCCCGGCCGGGTCCCAGAAGCGGGTCGGACTGTCCGCCGTCCGCACCCTGGATGACCTCGCCGCGATGCTCGCCGACCTCCCCGCGGACGAGCCCTTCCCGGCGGACGGCCACGGCCCCCGTGGCCGTCAGGGGTCCCCCTCCAAGGTGTTACTGCCCGAGGGTTGGCTCGACGACCCGGAAGACGACGCGACCGCGCTCGAGGGCGCGGACGCCGAGAACTCCGGCGGCTGAGAAATCCGGAGGTTGAGCCCGGCACAAGTCAGCCCGCTCTAGTTCATCCCGACCAGTCAGGACAGCGGGGCCGGGTGTTCACCGGCCGTTCACCGCGACGGCGATCACGGTGCTGACATGCGCGTATCCTGGCCGTATGCGTCTCGTCTACTCCGAAGAACTCGCGGACCTGGCCACATCGATGGCCCGGATGTGCTCCCTCGCGACCGACGACATGGAGCTCGCGACCCACGCCCTGCTCCAGGTCGACCTCGTCGCTGCGGAGAAGGTCCTGGAGTCTTCGACGGAGATGTCCCGGCTCGCGACCGCGAATGAAGAACGGGGCTTCGCGCTCCTCGCCCTTCAAGCTCCCGTCGCGCGTGATCTCCGGCAAGTTGTCACCTCGATCCAACTCGTGCAGGACCTCGTCCGTATGGGAGCCCTCGCCGGCCATGTCGCCAAAATCGTCCGCCGGCGCCATCCCGAGCCGGTCCTGCCCGAACCGGTCAACGGCTACCTCGCGGAAATGGGCCGGGTAGCGGTCTCGCTCGGCCGCTCCGCCACGGAGGTCCTCCTCAACCGCGACGCCGAGCAGGCGGCCACGCTGGCACAACAGGATGACGCCGTCGACGAACTGAGGCGTCACCTCTTCACCCTGCTCACTGTCCGGGAATGGAAGTGGGGGGTCGCCTGTGCGGTCGACGTCACTCTTCTGGGCCGCTACTACGAGCGGTTCGCCGACCACGCCGTGGAGGTCGCCCAGCGCGTGATCTTCCTGGCCACCGGCGAGTACGCCACCGTCCCCGAGGACGACCCCGAGAAGACCTCCCCCTCGAGCGAGGAATTGGTGCGTCGGTTCAATGAAACGGACCGGACATTTACAGAGCGCATCGCACGGCACAAGACCGCCAATGGAGACGACCCCGCCGACTAGTACTGACGCGACGGGTCAGCCGAAGCGGCCCGAGACGTAGTCCTCAGTCTGCTTGTTGTCCGGGTTGGAGAAGATCTTCTCGGTCGAGTTGACCTCGACCAGCTGGCCCGGCATGCCGGTGGCTTCAAGGGAGAAGAACGCGGTCTGGTCGGACACTCGAGCGGCCTGCTGCATGTTGTGGGTCACGATCACGATGGTGAACTCGTTCTTGAGTTCGGAAATGAGATCTTCCACCGCCAGCGTCGAGATCGGGTCGAGCGCGGAGCAGGGCTCGTCCATCAGCAGCACCTGGGGCTCGATGGCGATAGCGCGCGCGATGCACAGACGTTGCTGCTGGCCACCGGAGAGCCCGCCGCCCGGCTTGTCGAGACGATCCTTCACCTCGTTCCACAGGTTCGCGCCGCGCAGTGACTTCTCGGCGACCTCATCGAGGATCTTCTTGTTCTTGACGCCCTGGAGCCTGAGGCCCGCGACCACGTTCTCCTTGATGGACATCGTGGGGAACGGATTGGGGCGTTGAAAGACCATCCCGATCGTCCTGCGGACGGCGACGGGGTCGATTTTCTTGTCGTAGATGTCCACGCCGTCGAGCTTGATGGAGCCCTTGACATAGGCACCGGCGATCTCTTCGTGCATGCGGTTGAGGGAGCGCAGCACGGTCGACTTGCCACATCCGGAGGGCCCGATGAACGCGGTCACGGATCGCGGCGGCACATGGAGGTTGACGTTCTTCACCGCGTGGAAGTCGCCATAGAAGATGTCGACGTTCTCTAGGTCTAGTCGCTTGGCCATAGCGGGTCCTTACTTGGTTTTGGGCGCGAGCGCCTTGGCGGCGAAGGTGGCGAGCACGTTCGCCAACGCGATGATGACGATAAGGGTGAGCGCTGCACCCCAGATCCGGAACTGGCCGGCCTCGTTGGGGTTCGAGAGCTGGTTGTAGATCAACAGTGGGAGCGAGGCCATGTTGCCGTTGAAGACGTCGAAGTTGTAGCGCGCGGTGTAGCCCACCAAGATGAGCACCGGCGCGGTCTCGCCCATCACTCTCGCGAGGGCGAGGAAGATCCCGGAGATCATCCCGGACAGCGCGGTCGGGACGACCACGCTGACGATGGTCTTCCACTTGGGGACGCCCAGCGCGTAGGAGGCCTCACGGAGCTCGTCGGGAACGAGCTTGAGCATCTCCTCGGTCGAACGCACGATCAGCGGCAGCATGAGCAGGACCAGTGCGAGGGACACCGCGAACGCGCTGAGGTTGAATTTCAGTACCGAGACCCAGACGCCGAAGACGAAGATGGCCGCCACCACCGAGGGGACACCGGCGAGGACGTCGACCATGAAGGTCGTCGGCTTGGCGAGTCGCGATTCGGGGTACTCCACCAGCATGATGCCGGCTGCGACCCCGAGCGGGATCGAGATGACGGCCGCGATCCCGGCCTGGACCAGGCTGCCGTAGATCGCGTGGCCTACGCCGCCTGCCATTGACGACGGTGCGACGAGATTGAACGAGTTGGTCCACCACGTCACGTCGATGATCGCGGGCAGCCCCGAGGTGATCACCTTGAACAACAGGGCCACCAGGGGGATCACTGCCAGGACGAAGCACACCGTGAAAACAACGGTCGCCGCCTTGTTCTTGATCTTCCGGCTTGTCGAGATCGGGAGAAAGGTGTCGACCGGCTTGGCCGGCTTCGCGAGGTCGGGGGTTGCCTGGGACATCAGCCGTTGACCTTTCCACCGGACACAGACCGCGCGATGAGGTTGACGATGAAGGTGAGGATGAAGAGCACGAGGCCGGCCGCGATATAGGCGCCGGTGGGAAGCGGGTGATTGAACTCGGCGCTGCCGGACGCGATCTTCGACGCGAACGTGAAACCGCCGTCGAACAGCGACAGGGTGCTCGGCGAGCTCGCCGCGCGGAGGATGATCAGCACCGCCACGGTCTCACCGAGCGCCCGCCCGAGCGCGAGCATGGAGCCCGCGATCATCCCGGACTTGGCGTAAGGGAAGCAGGTGAGCCGGATCTTCTCCCATTTGGTGGCGCCCAGCGCGAGGGCGGCCTCCTGGTGGAGGGATGGGGTCTGGCGGATCGTCTCGCGCGACATGGATGTGATGATCGGCAAGATCATGATGGCCAGAACGACGCCGGCCGTGAAGATGGTACCGCCGCCGGCGATGGTGACGTTGCCGTCTCCGAACAGGAATATCCAGTTGAGGTTTTCGTTCAGCCACCCGGCGAACGGCACCATCCACGGCCCCAGCACCAGCAGCCCCCACATGCCGTAGATGATCGACGGGACGGCGGCCAGCAGGTCGATAAGCGCCGACAGTGACCGCGAAAGCCGGGGCGGTGCGTACTGGACGAGGAACGTGGCGATGCCGATCGAGACGGGCACCGCCAGAACCAGTGCGAAGATCGCGCTCAGGACCGTGACCTTGAGAAGATCCAGGATGCCGAAGCGCATGCTCTCCGGATCCGTGGTGTTCCACTCGGACGACGTGAAGAAGTTGACATTGTTCTGCATCAGCGACGGCGCCGCCTGCAAAACCAGCACTATCCCGATGAGCGCGATGAGCGCGACGATGACGGCGCCCGCCGCGACGGTGACTCCGCGGAAGATCGGATCGATTTTCCGTGACGACCCGGCGTCGCGCAGACCGCCTCCTCCGTCTTGGTTTCTGTCGTACACCAGACTGGTGCCGTCCTTGATCTCGCCGGACGCGGCGTTGCCACCGGCGTCGCGGTCGACGGGTTCGTGAACTGTCATGAGACCTTCAGTCGCTCAGGTGGGAATAGGTCGGTCACCGCGCACGACCGTACAGGGGCAGACGTGGTGACCGCGAATATCATGAGATCTCTGAGATGGCCGTGACGAGCTTCTCTCGGAACGCGTCCGGCACGGGGATGTAGCCCTCGTCCTCGAGCTGAGCTTGGACGTCCTCGGACACCGCGACGTTGAGGAACGACTTGACGGCTGCGGCCGTCTCGGGATCGCCGTAGGTGGAGCACACGATCTCGTAGGTCGGCATGATGAGCGGGTAGGCGCCCGCGGCCTCGGGGACGTAGAACGAAGAGGTGTCGATCACCAGGTCGTTGGACCCCTCGTTCTTCAAGGTTGCCGAATCGATAGTCGTGCCGGCGGTCTCGGCGTTGAGCTCCACACCCTCCGCATCCGCCGGGGTGATGAGGTCGACCATCGCGAGGCCGAGGTTCTTGGCGTAGGACCACTCGGTGTAGGTGATGGTGCCGGGGGTCTGCGCGACGGCTGCGGAGACACCCTCGTTCCCGCGAGAACCCTCACCAGTTCCGCCGTTGAAGGTCTTGCCCGCGCCCCCGGTCCAGGAATCGGGGGCGGCAGCCTCGAGATACTTCTGGAAGTTGTCGGTGGTGCCGGATTCGTCGGAACGGAAGATCACTGTGATCGGCTGGTCGGGCAGCTCCGTTCCCTGATTTTCCGCTGCAATGGCCGTGTCGTTCCAGGTGGTGATCTCGCCGGAGAAAATCTTGGCGAGGGTGTCGGCCGACAGCGACACGTCGACCCCGTCGAGGTTGTAGGCGATCGCGATGGGTCCGAAGACGGCCGGCAGGTTCCATGCCGGGCCCTCGCACCGCTCCTCAGCCCGGGGGTACTCGTTGTCCTTGAGCGGGGAGTCGGAGCCGCCAAAATCGGTCTGGCCGCCGATGAACTCCTTGACACCCGAACCGGAACCGTTGGAGTTATAGTCCAGCGTCTGCCCCTCACAGCTCATGGCGTAGGAGTTGGCGAAGATCGTCATGGCGTTGTTCTGCGCGGACGAACCCGAGGCGTTGAGGCTGGCTTTGCCACCGCACTCCGCATTGGAAACCGCCTGGGCGGCCGTGTCGCCCCCGCCGGTGTTGTCATCCGAACAGGCGGCCAACCCGACCGCGGTGAGGGCGGCCAACCCGAACAGGGCACCGGTGCGCTTGAGGTCCACAGATTCTCCTTGGTTTACCCGGCACAGCACTCGACCGGGTCACGTAGCTGGCAACTGCATCGCGAGTCCGGATCGGAACACACCGACCCGACGAGAAGAGAACCTAGAGCGCAGACGTGAACAACCCCGCGAAGGTAGGTGAACCCGAGATGAACTCCCAGCTCGAGCGCCGTTCACCTCCCACTGCAGCTCCTCTGCCCAGGGCCCCCACCTGGGGTGCTCCTGAGATTTCCGGCCCGGGATGCCGGGCGGACTCAGCGCGAGGCGTACGTCACATCGCGATGCTCGACGGCGAAGCCGAGCCTCTCGTATGTGCGGATCGCGGGGAGGTTGTCGCCTTCCACATAGAGGACGACAGACTCCGCCCCTACCGTGCTTTCCAGATGAGCGACCCCAATGGCCGTGAGCAGACCACCAAGCCCCCTGCCCTGGTCTGCCGGGTCTACGGCGACTACGTAGACCTCACCCTCGATCGACTTCCCGGGCTCCGCCACGGTTTTTGTCCAGTGGAACCCCGCGAGTCGCGGGATCTCGCCGGAGGTGTCCACGGCGAGGAAGACTGCACCGGGGTCCACCCAATCGACGGCGAGACGGTCGTCGAGTTGCTCGCGCGTCCATCCACCTTGTTCCGGGTGCCACGAGAACGCGGCGTTGTTGACGCGGAGGAACTCATCCCGGGCGTCCATCCCCGCCCACCGCGATCCCCCCTCGGACGCGGCGTCGGCGAGAGCCCCGGTCTCGATTCCTTCTGACGCGCGCGGTTCCGGCAGCGTCGGCCCGTCGGCGGCTCGTCGGCGCATCTTGAGCAATTCGCGAGTGCGCGCCAGCCCGAGGTTCTCCGCGAGGGCCCGGGCCGCCGTCAGGTCCCCGTGCGCCCACACCGCGGCGCGGGGCTCGGCGTTGAACACTGCCCTCAGGAGGGCGGAACCGTGCCCACGTCGACGGTGCTCGGGATCTACGACCATCTCCACCGTGGCCTCGTCCCCGGTGCCCGTGAGCTGGGCATAGCCGACGATCGCGGGGTCTCCGGCGCTCGGAGACGCGGAGGGGCCGCCGGCGTCCGATTCAGATGCGGCGGGGTCGGATGCGAGAAAGTGCCGAACCTCCCCTGCGGGGCCGCGGAGTGCTCGGAGCGGCTGCTCACCAAGGGGCGCGACTCCGTCGACCGATTCTGCGATCCCGGCCATCGCCTCTATGCGGTCGGCGGCCCCGACATCCACTGCACGTTCGGTCACAGTCATGCTTATTCTCCGTCCTCCCTGCGATCCGTCGGACGGACCGCCTTGTACCCGACGTTACGGACGGTGCCGATCAGCGACTCGTGATCAGGACCGAGTTTGGCGCGCAATCGCCGGATATGGACGTCGACCGTCCGGGTGCCGCCGAAGAAGTCGTAGCCCCACACCTCCTGGAGCAGCTGCGCACGGGAGAACACCCGGCCGGGATGGTGGCAGAGGTGTTTGAGGAGTTCGAATTCCTTGTAGGTCAGGTCCAGTGCGCGTCCCTTGACGCGCGCGACGTAGGTCTCCTCGTCGATGACCAGGTCACCGACCGTGAGGAGTCCACCGTCCGCCGAGCTCTGGGACGAGCGTCGCGCCGCCGCCAGCCGGAACCGCGCGTCCACCTCCGCCGGGCCTGTAGCCGGCAGGAGGATGTCGTCCAGGCCCCAGTCCCCGCTGACCGCGATCAGTCCACCCTCCGAGACCACGGCGATGACGGCGAAGTCACCACTACCCGATAACAATCGGCACAGCGCGCGTGACGCCGCGAGATCACTCCGCGCGTCGACGAGCGCGAGAGCCACTCCGGACAGGTCCCCCAGCGAGGACGCCAGCGGAGGAAGCACACGCACGGTGTGCGGCAGGAGGGGCAGCGCCGGGATGACCGCCTCGGGGTCTTCTTCAGCAGCGAGGAGCACTACATCCATGTCGCATCCTCTCCGTGCTGGGGCGGGAACGATACTAGCGACCTGCACCCCCGAAACGGGGATTGGAGTACACCTGAAGCCCATGAGAGTCCCCCGCACCGTTGCCCTCGCAGCTGCCGCCGTGGCCGTCGTGTCCGGCAGCGCCTTCACCGTGGAGTCGGTGTCCGCCTCGCGTATCGAGGCCGATCTGTCCGGTCGCATCGCACCCGCGGATCCCGGCACCGGCCCCCCCTCGGTGAAGATCGGCGGCGCTCCGGGCTCGAGGTGGTCCGGTCCGGGCACCCTCGACTCGGTGGCCATCCGGGTCGAGGGCGTCGACCGACCCGGACTCGGACCGACCGCCGTCGAGGCCGTTGCCAACGATGTGACAGTGCCGGACGACCCGACCGGGCCACTGACGGCGCGGGCGGTGAAGGTCTCGGTGCAGATCACCGGCGATTCGCTCGGCCCGGCGCTGGGGATGCGGGACGTACTGGTCGGCGCTGCCGACGATCCGAGCCTGGCCGGGGGGACCGAGCACCGAGCCCGAATCACCGGGACACTCGAGGAGTCCAACGTTCGCGTTTCGGCGTTCGTAGACCTCGTCGTCGACGACCTCGGCGCGCGCCTTGTCCCCGTCGCCCCCGCGACGGGACCGGCGGGGTTCCCCGACGGTGACGCCGAACTGACACTTCGTCGCACTGCGCTGACACTCGCCCCAGACGTTCTGCCGCTAGGCGTGGCGGTCGACACACTCACAGTCAAGGGCGGCACCGTCACGGCCACTGGTGCCGGCGGACCTGGCACCGCGCCACTCAACGGCCTCGCACGCTCAGACCTCTAGACTCGGGCCCATGAGTCGCGACAATGTACTGGTCAGCACCCGCTGGGCCGAGTCGCGCCTGGCCGACGACTCGGTGGTCTTTCTCGAGGTCGACGAGGACGTGACGGCTTATCACACCGAGGGGCACATCCCCGGGGCTGTCGCACTGAACTGGCGTACCGAGCTGCAGCAGGAATACACCCGCGACCTCGTCGATCGCGAGCGGTTCGGCGCCCTCCTGTCCGAACGGGGCATCACCCGCGAGCACACTGTGGTCGTCTACGGCGGCAACCACAATTGGTTCGCGGCCTACGCCTACTGGTACCTCCGCCTGTACCGGCACCCAGACGTCCGCCTACTCGACGGTGGACGTATGCGCTGGGAGCGGGACGGTCTACCACTGGAGACCGAGCTACCGCAGCGCGCGGTGACCGACTACGTCGCTGAACCACAGGACCTGTCGATCCGGGCGTTCCGCGACGACGTGCTCGCGGGTCTCGGCAGGGACGCGCTCGTCGACGTCCGCTCGGTCGACGAGTTCACCGGTCGGCTCGCCGCCCCCGCTGGACTCCCCCAGGAGGGCGGTCGCCAGCGCGGCCACATCCCCGGCGCCGTGAGTATCCCGTGGAACCGGGCGGTCACCCGGGACGGCACCTTCCGGTCCGACGCCGAACTGCGCCAGATCTACGCCGACCTCCTCAGCGATGACGACCAGCGGGTGGTCGCCTACTGCCGGATCGGCGAAAGGTCTAGCCACACCTGGTTCGTCCTCCACGAACTCCTCGATCGGCCGAACGTCGTGAACTACGACGGAAGCTGGGTGGAGTACGGCTCACTGATCGGGGTACCGGTCGAGAGGTGAGCCGGATGTCCACCCCAGACTGTCCCGGAACTGACTAATCTCGGTCGCATGTCTCTGCTGTCTCGTGCGCTCGGCGTGGCCGGGCGAGCATCCGTCGTGGCTGTGGGCGCCTCGGTCGCCTCCGCCGTGCTCGTGGGAATCGACCAACGCCGGGGAGCGACCCCGGCCGTGCCCGATCATCCCGGCCCCTACTCCCCCGAGGAGCGTGAGGCCGCCGTACGGATGTATCTGACCGCGCTCACGGTCCCGGCCGCGGCGTTCCGTGTCCCGTTTGCGAAGGACTGCGTTCGACGCGAAAACGGCCTGAAAACCGGGTTCGGGGCGGACCACCTTCGTTGGGACCTGCATCTACACCTCCAGTACTCGCTGATACGCGAGGTCCGCGACATCGTCATCACCGTCGACCCCCCGGGTCGCGAGGGCGTCGTTCACGCGGAATTCGCGCTAGCCACCGTTCTGGGTGTGCCCGCGCGGGTCAGCGAGGACTTCGTCGTGCCGCTCGAAGACTGCCTCATCCACTCCATAGAGGCCCGCATCTCACTCGGCTGAACGGCTCAGGGTTAGGATTGGGCCATGGTGCTCTTCTTCGAAATCCTCTTGGTCCTCTGCACGCTGGCCATCCTGTGGGCCACCTGCTACATCGCCTACCGCACGGTCACCGACGAGTCGTGACGGAAAGCGGCCCGGCGAACGCCGGCGATCCCACGCCGCCCAGCCCCGAGAGCGGCGGCGGTGAGTCGGTCGTGCCCGGTTCCGGAAACGCTGCCGTCGACGCCGCGGCGCAGCGATCGGAGGAGACCGCCCGCCGCAACATCACCGCGTTCTCCGAACTCCCCGTCCCGGAAGACACCGCGAACCTCCGCTTCGGACCCGACCTGCACCCCGGCCTGCTCGCCCTGCTGCCCCTCGTGGGTGTCTGGGAGGGCGAAGGGGAGGCGGACACCGAGGACCGCGGACAGCACCGGTTCGGCCAGCAGGTGGTGGTCTCCCACGACGGCGGGAACTACCTGAGCTGGACGTCTCGTGCCTGGACGTACGACAGCGGCGGAGCCGTGGACGACGCGGCCTACCGGGAGACGGGATTCTGGCGAATCTCGGCCGACGACCAAATCGAGTTCCTCGTGGCCCACGCCTCCGGCGTCATCGAGATGTACTACGGCGCCCCGATCACCCAGTCCGCATGGGAGATGGCCACCGACGTCGTGCTCGCCTCCCCCACCGGGCCCACGCGGGGTGGCGCCAAGCGCATCTACGGAATCGTCGAGGGCGGCGACCTCGGCTGGGTCGAGGAACGCGTCGTCTCGGAGAAGGGTTTAGTGCCCCACATGTCCGCCCGCCTTCGCCGAGTGGCCGGCTGATCCGGCTACAGCTCAATCTCCTTCGATACCTGTAGCGGCGTCGCGCGGTCGTGCGTCACCACCACGACTGCGCGCTCCGCTCCGAACAGCCCGTCCGGGCCGGCGTCGCAAATCCGCTGCATCAGAGTTCCCGCGTCGTCCGCCGAGAGGTGCTCGGTCGGTTCGTCCAGGACCAGCACGGGCGCGGGCACCAGTAGGGCCCGAGCGAGCAGCAATCTCCGACGCTGACCGGCGGACGTCGCCTCGTCTCCACCTTCCAAGACGGTGTTGAGCCCTCCGGGCAACCCGTCCACCCATGAGCCGAGACCGACCTGTTCCAGTGCTGCCAGGAGTTCCTCATCGGGCGCGTCACCCCGGGCCACGAGAAGATTGTCCCGGAGGGTGGTGTCGAAGATCCGCGCGTCTTCAGCAAGGTAGATCACCCGCTGTCGGCGGAGCGGCCGGTCGAGGAGGGATAGGTCCTCCCCCGCGGCTGATACGCCCCCGGACACCGGCGGTTGGAGGCCTGCCAGCACCCGCGCGAGCGTGCTCTTACCGGACCCTGACGGACCGCGGACGACCACACGATCCCCCGCGGACAGGACGAGGTCAAGCGGCCCTCCCGCCAACGCCCTGCCCTCGGGCCCCCACTCCAGGGCGACGACGCTCAGCAGGTCCGCGCTGTCGTCGCGCGCTGGCCGGTGGTGACCGGACACCGGCCCACCACGACCGACTGCCCCCGACGCGGGTCCCCGCCTTGGTTCCTCGACCATCGACCGGATCCTCTCGGCGGCCGGGATTGCACGCGAGACGTGCTCAGCCGCGCCGGGTAGTGCGGTCAGCGCCTCGAATGCCGCCAGCGGGAACAGGACGAGCATTCCGATCCACGTGGGACCGTGCCCAGCGCCGGTCCCGTAGGCCGCGATCCCGGCGAGCAGTGCCGAGATCGCCGTCACGGTCATCGCGGCCGGTACTGCGGCGACGGCCCTGGCCGAGGCCGCGTCCGCAGACAGCTCCGCTGACCGTCGACGACCTCCTGCGTCGGTGATCGAGTCGATCGTCGAGTCAAGCCGTCCGCCCACCGCGAGTTCGGCCGCGTGATCGACCACTAGGACTGCCGCCGCGGCCTGGTCCGACGTCGCGGCGGAGGCCTCACGCTCAGAGCCCAGCGCGGCGCGCGCCGCGAGCACCGGGGCGACGACGCCCGCGGCGAGTACCGCCACGGCCATGACCACCGCGACCACCGGGGAGAGCAGGGCGAGCGCGAGCACCGAGCCGAGCGACAGGACCGCGGCCACCGCCGCGGGGATGATGACACGCACCACCGTGTCCGCCACCACGTCGAGATCCCGCCCGGAGCGCAGCAGCACGTCACCGGTGCGAAGTGCGGGCGTCGTGCCCGCTTCCGCGAGGCGCTCGTACAGCCGCTCCCGGGCGCGCGCGGCGCCACGGAGCGCGACGTCGTGGCCTGCCAGCCTGTCGAGGTATCGGGATACGCCTCGCCCGATCCCGAGGGCCCGCACGGCGACGACGGCCACCGTGAGATCCAGGACGGGGGGTTGTTCCCACGCACGGGTGATCAGCCACGCGGAGATCGCGGCCAGCGATGCAGCAGCAGCGAGGGTGACACTGGCCATCAGCACCGCACGCAGGACTCGGAAACGGTCGAGTTCCAACAGCCCGAGGACGTGACGCAGGTCGTTCATCTCCCTACACCCGCCTCCACGGGCCTCCCGGCGCCGGTGAGTGTGACCACCACGTCCGCAGCGGCGAGGACAGCCGGGGTGTGCGAGACGACGAGGACGGTCGCACCCCGGCGCGCGCGGGCGGTGAGGGCGTCGACGACCCGCTGGGCAGTCACCCGGTCGAGGTGTGCGGTGGGCTCGTCCGACAGCAGCACCTGTGCGTCGGAGGCGAGCATCCTGGTCAGCGCCAACCGGTGGGCCTCGCCGGTGGAAAGGCCCTGACCCGCGTGGCCCACGACGCTGTCCCAACCCTCCTCCCGCGCTGTGAGCACCTCGTCGAATCCCGCCTGCCGGGCCGCTGTCTCGAGCCGCCTGGGGTCGGCCCCGAACAGTTCGGCGTTCTCACGCAGCGTTCCCGCCACGAGGGTCGGGCGTTGGGGCTGCCACGTCACCTTGGGCCACCAGTCGGCGCGGTCCACGCGCGCAAGGTCGCTGCCATTGACGAGGACCTGACCATTGACTAGACGATCTGGCCCGAGGAGTCCGAGTACGGCCATCACGGTCGTGGATTTCCCCGAACCGTTGGGCCCGGTGAGTGCGGTGACGCGTCCGGGCTCGGCGATGAACCCGAGGCCGTCAGGCCGTAGCCCGTCGCGACCGTCAACCGTGAGGTTCTCCACTTCGATCGTGACCGGGCCGTCGGGTATTGGAGAGCGGGCGGCGTGGACGGAGTTCGCCGGGCCCGCGGGCCCGTCCAGCACCCGAAACGCCCGGTCCGCGGCGTGGGCGCCATCGGTGGACTCGTGGAAACGGGCCCCGACGGTGCGCAGGGGTTGGTAGACCTCCGGGGCCAGGATCAGAGCGGTGATCCCGGCGGCCAGCTCCATGTCCCCCACCACGAGCCGCAATCCGATCCCCACTGCCACCAGCGCGACGCACAGTGTCGCCAAGAGCTCCAGCACCATCGAGGAGAGAAACGCGATGCGCAATGCCCCCATGGTGGCCCGCCGGTGTGCCTCCGCGGCACGTGCGACCTGGATCTCCGGCCCCCTTTCCCGCCCGAGTGCGACGAGCGTGGGCAGTCCCGCGATGAGGTCAAGAACCCTGGACGACAGTCGCGACATCATCGCCAATTGTTGCTCGGTTCGCGACCGGGTGAGGGTGCCGACGAGGATCATGAACACCGGGATGAGTGGAAGGGTCACCACGATCAGTAGGGCCGAGAGCGGATCGACGAACGCTACGACGACCAGCAGTGCGGGCGTCACGACGACCGCGGTCGCCAGTGCGGGCACGTAACCGGCGAGGTACGGGACCAGACCCGCCAGCCCCGTGGTGAGGATCGAGTGGAGCTCGGATGCCTGCCGCCGGCGGGCGAGGGGGTCCCATCCGGCCACCGCATGCGTGAGGCGCGCACGCAGGTCGTCGACGACCCCGCCTGCCGCCGCTCGCGCCAGCCGTTGCTGCGCCCAGGTCGCCGCGACCCGCACGGCCGCCGCGACCGCGAGGCCCGTCAACTCCGGCGCCCAGGCCCCGAGCGCGCGTGACGTGGGGTCGGTGATGACGCCGGCGAGCACCCGCGCCAGCAGTAGGGCGAACCCGGCCGTGGCCAGGGCGAGGACCACGGAAAGACCAACCGAGACGGCGAGGTGGCGACGGACCGGCCGCGACTCGCGCACGAGCCTGGGGTCGAGCGGCGCCGCCACCGTCGGTCAGCTCCGCCCGGCGGTTCCGCGCACCGATCCGGCTCGCGTCGGTGCGAGTCCGACCGACGGCGGTATCTGCTCCAGCGAGATGCGTCGGCGGAACACCCAGTAGGTCCAGCCCTGGTAGAGCACGACGACGGGGGTGAGCAACGCGGCCGCCCAGGTCATGACGACCAGCGTGTAGTGCGAGCTGGACGCGTTCTCGATGGTCAGCCCGACACCGTCGGCGAGCGTGGTGGGCATGACGTCGGGAAAGAGCGAACCGAACAGCAGCACGACGACCGCCGTGATCGCCAGACTCGTCCCGGCGAACGCCCAGCCCTCGCGGTCCGCGGCGACCGCGCCCACGACGCCGATCAGGGCCGCGGCAGCCACAGCGACAGCGATCCACGTCCACGTGTAGCCGTGGGCCAGCTGCGTCCACAAAGCGAACGCGGCACCGACGACGAGGACCAGGGGAGCCAGTAGGCGCGCGAGCCGGACCGATTCGGTGCGCATTTCGCCGCTGGTCTTGAGCGCGAGGAACACGGCACCGTGCAAGGTGAACACCGAGAGCGTCACCAGACCGCCCAGCAGAGCGTACGGATTGAGAAGGTCGAAGAGGGTTCCGGTGAACTGCTTGTCCGCGTCGATGGCCACACCGCGGACGATGTTAGCGAACGCGACCCCCCACAGGACCGCAGGTATGACCGACCCGGCCACGATTGCCACATCCCATCGGCGGCGCCACGCCTGGTCGTCGATCTTGCCCCTGAACTCGATGGCCACCGCCCGGAATATCAACGCGAGCAGGATGAGGAACAGCGGCAGATAGAAGCCGGAGAACAGGGTCGCGTACCACTCCGGGAATGCGGCGAACATTGCGCCGCCGGCCACGATCAGCCACACCTCGTTGCCGTCCCAGACCGGGCCGATCGTGTTGAGCACCGCCCTCCGCCGGTTGTCCCGCTCGGGGGTGTCCGGCCCACGGCCGATGACCCGCATGAGTATTCCGACACCGAAGTCGAAACCCTCGAGGAGGAAGTACCCGAGGAAGAGTACGGCGATGAGGACAAACCAGAATTCTTGGAGGCCCATTACTCTCTCCCGACGTCAGTAGGCGAAGGACAGTGGCCGGTCGGCGTCACCGTCACCATCCGAGGCGAGATGCGGCTCCGCATCGTGCTCGAGCGGCCCCTCGATGGTGTATCGCCGGATGAGGTAGAACCACACCACCGCCAGCCCTCCGTAAACGATCGTGAACCCGATGAGGGTGGTCATCACCAGCCACGCGGGATGATCGGACACGCCTTGGCTCACGAGAAGACTGATCACCGGGTCTCCGGTGGGATTCGGGTGCACCACCCAGGGTTGGCGGCCCATCTCGGTGAAGATCCACCCGGCGGAGTTCGCCAGGAACGGGAAGGGGATCGCTGCCAGTCCGAGGATGCCGAGCCAACGCTGGTCAGGCATGGGGGCCGAGCGGCGGGTGACCCAGAGACCCACCACGGCCAACGCGGCGGAGCCGACGCCGAGCCCGATCATGGCGCGGAAGCTCCAATAGGTGACGAACAGGTTGGGGGCGTAGTTTCCGGGGCCGAACTGCTCCTGGTATTGCTCCTGCAGGTCCTGCACGCCCTGGAGTTCGACGCCGGAGAAGCGCCCCTCGGCCAGATAGGGCAACACGAACGGAACCTCAATGAGGTGGGTCACCGAATCGCAGTTGTTGTGTGTCCCCACGGTCAGGACGGAGAAGTCGGGGTCGGTCTCCGTGTGGCAGAGCGATTCGGCGGACGCCATCTTCATCGGCTGCTGCTCGAACATGAGTTTGCCCTGGATATCGCCGGTGATGATGAGGGCCACGCCCGAGACGATCATCACCCAGAGCGCGAGCCGGGTCACCGGACGGAACAGTTCAAGGGCCTGGGCGCTCTTTTCCGCCGCAGCCTCGACCTCGCCGTCGCTGTCGAGCCGGGCCTGCTGACGCGTCGCCCGGACCATCCACCACAGCCCGACCCCGGCGACGAAGGTCCCCGCGGTGAGGAACGCTCCGGCGATGGTGTGAGGTACCGCCGCCATCGCGGTGGAGTTGGTCATCAGGGCCCAGATGCTCGTGAGCTCGGCCCGCCCGGTTTCGGGGTTGTACACCGCACCCACGGGATGCTGCATGAACGAGTTCGCGGCGATGATGAAGTACGCCGAGAGATTGACCCCGATCGCCGCCATCCAGATGGTCGCGAGGTGCACGGCCCGCGGTAGTCGCCCCCATCCGAAGATCCACAACCCGAGGAAGGTGGACTCGAGGAAGAAGGCGGCCAGGCCTTCGAGCGCCAACGGGGCACCGAAGACGTCCCCGACGAACCGGGAGTACTCGGACCAGTTCATCCCGAACTGGAACTCCTGGACGATTCCGGTGACGACGCCGAGCGCGAAGTTGATCAAAAACAACTTGCCGAAGAACTTGGTCGCGCGGTACCAACCCGTCTTACCTGTGGCCACCCAGACCGACTGCATGATCGCGACCAACGGCGCCAGGCCAATGGTCAGCGGGACAAAAATGAAGTGGTAGACGGTGGTGATTCCGAACTGCCACCTCGAGATGTCGAGGACGTCCATTTGTCCGTGCTCCTACCACGCGGCTCGACCGCCCCGTCCGGCGGATATAAGCCGGACGATACGCCGCAGGGTATGAACTCTCAATCGTTCACGGGGTGTCGTCCACCACGTTCACCTGCGGCCGGGGTGGTAAACCGGGCTCCCCCGTGACGATCTCCGGCCTGCGCTCAGGCCCGCCCCACAGCGCGATCGACCAGCCCCGGGACATTGATCTGCGGGTCCCCGGCCGGCAGGACCACGTCGTCGATACGCCGGACCCGGGCGGCCAACGTGACCGAGGAGATCAACCACACCGCGTCGGCGGCCAGGAGATCTGTGAGCAGCAACCGCTCCCGATGCACTGAAACGCCTTCGCGCTCGGCGACGTCGTAGAGAGCCCCGAGGGTGGTCCCCTCGAGGATCCCTGCCGTGGCCGGCGGACTGACCAGCTCGCCCGACCGGGCTATCACGACTGTCGATCGCGGCCCCTCGAGGACCTCCCCGTCCGAAGACAGGTAGACCACGTCGTCGAACCCGTTCGCTGCGGCGTGCCGCAGGGCCGCCATATTGGTCGCATACGACAGGGTTTTGGAGCCGAGCAACAGCCACGGAGCCGACCCCTCGAGATCCGCAGCGTATCCCCGGTTGAGCACGGTCACCGCGATGCCCTCCTCGCGGGCGCGCAACGCGTGCGGGCCGACAGGCGCAACGGTGATGTAGGCGGTCTCCGTCCCTCCCCGTTCGGGGCCCCGCGACAGAACCAACCGCAGCATCGCCTCGGAATCCGCGCCCCACTCCCGCGCCGCCAGGTCGATCCCTTCCCGCCACACGTCGTCCGAGGGCCCGGTGAGTCCCAAGGCCGTCGCCGACCGCGACAACCGCGCGAGATGACGCTCCGGCTTGGCCGGCCGACCACCCACGACGAGCAACGTCTCGAAGCAACCGTCTCCCCGAACAGCGGCAAGGTCATCAGCCAGTAGTAAAGGCTCGTCCGCCGGGTGTACCCGTGGCCGTGGCCCGTCCGGCCCGCCGGCGACGAGTACGACGACCCTGGCGTCACCCGCCGCCCCACCGTCCGAGGCATCCCGCGTTCCTGATCCAGCGCGCATGACCCCACCCTACGGCGACGCACGTAGGATCGCGGTCGTGAACGACCCAGCTGTGCCCGACAGGACCAACAGCGGCTATCGCAGCCCGGTCCTGAACCGTCCCGGCGCGGTGGACGCGCCCGCCGACTCTCCCGATGCCGGGGTTCCGCACCATTACGGGGACCCGCTCGGTGAGCAACGCGCGGCTGCGGAGTCGGTGGTTGTCGTGGACCGGTCGCACCGTGACGTGCTGACGATCGGCGGGGGCGAAAGGCTCACGTGGCTGGAGGGCTTCGTCTCCCAGCACGTGTCCGAGATCCCGGACGGTGGCGGCGGAGAGACGCTGCTGTTGGACGCCAACGGACGCGTGGAACACCACGCCTTGCTCGCCGACGTCGCTGGCACGCTCTTCGTGGACACCGAGCCGGGCCGCGGGGCCGCGTTGCTGGACTTTCTCACCAAGATGGTCTTCTGGGCGGATGCGGCCCCGGCTGCTGCGGACCTCGCCGTGATCACCCTCCTTGGCACCGCGCTGCCCGCCGCACTGATCGCCCCCGACGGCACCGAGGTGCCCCTGCCGGTCGATGACTACGAGTCCCGCGCGCTGCCAGGAGGGGGCGTCGCGCGGCGGACGCCGTGGCCACTGGCCGGGTCCGTCGATCTCCTGGTCCCCCGTTCCGGGCTGGCCGCGTGGTTCGACGCCGTCGTCGTCGCTGGTGCACGACCCGCCGGATCGTGGACGTTCGAGGCCCTGCGGGCGACGGACACGACCCCCCTGCGGGCTCGCCTGGGCGTGGACACCGACGAGAAGACGATCCCGCACGAGGTGCCCAGCTGGATCGGCGAGGTGGCCCGTCGCGGTGCAGTGCACCTCGACAAGGGGTGCTACCGGGGCCAGGAGACCGTCTCCCGTGTCCACAACCTCGGCCGCTCACCCCGGGTGCTCGTACGACTGCAGTTGGATGGATCAAGCGGCGACCAAATGCCCGCCACCGGTGCCGAGGTCCACTCGGGTGGCCGACCCGTGGGGCGCGTGGGAACGGTCGTCCACCACCACGAGGACGGCCCCGTCGCGCTCGCCCTGCTCAAGCGGGCGGTGCCCGCTGACGCGCAACTCGACATCGGAGGGGTGTCCGGCGCGATCGATCCAGAATCCGTACCCGGCGATTCCGGCCCGCAAGCCGGCCGCGAGGCGGTCAAACGCCTGCGGGGACACTGAATCAGCCCGCGGAGCCCGCGGTCGCGGGTTACTCGCCTCTCTAGGCAGGCTGGTCGGGGGCTCGGATCCGGATCGCAACTCGAGCGATCGCCGATCCGCCACCCCCGACATACCCCTGGGGGTACATTTGGTGTCGCGGGGCGGATCGCCCGTCCCGCACACCGAGGAGGCAGTCATGTCGTACGGAAAGAAGACCCTCGAAGACCTTCGCGGACCCGCGAGCGAACTCCGTCGCGAGATCCCCGAGGTCTACGCCGGGTTCTCCGCCGAACTCAAGGCAGCGATGGCCCCGGGCGCACTCGACACCAAGACCAAGGAACTCATGGCGCTGGTCATCGGGGTCACCCAGCAGTGCGACGGATGCATCGCCTCCCACGCCCGTGCCGCCGCACGAGCCGGTGCGACCAAGAAGGAGGTCGCTGAAGCGCTCGGAGTGGCGATCTTCATGAACGGCGGCCCGTCCACCGTGTACGGGCCGCGCGCCTGGGAGGCTTTCGCGGAGTTCAGCACCGAGTGAGCGACGGCCATACAGGGGCGATCCACCCCGCCAGACAGGCCGGGCGGACATTCCGCGCCGAGCACGCTATCCTGTGGGCAGGCAGATACTCACACTTGCAATGGGCACCCCCGAGGTGGCCCAGCACCGTTTCCGAGGGGGTCAGGTCAATGGGCCGAGGCCGCGCGAAGGCGAAGCAGACCAAGGTCGCTCGCGAACTCAAGTACAACACTCCGCAGACGGACCTAGAACGTCTTCAGCAGGAGTTGTCGGGTGGAGGGTCGCCGACGCGACTCAGCACCGACGGGGATGACGACCCCTACGGGTCGTGGTCCGATGGTGGCACCAGGTACTGATCATCCCCCGCTCCCGTTAGATCCACGTGAGCCGAGCATCCAAAAGGATGTTCGGCTCACGTGCGTAACCCGAGCGTAGGACAGCGCACGACGACAGCGACCCGGCCGGAACTGCCCCGGCCGGGTCGCTGTCGTCTGCCCGCTATGGGCCCTAGAAGCGGGCGTGGGAGCCCTCCAGCGTGACGCGCGGGGCGTCTGTATCGTCGCCGGCCTTCTCCACGTGACCGATCACCCAGTTCTGAACGTGGCGTGCGGTGAGGACGGCCTGGGCACGGTCCACATCCTCCTCGGGCAGGACGGCGACCATCCCGACGCCCATGTTGAAGGTGCGTTCCATCTCGGCCTGCTCGACGCGGCCGTGATGGGCGATGGTGCCGAAGATCGCGGGCACGGGCCACCGCCCTCGGTCGAGCCTGGCGACCAGGCCGCGCGGCATCACCCGCGCGAGGTTCTCCGCGAGCCCGCCACCGGTGACGTGACTGAAGACCCTGACATCGGTCTCGGCGATGAGGCTCAGACAGTCGAGGGCATAGATGCGCGTGGGCTCGAGCATCTCCTCGCCCAAGGTGCGTCCGAACTCCTCGACGTGCCCTTCGAGCGGGAGGCGGGCGAGGTCGAGGAGAACGTGCCTGGCCAGGGAGTACCCGTTGGAGTGGAGCCCAGACGAGGCCATGCCGATGATCACGTCGCCGGGACGGACGTTCTCGGCCTGGAGGATCTCGTCGGCCTCCACGATCCCCACACCGGTGGCGGAGATGTCGTACTCCCCCGGCGCCATGAGCCCCGGGTGCTCGGCGGTCTCTCCTCCCAGGAGCGCGCATCCGGCGCGCACACACCCCTCGGCGATGCCCTCCACGATGCTGGCCACGTGCTCGGGCACGACCTTGCCGATGGCGATGTAGTCCTGCAGGAATAGGGGCTCGGCGCCGCACACCACGAGATCGTCGACGACCATCGCGACGAGATCGATGCCCACAGTGTTGTGGACGTCCATCGCCTGCGCGACGGCGATCTTCGTACCGACCCCGTCCGTGGACGACGCCAGCAGCGGCTGCCGGTAGGTGTTCTTCAGTGAGAACAGGCCGGCGAAACCACCGAGGCCCCCCATCACCTCCGGCCGGGTCGCCCGCTTGGCATGGGGAGCGAACAGCTCCACCGCACGCTCACCCGCGTCGATGTCGACGCCGGCGGAAGCGTACGAAGCGCCGGTCGGGGGGTGTGAGTTGTCGGTCATGTGGTCTCTCCTCGTCGGCGCCCCTGGTCGGGCGCCCGTTCAGGGTCGGCGGACGGGGTCCACGCTGTCGCTGCGGTCCGGGGTGACAGCGGCGCCGAGGTCGTCGACCTCAGCGGCCAGTGCGCGCACGGCCGCACTCATGGGTGAGTCATCGGGCAGCTCGATGGGATAGTGCCCATCGAAGCAGGCCGCGCACAATTCATCAGCACGCTGGCCGCTGGCCTCGATCATCCCCTCGACGGAGACATAACCGAGACTGTCGGCGCCGATGGCACGGCGAACGCCCTCGAGCATCCCGTCCGAGGCGTCGACCCCGTTCGCGATGAGCTCGGCGGGGCTGGCGAAGTCAATCCCGTAGAAGCACGGCCAGCGCACCGGAGGTGAGGCAATACGGACGTGCACTTCGAGGGCACCGGCCTCACGCAACATCCGGATCAGGGCCCGCTGGGTGTTCCCGCGGACGATCGAGTCGTCCACCACCACGAGCCGCTGCCCACGGATCACCTCGCGCAACGGGTTGAGCTTGAGGCGGATACCCAGCTGACGAATGGTCTGACTGGGCTGGATGAACGTGCGCCCCACGTAGGCGTTCTTGGTCAGTCCCTGCGCGAACGGGAGCCCCGACGCCTGCGCGTAGCCGACCGCCGCCGGGGTGCCGGACTCGGGGACCGGGATCACCATGTCACCGTCCGCTGGGTGCTCACGTGCCAGCCGTCGACCGATCTCGACACGCGCGGCGTTGACCAGCCGCTGATTGATCACCGAGTCGGGACGGGCAAGGTAGACGTACTCGAACACGCACGTCTTGGGCGTCGACGGCGACAGCCTGCGTGAGCGCACGCCGTCGGCGTCGATGGCGATGAGCTCGCCGGGCTCGATGTCGCGGACGAAGGAGGCACCGACGATGTCCAGGGCCGACGTCTCGGACGAGACGACCCAGCCGCGTTCGAGACGGCCGAGCGCGAGCGGACGGACACCGTGCGGATCGCGGGCCGCGTAGAGCGTGTTCTCATCGGAGAAGGTGAGGCAGTAGGCCCCGCGCAGGCGGGGCAGCAGACGGGCCGCCGCCTCCTCGAGTCCGCCGTCGCGCGCCTCGTGGGCCAGCAGGGTCGAGATGATGTCGGAGTCCGAGTGGGTGCTCTCCTCCGAGTAGCCCCCGATGCCCAGCGCCGTGGCGTGCCGTTTGAGTTCCTGCGTATTGACGAGGTTGCCGTTGTGACCGAGGACCAAGGAACCGCCCTCGGTGGTCGGCCGGAACATCGGCTGGGCGTTGTCCCAGCTCGCCGCACCCGTGGTGGAGTAGCGGCAGTGTCCGATGGCCACGTGACCGTGCATCGACTCGAGTGTCTGCTCGTCGAAGACCTGGCTGACCAGGCCGAGATCCTTGTAAACGAGGACCTGTTCACCGTCCGCGACAGCGATCCCGGCGGCCTCCTGGCCCCGGTGTTGTAGCGCGTACAGGCCGTAGTACGTGAGCTTGGCGACGTCCTCGCCCGGGGCCCACACCCCGAAGACGCCGCATTCCTCGACGGGGCCGATGCGCTCGGTGTCGATGGGCAGGCCCGCAGGACCAGGGGCTGACGGGTCCGGCAGTCCCAGGCCGACGGCTGACTTGCCACCGGTACGGCGGAGTGACCCGGACGGTGCCGGTCGTGACGACGTGCTCTCCACCAGCTGGTGCTCCCTCGCAACTTTCGGGGCGGTCCGCCCGGACGGACCCCGGCGGTGCGAGACAAGTCTACGTTCACCTACCCCGGCGACCCCAATGACCGGTTCTCGTCCACCTCCATCGGGCGGGGCGGCCCACTGTTCACGCGGGCCGGATCACCGGAAGTCCCGCGGCGACCGCCGCCGCACGGGTGCCCGACGCCCGCACCCGCCCCTCTTTGACCGCGCAGTCCCAGGTGAGTCTGCCCGTCGCCAACTCCAGCCAGGTGCGGGGATCCGTCTCGACGACGTTGGGCGGACTACCCCGGGTGTGCCGGGGCCCCTCCACGCACTGTGCCGCGGCGAACGGTGGCACTCGGACCTCCACCGAACGCCCCGGCAACTCGGCCGCGAGGACCTCTACGGTGCCGCGGACCGCCGCCGCCAATGCGGACCGACCCGGTGTGGCGGTGGGCTCGCCGTCGTCGAGCCACGGGGTCACGGCCTCGACCGCTGCGCGCACCGCCGCGGCGTCGGGGACGCGGCTCACGTCGGCTCCCCCGCGGCTGCGGCGACAGGCACGGCGTCTGCCGCGGTGGGCAGGCCGCGCCGACGCTCACGCCGATTTTGGGCGGTGCGCCGGCTCCACGTGCGCGCCGCGTGGCTCGTGAGCAGCAACATGATGAGAACGTTCACGGCAAGGACGGCATACCCGCCGAGAAACGTGTCCTGCTCGGCACCGGTGCTCAGACGCCCGTACTCGGTCGAGACAGTGCTCACCATGGTCAGCGCCAGCAGCCACACGCGAGGCGCGGCGTACCCCAGGTAGGTGAGCAGCGCCAGCACACCCATCGCGCCGTACACCGCTCCTATGAACACAGCGAGGGCGACGAAGGCTGGTACCACCTCGGACTGGTCGAGTCCGGCGAACTCCTCCATGTCAGCTCCTCCCAGTAGGTCACGCACCGCGAACACGGTCAACACGAGGAGGGTGACCGCGACGAGCGCGCAGCCTGCGGTGACCGCGCCCGGACGTGGCAGGTGAGCGGGGTCAGGAGCGACGTCGTCGGCTGGGCGGTCCGGATCCGCCGAGGCCACACCGCCCTCGGCGAGAGGGTCGTCGAATCCTCGGGCCGCGCGCACCACCCCTGGCGGCAGTTCGGCGGCCGACTCCTCGTGGACCGGAATGCGGCGCAGATCCAGCACGGGCAGGTCCCCGTCGGTGCGGATCGCGTCGCCGCCGCCGTTACGGGAGTGGTAACCGGTGGAGAAGTTCTCCAGCACCCGGCCCCCCACGTCGGGCACGTGGTAGCGGATCGAGTCCACGATGTAGTCGCGCTCGACGTCGATGTCCGCGTCGATCTTGTGGGTGACCTGGAGGGTGAACAGTGACAGGCCGACCGCGCGGTCGTATGTGCCCGCGCCCAGCCACTGCACCCGGTGCCCGCCGGGCAGTAACCAGCCGTCCGGGCAACGCCAGAATCGGACGTGGTGGCGCTGCGCGGCGTTGCCCTCGACCTCCTGCTGATAGGCCAGGCACTGCCGCCGCCCGAACAGTCTCAACGGGCTGACCGGTGCCGAGGGGTAGGACCGGCGCAAGACCGAGGACACGACGATGCCCCACGAGGAACGAATCGTGACGTCGTCGGCCAGCACCCAACCGCACGCTGTCATGGCCTCGTGAATTTGTCGGGCGGTACCGTCCACCGCGAGATTGACCGGGTCCCCCAGCAGCCCGTCGGAGGTGCGGGTGCGGGCGATGAAATAGCCGGGCACATACACCGACGTGAGGAGCGTCTGCAGACGTGGCAACACCAGGTACGCGACCAGCGCCCAGAACGGAATAAGCAGCAACAGGTGCCACCAGTCTTGGCGCCAGGCGTCGGCGAACAACCGCCAGCCCAGCCATCCCGCGGACACGGTGGCGAGCACGAAGAACACGGTGTCCACCGCGAGCCCGGGCAGGGGCGGCCGCACCGTGTCGTCGCGAACCTTGGATGGCGGACTGACGTACACGGGCGGACCGACCGGGCGGTCCATCGCGTCCGGCACGGCCGGTGCCACGGGGTCGGTACCCCCGCAGGCTGCGGTACCAGTGCGCTCGCTCGTGGACATGGCTCGACGATAGTCGCCGGACGGACCACGAGTACCACGTGCGCACTTCTGTTCGGGGGCCGGCGACGACGAGACCGTCCTCTGCGTCCGCGGCCCTGAAGGGTCGTCAGGGGGAGCGGAGTGCCCGGACGCGCAGCCTGATGGTCACGAGCAGTGAGCCAATCACGACCGCCGCAGCCAGCGCCAGTGCGTTGATCCCCATGACCACGTGCAGCAGCGCGCCGGCGACACCGCCCAGGACGAGTGCGGACCACAGCGCCACCTGCTGGCGGTATGGCGCCCACGATCCCCCGGTCAGTGCGTCGACCAGCCTGTGTGCCGACTTCACGACGGCGCCCGTCATATAAGTCACGCCGAGCGAGACCTCTCCACCGGAATGGAATACGGAGTTCATGGCGCCCATCGACGCGGCGGCGGCCGCGATGGACACCGGCACCCCCAGGACCGTCACGGAGGTGACCCAGTGCAAGCCCAGCGACAGGAGTAGGAGGAACGCGACCAGGGACAGGACTGCGGGACGGTCGTCGAGGTTGCGGCGACGGGTGACGACGGCTCCGGCGACCGCGCCGAGGAAAAACGATACGAGGACGACGGCGGCGATGCCGGCGCCGGCGAGGTTCCCCGCGGCCACCTCGACGACCATGCGGGTGGAGTTTCCGCTCATGAAGGACACGAAGTAGCCGCCGACGACGAGGAAGCCCACGGCGTCGACGAACCCGGCGGTGGCGGCGAGCACCACCGCGAGGACTCGTTCACGCTTGCCCAGGTCACGCATCCGCCCGCCTACCCCCGGTCCGGTCGTCTACGGCGTCGGCTCAGACGGGGTCGACACCGAACAGCGCCGGCAGCGTCCCCTCGTGGGCGTCCCGCAGCTCGGCAGTGGTGATGGTGAACTGGCCCTGCACCTCGAAGGTGCCCGACTCCGGGTCGGTGACGCCGATGCGGGTGTGAGGGATGCTCTGCGCGGTGAGCATCTGCTGGAACCGGATCTCCTCGCCGCGCGGCACGGAGACGATCACGCGACCGGCGGACTCGGAGAACAGCCACACGAACGGGTCGGCGTCCTCCGGCAGGACGACGCGCAGGCCGCACTCCCCCGCCAGCGCCGACTCCACGAGCGCCTGCGCCAGGCCGCCCTCGGACAGGTCGTGAGCCCCGGTGATGAGGCCGTCCTTGGAGCTGGTCGCCATGATGCGGGCCAGGGTGGCCTCCCACTGCAGGTCCACCGCCGGGGGCAGGCCGCCGAGATGGTCGTGGGCGACCTGCGCCCAGATGGAGCCGTCAAACTCGTCGCGGGTCTCGCCGAGCAGGTAGATGCTCTCGCCGGGGGTGTCGCCGAACGCGGTGGGCGTGCGGCGGGCGACGTCGTCGATCACGCCGAGGACGCCCACGACGGGCGTCGGCAGGATCGGCGTGGTGCCGGTCTGGTTGTAGAAGCTCACGTTGCCGCCGGTGACGGGGATGCCGAGCTCGGCGCAGCCGTCCGCGAGTCCGTGAACGGCCTCGCGGAACTGCCACATCACGCCCGGGTCCTCGGGGGAGCCGAAGTTGAGGCAGTTGGTCACCGCGACCGGAGTGGCACCGGTGACAGCGACGTTGCGGTACGCCTCCGCCAGGGCCAGCCGGGCGCCGGTGTACGGGTCGAGCTTGGTGTAGCGACCCGAGGCGTCGGTGGATAGCGCGATTCCCCGTCCGGACTCCTCGTCGATCCGCAGGACGCCGCCATCGGCGCCCTCGGCCAGGATCGTGTTGCCGCGCACGTACCGGTCGTACTGCTCGGTGATGAATCGGCGCGAGCACAGGGCGGGGCTGGAGACCATGTCCAGCAGGGTCTGACGCAGCTCGTCACCGCTGGCCGGGCGGGCCAGGCTCGCGGAGGTGTCGGCCTGCAGTGCATCCTGATCGGCCGGACGCTCGATGGGGCGGTGGTAGACGGGCCCCTCGTCGGCGATCGTGCTCGGCGGGGCGTCCAGGACGATCTCGCCCTTGAACTCGATGGTGAGGTGGTCGCCGTCGGTGACCTCGCCGATGTCGGTGGCCAGCACGTCCCAGCGGCGGCACACCTCCATGAACGCCTCGACGTTCTCCGGTGCCACGACCGCGCACATGCGCTCCTGCGACTCGCTCGACAGGATTTCTGCCGCGGTCATCCCCTCGGCGCGCAGCGGGACGTTGTCCAGCACGATGTGCATGCCGCCGTCGCCGGCCGCGGCGAGCTCGGAAGTGGCGCATGCCAGGCCGGCGCCGCCGAGGTCCTGGATGCCCACCACGAGCTCCTGCTTGTACAGCTCGAGGCAGCACTCGATGAGCACCTTCTCCGCGAACGGGTCGCCGACCTGCACGCTGGGCAGCTTGCGGGGCTTGACGGGGGCGCCGTCAGAGTCGACCTCGAAGCTCTCCGAGGCCAGTACCGACACGCCGCCGATGCCGTCCAACCCGGTGCGGGCGCCGAACAGGATGATGCGGTTGCCGGTGCCTGAGGCAAACGCCAGGTGCAGGTCCTCCACCCGCATCACGCCCGCGCACAGCGCGTTCACCAGTGGGTTGCCTGCATACGACTCGTCAAAGACCGTCTCGCCGCCGATATTGGGCAGGCCCAGGCAGTTTCCGTAGCCGCCGATGCCTGCGACCACGCCGGGGAGCACCCGATGCGTGTCGTCAGCGTCGGCCGGGCCGAAGCGAAGTTGGTCCATCACGGCCACCGGGCGTGCACCCATCGCCATGATGTCGCGGACGATCCCGCCGACGCCGGTCGCGGCACCCTGGTAGGGCTCGATGTACGACGGACTGTTGTGCGATTCCACCTTGAAGGTCACGGCCCAGCCGTCACCGATGTCCACCACTCCGGCGTTCTCTCCGATGCCGGCAAGCATCGAGGACCGCATCTCGTCCGTGGTGGTTTCGCCGAAGTAGCGCAGGTGCACCTTGGACGACTTGTAGGAGCAGTGTTCCGACCACATGACGGAGTAGACGGCCAGCTCGGCCTCCGTGGGCCGACGGCCGAGAATCTCGCGGATCCTGGCGTATTCGTCCTCCTTGAGACCGAGCTCGGCCCAGGGCTGCTCCAGGTCGGGGGTGGCGGCGGCGTTCGCGGTGGAATCGACAGGAGAGGTCACGGTTGGAGAGTCTAGTCGTCCCACGCCGCCGGGCGAATCCGTCGCCCGGCGGGGCCGCCGGTCAGCTCGAGAGGACCTCAAAAGTGAGTCCGCCGCGCTCGAGCCGGTCGAGCAGCGCGTCCCCCATCGCCTCGGCGGTGGTGAGCTGCCCCGAACGGGCCGGCAGGTCGTCGAACGCCAGGCACAGCGCTGACTCGGAGATCATCATCGACGTCTCGGTGTAACCGGGGTCGCCGCCCGACACCCGGGTAACCACACGACGGCCGCCCGCCAGCGCCACAAAGGTGACGTCGAACGACGACCGCGCGCGACGCTCCTCGCTCGGCCCGCTGCCACGATTGATGCGTTTTAGGATCTGTGACCGGATCGGCCCGATCTGAACGCCCGCCGCGATCGCACCGACGCCGGCCATCCCCGCCACGGCCGTGAGCGGGGACTTCAAGGACGCGTAGTGGGCGTAGGAGAAGTCGGGACCGTACGAGTCGAGCGCGGCGGCCGAGCGGAGCACCACCTGTGGGTCGATGGTCGGCAACGGGACCAGCCAGCGGTCGAGCGTGGAGTCGTGGTGGGGTTTGCCCGCCACGGACCTGATCCGCCGGCCCTCCGCCTTGCCCTGCTTGTCGCGCCGCTTTTTGGCCGCGCGACCGGCCTCGCGCAGTCGGGTGAATTGCCCGATGGCCGAGTGGAAGGTGCCGCCGGAGAATTGCGCGTCGGCGTGAACGGCGCCGTAGACGGTCACCGGCACTCCCTCGGGTACCTGCTTCATCGTGTAGTAGACGCCCAGGTCGTGCGGGATCGAGTCGAAGCCGCACGCGTGCACGATGCGGGCCCCGGAGGCCACGGCGGCGTCGTGGTGCTCCAGGTACATCCTGTCGACGAACTCCGGCTCGCCTGCCAGGTCGACGTAGTCGGTGCCCTCGGCAGCGCAGGCGGCGACGAGGGGCTCGCCGTACTCGAGGTAGGGACCGACGGTGGTGATGACGACGCGGGCGACGCGCACCATCTCCGTCAACGAGGTCGGGTCCGAGGTGTCTGCCATCACGACCCCCGGGGCTGGGACGTCAGGGAAGTCGGTGGCCAGGCGTGCGACGAGTGCGTCCAGCTTGGTGCGGGATCGACCGGCCACCGCCCACGATCCGCCCACCGGCATGTTCCGCATGAGGTACTCGGCTACGAGCCCACCGGTAAATCCGGTCGCACCGTAGAGAACGATGTCGAACGGACGATCGGACTTGTCCGGCGCAGCGGCGGGCTGGTTGATTGATTCGCTCATCCCACGGTTCTACAGCATCCGACGAGCAATGCGGCTAGTGTCAACCCCGTACACTTCGTGGCGCGCGCCCGCGTTCTCGGCAGTGCTGATAAAAGTCGGGCGCCCGTGCTGTTCGCCGGGTGGCGACGCTTACCGCACTATGTCGAAACACACAGTATTTTCGTGGCGACCTGGGCATGATGAGCGCGTGCGACCGCCCCGGTCACACACTGACAGAAGGATATCCCCATGGACCTCAGCGGCTCCCTGGCCACCGCCACCTGGCCGATAGTCGAGACTATGTACGGCAGTCTCGGCGCAGGCACAGGCTCGTCCCTCATCGACACCGTGCTCCGAAGTCCGGTGGTACTGACGGGGGCCCTGCTCCAGCTGATGGCGGGTGCGGGCGCGGATGTGGGCAGCACGCTCGGCGCGTGATCGGCAACCAAGCAGTGCACGTGGGCCGCTGACGATTCCTCGCAGCGGCCCACATACCTGTCGCGAGCACGACGCTCAGACGGTGACCACCGCGTCGAGCGCCGACAGGAACAGCCCCAGCCCGTCGTCGGAGGGCCCGGTCAGCGGGTCGATCGCGTGCTCCGGGTGCGGCATGAGGCCCACCACCCGCCCGTTCTCGGACGCGATTCCAGCGATGTCGTTGGTGGAGCCGTTGGGGGCGCCACCCGCGTAACGGAACACCACGCGGCCCTCACCCTCGAGCTGCTCGATCGTCTCCGGCGCGGCCATGTAGCGGCCCTCACCGGATTTGAGCGGGATAAGGATTTCGGCGCCCTGCTCGTAGCGCGAGGTCCAGGCGGTGTCGTTGTTCTCCACACGCAGCCACTCGTCGCGGCAGATGAAGTGCATATCGCGGTTGCGACCCATGGCGCCGGGCAGCAGTCCGGCTTCGCACAGGATCTGGAAGCCGTTGCAGATACCCAGCACGGGCATTCCGCCCTTCGCGGCCGAGATGACCTCGCCCATGACGGGGGCCATCGAGGCGATCGCGCCGCAGCGCAAGTAATCGCCGTAGGAAAAGCCGCCGGGAACTACCACCGCGTCGACGCCCTTGAGGTCGGCGTCGTCGTGCCAGAGCGAGACGGCCTCGCCGCCGGCACGAGTGACGGCACGTGCGGCGTCGATGTCGTCGAGTGTGCCGGGGAAGGTGATGACGCCGATCCGTGCGGTCACGAAGCGACCTCCGCGGTGTCCACGCGGACGACCTTCCAGTCCTCGATCACCGTGTTGGCCAGGAGTGACGAGGCGATCTCCTCGAGTTCGGCATCCGACACGTCGTCGGCGACCTCGAGCTCGAACCGCTTGCCCTGCCGGACATCGGTGACTCCGCCGTGACCCAGGCGGCCCAGGGCTCTATGTATGGCCTGACCCTGCGGATCGAGGATCTCGGCCTTGGGCATGACTTCGACGACGACTCGGGCCACGGTGGGAACTCCTCGATCGGGCGGCTACGCGGAACGGCCCCGGACCGGCCGGGACTCGCACCACGATCCTACCTGCCACTGGTTGCACGACCGAAAGCTCACGTGACTCCACGACGACGAGGTGCACACCGGATTGGCGAGCCCGGCGGTCCCGCCCATGCCGTCAGACCGGAAGAGTCTCCTCGATGGCCTCCACCAGTTCGGGGGCTCCGGGCTCGACCTTCGGGCGGAAGCGGCCGACGACCTCCCCCGAAGGGGAGAGCAGGAACTTCTCGAAGTTCCACTGGACGTCGCCCGCCTCACCACCGGCGTCGGCGACCTTGGTGAGCTCGGCGTAGAGCGGATGGCGATCCGGACCGTTGACGTCGACCTTGGCCGCAAGCGGGAAGGTGATCCCGTACTTGCCCGACGTGAACTCCTTGATGGCGTCCTCGTCGCCCGGCTCCTGGCCCATGAACTGATTACACGGGAACCCGATGACGAAGAGACCGCGGTCCCGGTAGTCGTCGGCCAGTTCCTGCAGTCCCTCGTACTGCGGGGTCAATCCGCATTCACTGGCGACGTTGACCACCAGGACCGCGTGGCCTGCGTAATCGCCGAGGCTGACCTGCTCGCCGTCGATGGTTGTGAACGAGATGTCGTGGATGCTTCCGGAGCTCATGTGATCCAGCCTACCCGCAACAAGTCGTTGACAAATTGTTGGGTTTTCACAACAGTTAAGTGCATGAGCCCAGTCCGACGGGGAGAAAAGCTCCCCATCCACAACCGGATCGCCGTCCTGCGGGCCGAGCGCCGCCTGAGCCGTGCGGCGCTCGCCGAGCAGATCGAGGTCAACCCCCAGACCATAGGGGCGCTCGAGAGAGGCGACCACTACCCGAGCCTGGATCTGGCCTTCCGGATCTGCGCGATCTTCGACCTGCCGGTCGAGGCCGTGTTCTCCCGCGAGGAGTTTCAACCGATGTCCGCCGAGATCTACCGCCCCACCCGAGAGGACCGATCATGACCGCCTACCGCGTCGACACCCTCACCCGATCCGAGCAGCGCTTCGAGAAGTTGCAGACCCGGACGGAGGGCATGTTCCCGTCGTGGCGAACCCCTGCACGACGCCGACTGCTCGTCGGCCTCAACTGGGCGAGCCTGGCGATCATGACCGCGATCGCGGTGGCGGGCTACTTCTGGTTCCCGATCATCCTGGCCTGGCTCCCTATGACCGTGGTGATCTGCGTGGTCTGGACGATGCTGCGCATCACCATCGACTCCAAGGACACCGCCCCAGCCCGATACCTGGACGAGTTCGAACTTGTGACGCTCCTGCAGGCGCGCTCGCGGGCACTCTCGCTGGTTACCGGCGGACTGTTCGTGATCTCGATGGTGCTGATCTTCGGCTCGAGCTTCGAGATCGGCGACGGACACCGGCTCGCCTACGTGATGGGAGGCCTCGGCATCCTCACGTTCATGGCCGGGGCGGTCATTCCCGCAGCGGCGATGACCCACACCATGGCCCCCGAGAGCGCGGACAACTTCGCACCCCCCGCTGCCGCCGACGGCCGCTGACAGCCGCTGACGGCCGCTGACGACTTCGTGTCCCCCCGCCATGCCCAGGCACAGCCGCGCGCAAGAACTGCAGTCGCACACGACATTTCGAGTGCGGCTGCAGTTCTTGCGCGCGGCTGCGTTGAGCGGGCGGGCCGGCGGGCGGGCCGGACGGGTCTAACCGGCGCCGACCGTGCGAACCGTCCACGCGTACTCGAACGCCATCTGACGCCACCTCTCGTACCGCCCCGACACGCCCCCGTGACCCGCGCTCATCTCGCATCGCAGGAGCACCGGCCGGTCAACCGAGTTGGCCGACGGGGACACCGCACGCAGCTTGGCCACCCACTTGGCGGGCTCCACATACAGCACCCGGGTGTCGTTGAGCGAGGTCACCGCGAGGATCGCCGGGTAGTCCTTGGCCTCGATGTTCTCGTACGGGGCATAGGAGGCCACGTAGTCGTAGACCTCCTCCGAGTGCAGCGGATCGCCCCACTCGTCCCACTCGATGACCGTGAGTGGGAGTTCCGGCATGAGGATCGAGGTGAGCGGATCGACGAACGGCACCACGGCCTGGATGCCCGCGAACAGTTCAGGGGCCATATTGGCGACCGCCCCCATGAGCAACCCACCGGCACTGCCGCCCTCCGCCACCAGCCGGTCGGGCGAGGTGAGTCCGGAGTCGACCAGATGCCGGGCGCAGTCGACGAAGTCAGTGAACGTGTTGCGCTTGGTCAGCGTCTTGCCGTTCTCGTACCAGAGCCGACCCATCTCACCGCCGCCGCGCACATGCGCCACAGCGTAGACCATCCCCCTGTCGAGCAGCGAGAGTCTGGCCACCGAGAATGCCGGATCGATGCTGGTCTCGTACGAGCCGTAGCCGTACAGCAAGGCCGGCACCCGCTCACCGGCGTCGACGCGGGCCGCGGTGTCGGAGGACATGACCAGCGAGATCGGCACCCGGGTGCCGTCCCCGGCGGTCGCCCAGTCCCGGCGTTGCACGTACCCGCTCGGGTCGTAACCACCGAGCACCTCCTGCTCACGCAGCAGTGTCCGCTCGCCGCTGGCCAGATCGAGCGAGTAGACACGGCCCGGCGTGACGAACGAGCCGAAGCCGAACCGCAGGACAGGCGCGTCCCACTCCGGGTTGGATCCCGGACCCGAGGTGAACAGCTCCTCGTCGAACTCGACGGGCTCGAAACGCGAATACGCCGCCGACCCGGCCGCAGATCCCTGATCGAGCGGCATCAACGCGAAGCGCGGCAGCGCCCCCTCGCGGTATCCCAGCACCAGCACACGCGCGAAGGCGTCCACGCCCTCCACCCGGACGTCGTCGCGGTGGGCCACCAGCGTGCGCAGATCCCGCAGCTCGCCCTCGATCGGGCCCACCGGCGCCTCGACCACCTCGTAGTTCGGGGCCCCGTCGTTGTGGGTGACGATGAACCGGTCCTCGCCGCCGACCACCGCGTGTTCGACGTCGTACTCAACGCCCTCCTGCCGGGGCCGCACACACCAGAACTCGCCCGCAGGATCGTTCGAATCCAGGCACCACACCTCCGTGGTGATCTTGGACCCCGCCGCGATCTGCAGAAACTTCTCACTGCGTGTCTCGCCCACCCCGATCCAATAGGACTCGTCGGGCTCGTGGAACACCTTGTCGTCGTCGTCGCTCGACGTGCCCAGGCGATGGCGCCACACAGTGTCCGGACGCCACGCCTCGTCGACCGTCACGTAGAACACGTACCGGCCGTCTCGGGACCACGTGACCCCGGCGGCGATGCCGGAGATCTCCTCGTCCGGGGCGACATAGTCCGGGTCGAGTGAACGGAAACGCAGCGTGTAACGCTCGTCGCCCTCGGTATCGGTGGCCCAGGCCAGGACCCTCCCATCATGGCTGACCGAGAACGCGCCGAGGGCGAAGTACTCGTACCCCTCCGCCTCGGCGTTGCCGTCCAAAAGAAGCTGCTCGCCCGGCAACTCCACGCCCGGCGAGACCTCCGGCGGGGCCCAGCCCGCCGGGTCCGACGGGTCGTCGACGAACTGTTGCGGTACCGGGACCCGGCAGTGGCGGGCGTACGAGCGGCCCTCTTCAGTGCGCGAGAAGTACCACCACCCGCCGGAACGCACGGGCACCGACATGTCGGTCTCCTTGACGCGGGAGCGAATCTCCTCGTAGACCTCGTCCTCCAACGGCTTGAGGTCGGCGGTCATCGCGTCCGTGTAGGCGTTCTCTGCCTCGAGGTATTCGCGGGTCGCCGGGGCGTCTTTGTCACGCAGCCACTCGTAGTCATCAATGAACACTCGCCCGTGGTGCTCGCGGCGGTGCGGGCGGCGCTCGGCCTGCGGCGGGGCGGGCGTCTGACCCGTGGCGATGGCGTCAGTCGTATCGGCGGTGCTCACGCGACGTCCTCCCCGATCCAGTCGGAGAACGACAGGCCCGAGATGCGTTCGTACGCCTCGACGTACCGCGCCCTGGTCGCGTCCACGACCTGCTGCGGAAGCGCGGGCGGCGGGGCGTCAGAGTCCTTGTTCCACCCCGACTCGGGACCGGTGAGCCAGTCCCGCACGAACTGCTTGTCGAAACTCGGCTGCACTCGGCCCGGCGAATACCCGTCCGCCGGCCAGTACCGGGACGAATCCGGGGTGAGCACCTCATCGGCCAGGATCAACTCCCCGTCAGCCAGACCGAACTCGAACTTGGTGTCCGCCAGGAGTACGCCGCGGTCCGCGGCCATCTCGGCGGCCCTCGAGTAGATGTCCAGGGTCGCCGTGCGCAGCCGCTCAGCGAGCTCGGCCCCCACGATCGCGCTCAGCTGCTCGAACGAGATGTTCTCGTCGTGGTCCCCCACCGCCGCCTTGGTGGCTGGGGTGAAGATCGGATCGGGAAGGCGACTGGCCTCGACCAGCCCCTCGGGCAGCTCGATACCGCACACCGTGCCCGACTGCCGGTACTCCACGATTCCGGACCCGGTCAGGTACCCACGGGCCACACACTCGGCCTGCACCATGTCGAGGCGGCGCACCACCATCGCTCGCCCCAGCACCTCGGCGGGAATGCGCTCGTCGTCAAGCGGGCCGGCGAGGTGGTTGGGCATGTCCAGGGCGTCAAAGAAGTACGCGCTCATCGCGGTGAGCACGCGACCCTTGTCCGGAATGGGAGTGTCGAGTACGTGGTCGTACGCGGAGATACGGTCGGTGGCCACGAGGAGCAACGTTTCGCTGTCGATCTCGTACAGCTCGCGGACCTTTCCGGCAGCGAGGTGGTGGTAGGAGGAGAGGTCGGGTCGCATGACGGCCAGCGTAGCCGGAGCCCGAATCCAGAACGGATGCCGTCACCGTTCGCCCGCCCCCCGCCGCCGCTCAGCCCAGTCGGGCGTCGAGCCACTCCCCCAACGCCGCGTACGCGTCATCGGCGCACAGGTCATTGAACAGTTCGTGGCGGCCACCCTCGAACTCCCGGTAGGTGATCTCCGGACGCGGATCATGGTCCGAGCCGGCGATTTGCGCGAAGCGTCGCGCCCCCTTTGGTGAGGTGATGGTGTCGGCGGAACCATTGAGGACCAGTGTCGGCAGCCGCAGCCCGCGAGAGCGCTCGATGAGCCGGAGCCCACCCGCGAGCATTGTCCCTGCGGACAGCGCTGGCACGCCCTTGTGGTGGACCAGCGGGTCGGAGGTGTAGTTCTCCACGTACTCGGGCACCCGGGAGATCTCGCGCGGATCGAGTTTCTCCACCGGTAGGAACGGAAGGAGGCGGGCGATCACGGGCGCCGCCGCGCGCAGTGGTGCCGGGGTCTGCTCGCCCACAACGAGCCCGGGTGAGGAGAGGATGAGGCCCTTGAGATCCCACGGTCGCCGGAGTGCCGATTCGCCGGCGATGAGTCCGCCCATCGAATGCCCCATCAGCAGACGGGGAAGGGACTCGGCCCCGCCGCCCTCGTCCGAGCGGCACCATTCCGCCACCGCGTCGCGAACCGCGAGATTATCGCCGATGTGAGTCTCCATCGACACCCTGGCGCGCGGTCCGGGAGCCGTGCCATGGCCACGCAAATCGTAGGTGGCCACGCTGATCCCTCGGTCCGTGAGGAACCGGATGGTCCGCCCGTACCGGCCGGAGTGTTCCGCGAAACCGTGCACCAATAGCAGCAACGCCCGGGGCTGGTCTGCATGGTGCAGGGTCGCCTGCAGGCCGGAGGTGCCGGGGACGGGGATTACGGTCTCGCGCATGGCCGTCACACTAGCGGCCTGCAGCTTATTCACACCGCACTTCTGGCGGACCCCTCTTCGCAATGTCTCCGTTGGTGCGCTATTTCCGTATCGGGAGGTCGACGGTGAACTGGGCGCCCTCTCCCACTCCGCCGCTGTGCGCGCGGATGCGTCCGCCGTGTGCTTCGACGAGCGCACGACTGATTGTCAGCCCGATGCCGCTGCCACCGGCGGCCCTATCGCGGGCGGCGTCCACACGATAGAAGCGGTCGAAGAGATGGCCCAGGTGTTCGTGAGCGATACCGTCACCCGAATCGGAGACGATGATGCTGACCACATGCGGTCGCACCCGGGTGCTGGTGATGGTGACGACGCCGCCTGCGGAACTGTGCCGTAGCGCGTTGCTAAGCAGATTTCCCAATACTTGGCCGAGGCGGTCGGCATCGACCGTGACAGCGACCGAATTAGTGATTCGGGCTCGGAGTTCGACGTTCTTTTTCTCGTAGTGCTCCCGGGCTGCCGAGACGGCCGTAGAGACGAGGTCCCCTGTTGTGGTCGACACCGGTTGAAGACGGGTGTGATGTTCGTCGGCGTTCGAGACGTCGACGATGTCGGCTGCGAGGCGTTCAAGTCGCTTGGTAGCCGACCGGAGCACATGCCGGGTGTCGTCGTCGAAGTCGCGGACGCCGTCGTCGACTGCCTCGAGGTACGAGTCGAGTGTGGCGATCGGCGTCCGCATCTCGTGCCCGAGATCAGCCAACATCCGCCGCCGGGTGTTCTCGGTGGCGTCGAGACGTCGAGCGAGTTCATTGACACTGTCGGCGAGCTCATCGAACTCGCGGCCCAACCCGGGGCTGTGGATCCGGCTGTCGTAGCGGCCGCCGGCGATGTCGGCGGTAGTCGAGGTCATCGCGGTGACGGACCGCTGGACCCGCCGGGTCAGATACCAGCTCACCACCAGCGCCAGGAGTACCGCTATGGCCACTGCGAGGCCCCAGGCGGAAACGATTGCCACGGTGAACGCTGTCTCGACGTGAGCGGCCTCGTTTGAGTCCTGGTCGATACCTGCCTGCCCCAGGTGGTCGTGGAAGATCCCGGGGGCCAGCGCAGAGGCAACCAGCCATGCGCTGACCGCACAGCCCACCACTACTACGGTCAGTGCGGCGAACAACCGGGTGCCGAAGCTCGACAAGGCGAGGACCGGACGACGTGGAGGGGAAGGGACGACCGCGAGGCCCGCGACCGGGGGCGTCGGACCGCCACTCATCGTCCGGTGCCCATCCGGTAGCCGACACCCCGGACGGTGCGCACATATCTGCCCCGGCTCGCCTCGTCACCGAGTTTCCGGCGTAGATGCCCGATATGCACGTCAACCAGATGAGCGTCGCCCACCCAATTCGGCCCCCAAACCGAGGCGATGAGCTGCGGCCTGGTGAATACGACGCCCGGTTCCCGCGCCAGGGCCAGCAGAATGTCGAATTCCGTGCGGGTCAGCGAGACTGGAACACCCGCTACCGAGACGTCCCGGCCGTCGCCGTCGATGTCCAGGTCCCCGAACGTGCGGACCGGTTCGCGGGGCACCGATCCCGCGGTTTGTCCGGATGCGACTCCGGTACGGGGGCGACGCATCATCGCCTGGACCCGGGCCATCAGCTCACGGGGGCTGAAAGGCTTGGTCATGTAGTCGTCGGCACCGACGGACAGTCCGATGAGGGTGTCAACCTCCTCTGTTCGCGCGGTGAGCATGATTACATACGCATCGGAATGGGTCCGTACCTGACGGCAGACCTCCATCCCGTCCAGGCTGGGCAACCCTACGTCGAGGACGATGACGTCCGGATCCGCCTGCCGGGCCAGCCGAACGGCGTCCACCCCGTCGCTGGTGATCATCACCTCGAAACCCTCGCGCTCGAGATAGGTACCCACCAGCTCGGCTAGGGCCCGCTCGTCCTCGACCACCATGGCCCGCAGGCCCGTGGGCGGGCGCACCGCGATCGCGTGTCCACCAACAGTTCCCAGTGCCCCCGGAGTCACCACCATGGCCAACATCATCCCCGGACGAGCGGTTCGCTGCCGTGGTGCGGAACCTTGATCAGACCTTCACATGATCTCCACACGAACGAAAGTGTCCATCAGACAGCTTGGGAGGCGAACTGTTGAACGCCGTCGTCGGATTCTTTTCCGTCGCCCCACGACAAGGACTTCCCACCGTGAACCGCACGCCGCTTCTGCTCAGCGCCGCCATCGCCGCCATTCTCGCCCTCTCCGGGTGTGCGAGCGACAGCGACGACACCGGCGCCGTGACCACCAGCTCCGCAAGCGCCTCGAGCGTCGGGGAGAGCACCACCGAGGTTGCCAGCGAGGCCACCCGGCACAACGAGGCAGATGTGATGTTCGCCCAGATGATGACGCCGCACCATCAGCAGGCGATCGAGATGAGCGACATCATTCTCGCGAAGGACGCCATCCCCACAGAGGTGATTCGACTGGCCGGAGAGATCAAGGCCGCCCAGGGACCCGAGATCGACCAGTTGACGGAGTGGCTCGGCCAGTGGGGGGAGCCCATCGCCCCGGATGGCGGCCACGAGATGGCCCAAATGGACGGCATGCTCTCCGACGATGAGCTGGCGCAACTCTCCGAGGCCGAGGGTGCTGGCGCCGCCCGGCTGTTCCTGGAACAGATGATCGGCCACCACGAGGGCGCGGTGACCATGGCGGAAGACGAGATCGCGGACGGAAGCTACCAGCCCGCCGTCGACCTAGCCCGGACCATCATCACCACCCAGCAGGAGGAGATCGACACAATGCGCGGTCTCCTTGACTCTCTGTAAACCGCAGGTGCCCCGCGATGTTCCGCCCGGTCGCCCCTACCGGTCGTCGCTGAAGGCGGAGAACGCCCGACGACGATAGCCTCGGGCACAGCTGGCGCGGCGGAAGTCGCACGCGGCCCCGTCCGCGCTCCCGACCGACACGAGGGTGTGAACAGATGACTCAGCCCGATACCTCCCCCGGCGACTCCCCGGCCGGCCACGGGGGCCACGGTGGACATGCAGGCCACGGTGGTCATGACGGGCATGAAGGCCACGAGCAGGTGTTCCGGCGACTGTTCTGGGTGATGCTCGTTATTGGTATCCCGACCGTCGCCTTCTCGCCGATGGCTGGCGACCTGCTCGGATACGGCGTCACAGGGTGGGCCCTGTGGGTGTCACCGGTGCTGGGCACCGTCATGTATCTCTGGGGAGGTTGGCCCTTCCTCACCGGCGGGGCCGACGAGATCCGGGCTCGTCAGCCGGGGATGATGCTGCTGATCAGCCTCGGTATCACCGTCGCCTTCCTGGCGTCCTGGGGTGCCACCCTCGGACTGTTGGAGAGCCAGCTCGAATTCTGGTGGGAACTCGCGCTGCTGATCGTGATCATGCTTCTCGGCCACTGGATCGAGATGCGCTCGCTCGCCCAAACCAGCTCGGCATTGGATTCCCTGGCGGCACTACTGCCCGACGAGGCCGAACGCGTCGTCGGGGACGATGTCGAGACCGTCTCCCCGGACGAGCTCCGGGTGGACGACGTGGTGATCATCCGTCCCGGCGGCAACGTCCCCGCCGACGGTGTTGTCATCCAGGGCGCCGCCAGCATGGACGAGTCGATGATCACTGGAGAATCGCGGACCGTCCGACGAGGTGAGGGGGACACCGTGGTGGCGGGAACCGTCGCCACCGACTCCGGGATGCGCGTCCGGATCAGCGCCATCGGCGACGACACGGCTCTGGCGGGGATCCAGAAACTCGTCGACGACGCCCAGAACTCCTCGTCCCGCGCCCAGCGCATCGCCGACAGGGCTGCTGCCCTGCTGTTCTGGTTCGCTCTCGGCGCCGCGATCCTCACCGCCATCGTGTGGCTCACGGTCGCCCACCCTGAGCAAGCAGTCGTCCGGGTCATCACCGTGCTGGTCATCGCCTGCCCGCACGCGCTGGGGCTCGCCATCCCGCTGGTGGTCTCTCTGGCCACCGCCCAGGCCGCCCGCAGCGGGGTCCTCATCAAGGACCGGTTGGCGCTAGAGAGCATGCGCACCGTCGAGGTCGTCCTCTTCGACAAGACCGGCACGCTCACCAAGGGGACCCCGGCGGTCACCGCGGTCGAATCCTCGGGCGACCTGGGCCGGGACGAGGTGCTCGCGCTCGCCGCCGCTGCCGAGACCGATTCGGAGCACCCGTTGGCCAAGGCCATCCTCACCGCCGCCGACGGGCGGGGACTCGACGTCGCCGCTGCCACCGATTTCGACTCCTCCCCTGCAGTGGGCGTGAGCGCCCGCGTCGACGGGCGCCGGGTCCAGGTCGGAGGCCCCTATCTGCTCGAGCAGGAGGACGCGCGAGAACTTCCGGTCGCTGACGACTGGCGCGAGGACGGGGCGATCATCCTGCACGTGCTCGTCGACGGCACAGTCGCCGGGGCTCTGCGGCTGGTGGACGAGGTCCGTACCGAATCCCGCGCCGCAGTCGAGGCATTGCACGAGCGCGGACTCGAGGTCGTGATGATCACGGGTGACGCCGACGCGGTGGCCGCCTCGGTCTCTGACGAACTCGGAATCGACCGATACTTCTCCGGGGTCCGACCCGAGGACAAGGCGTCCACGGTCCGCAGCATCCAGGACGAGGGACGTGCGGTCGCCATGGTCGGCGACGGGGTGAACGACGCGCCCGCGCTCGCCCAGGCCGACGTCGGGATCGCGATCGGCGCCGGAACCGATGTGGCGATCGCCTCGGCCGGGGTGATCCTGGCGTCTGACGACCCACGCGCTGTGCTCTCCGTTATCGCACTGTCCAAGGCCACCTACCGGAAGATGGTTCAGAACCTGTGGTGGGCGGGTGGCTACAACCTGCTCGCCGTCCCCCTGGCCGCAGGGGTCCTCGCCCCGGTCGGCGTGGTCATGCCCATGTCGGTGGGTGCGATCCTCATGTCCCTGTCCACCGTCGTGGTCGCACTCAACGCGCAACTGCTCCGTCGTCTCGACCTGCACCCGGACGCCCTCACCGCGGTGTCGACCCGCGCAGACTCCCCCAAGGAACTCCAGAGAGCCCCATGATGCGCTTACCCTCGTTTCGCCGCGGCGTGATCGTCACCGCCTTCGCTGCTGGCGCCCTGGCTCTGGGCGGGTGCTCGACCCCGAACCTCGGCCAGGAAGCGCCCCCGACTACCGCACCGGTATCAGTGCCGGACCGGCACGACCTGGCGGGGCTCGACGCCCGCCAGGTCATCGACCGGCTCGACGCCACGAAAGTTAATGAGCGCCCTGGGACCCTCTTGGCCTCCGTTCGCCCCGACAAGGTGGTGCTCACCGACACCTCGTCCGGCCAGAGCACCGCACTGCCGCTACCGGACGATCAGTTCTACCTGGCAGTGGCGCCGTACGAGCAGCGCACCCACGACTGCTACTTCCACAGCTTGACGACGTGCCTGGGAGAACAACCCAGCGAACGCATGCACGTCACGGTGACCGATAGCGCCACCGGACGGACGATCGTCGACGAGCCCCGGACGAGCTACGACAACGGCTTCATCGGCCTGTGGCTGCCGCGCGACATCGCCGCGACCATCACCGTCGACCACGACGGCGCCACCGCCACCGCCCCCATCACCACCGGCGACGACGACCTGACCTGCCTCACCACACTGAAATTGACCTGACGCTTCATTCGACCAAGGGGATCATGATGATGGGAAATTACGGGATCTGTGCCGGAATGAGCTGGGCATGGCTGTTCTGGATTCTGCTCCTCTTGGGCATCATGGTGGTCGCGGTCGTGCTGGTGAAGGCGCTCACCGATGGCCGACGACAGAGCGGACATCACGCGACAGAGGAGCGCCGGCCGCGGCCGCGGGACATCCTCGATGAGCGGTACGCACGCGGAGAGCTGACCACTGATGAATACCGGGAACGGCTACAGAACTTGGAGGAAGGCCCGCGGTGAGCCACCTGACGCGTCGGCAACTTCTCGCCCTTGGTCTTGCCGGCGCCGGCACAGCGGCCGTGGGTGGAACTGGCCTGTGGTGGACCGCCTGTCGCGGCGACACCACGTCCGGTGGTCCCTCTGGTGCCGGCAACGACCTCCTCGAGCCGGAGGTTCTGAACAGTCGTGACGGAGTGCTCGAGATGGCCCTGGTCGCCGCCCCCGCACGGATCCGGATCGGCGGGCAGGAGGCAAACGTCCACGCGTTCAACGGCACCCTGCCCGGCCCCACCATGCGTCTCCGGGGTGGGGACACGCTCCGGGTATCCATGACCAACGGCCTCGACGCGCCGACCAACCTGCACGTGCACGGGCTGCACGTCTCGCCCGAGGGCAACGGCGACAATCCGTTTGTGAGCATCGATCCCGGCGGGTCTTTCGACTACGAGTTCGCCCTGCCGGACGACCACCCGCCCGGGACATTCTGGTATCACCCGCATCGGCACGGCCACGTCGCCAATCAACTGGCCGCCGGCCTCTACGGAGCGCTCATCATCGAGAGTCCCGACCCCGTCCCGGTGTCCCGTGAGCGCACGCTGGTCGTCTCTGACATCACCCTCGACAGCGCAGGCAACCCGGTTGCCGCGTCCTCTCCCGAACAGATGCTGGGCCGCGAGGGCCAGACCGTCATGGTTAACGGCCAGGTCCGGCCCCGTGCTACCGCAGCACCGGGTGCGCGGGAGCAGTGGCGGATCGTCAACGCCTGTCCCTCCCGCTACCTCCGCTTGACCCTGGATGGCCAGACCTTATGCCTGTTGAGTCGTGATACCGGCCGCCTGCCCCGACCAGTCGACGTCACCGAGGTGACGCTGGCCCCCGGCAACAGGGTCGAACTGCTCGTGGGCGCCCGCCGTGGCACCTCCACCCTGCTCGCCACTCCGGTCGACCGCGGCACCATGCCCGGCATGATGACCGGCCCCTTGGCTGGCGCGCTCACCGCGCGCGACGAGCCGATTGAACTCCTCACCCTGGAGGTCACCGGGGCCCCGGCGGAAGAACTCGACCCTGTCCCGGCGGGTCCCGCTCTGCGAGACCTGCGCACCGAGCCCGTTGCTGACAGGCGGACCCTGGAATTCGCCATGGGCATGGGAGGAGCTCGAGGGATGAGAGGCCGGACGCGTGGGCCCGGATCGATGATGTCGTTCACCATCAACGATCAGCCGTTCGACGCGGATCGAACCGACATCACCGTCCGCGCCGGAACCGTGGAGGAATGGACCCTGATCAACACCAGCCCCATGGACCATCCGATGCACCTGCATGTGTGGCCGATGCAGGTCCTCGGCGACGAAGGCGGCAGCCCCACTTGGCAGGACGTGGTCAACATTCCTGCTTTCGGCCGCGTCACCGTCCGCGTGGCCTTCGGGGACATCGTCGGCCGCACCGTCTATCACTGTCACATCCTCGACCACGAGGATCTCGGCATGATGGGCACGATCCTGGCTCGCTGAGATCGGGTTTAGAGCGACCTAGCGGCCAGCGTTGCACACTGCTCTACGGGCGACCTATGCGAACGCGAGGAGGGTTCCAACGCGGTCAGAGGATCGCGCCGGGCGAGTAGCTGGCGGCCTCGGGGTGACGCGCGACGAGGGACTCGACGCGGGCGGCCACGGCGTCGACCTGGTCCCCGGCCGCGCCGACGAACGCGGCACGATCGGCCAGTGCCGCCTCGAGCGCCGCGCGGTCGAGCGGCAGACGGTCGTCGGCGGCGAGCCTGTCGAGGAGGTCGGGTTCGCGGCCCTCCTCGCGCATGGCCAGAGCAACGGCGACGGCGTTCTCCTTGATGGCCTCGTGGGCAACCTCGCGCCCGACGCCCGCGCGGACAGCGGCCATGAGGACCTTGGTGGTGGCCAGGAACGGCAGGTAGCGCTGCAATTCCTTCTCGATGACCGCGGGGTAGGCGCCGAACTCGTCGAGCACGGTGAGGAACGTCTCGAACATGCCGTCCAGTGCGAAGAACGCATCCGGCAGCGCTACGCGACGCACGACGGAACAGAACACGTCGCCCTCGTTCCACTGGGCGCCCGCGAGTTCGGCGGCCATCGAGCCGTAGCCTCGCAGCACCACCTGGAGTCCGTTGACACGCTCGCACGAACGAGTGTTCATCTTGTGTGGCATCGCTGAGGAGCCGACCTGGCCGGGCTGGAAGCCCTCGGTGACCAGCTCGTGCCCGGCCATCAGCCGGATGGTCTGCGCCAGCGACGACGGGCCGGCGCCGAGCTGCACCAGCGCGGAGACGACCTCGTGGTCCAGGGACCGCGGGTAGACCTGACCGACCGAGTCGAAGGTGCGGGAAAAGCCGAGATGCTCGGCGATCCGCCCCTCGAGCTGGTCCATCTTGGCGGCGTCGCCCCCGAGGAGGTCGAGCATGTCCTGCGCCGTGCCCATGGGGCCTTTGATGCCGCGGAGCGGGTAGCGCTCGAGCAGCGACTCGAGCCGCTCGAGGGCGACCAGCAGCTCGTCGGCGGCGGAGGCGAACCGCTTGCCCAGGGTGGTGGCCTGCGCGGCGACGTTGTGGCTGCGCCCGGCCATCACCGTGTCGCGGTGGGCGACGGCGTGCTCGGCCAATCGCCGGGCTGCGGCTACGCCCCGGTCGCGGACGAGTTGCAGCGATCGCACTACCTGAAGCTGCTCGACATTCTCGGTGAGGTCCCGGCTCGTCATGCCCTTGTGGATGTGTTCGTGGCCGGCGAGGTCGTTGAACTCCTCGATCCGGGCCTTGACGTCGTGCCGGGTGACGCGCTCGCGCTCGGCGATCGAGCCGAGGTCGACGCGGTCGATCACTGCCTCGTAGGCCTCGATGACGCCGTCGGGGACGTCGATGCCCAGATCGCGCTGCGCGCGCAGCACCGCGATCCACAACTGCCGCTCGAGCACGATCTTGTGCTCGGCGGACCACAGGGTGGCCAGGTCGGCGCTCGCGTAGCGCGAGGCGAGGACGTTGGAGATGCGGGGCTTACTGTTCTGGGCGGTCACGCCTCCCAGTATCGCAGCCCGATCAGGAGATCATCGAGCCGCCGGTGGACCCGGCGAGAATCTCACGGGCGTTGAGGTAGACCTGCTCCACCGTGAGGGGTGCCTGCAGCAGCAGCCACGGCCGGGTGAGGTAGACGCTGGCGGTAATGATCTCGGCGGAACCCATGCACCGACGGTAGCCGCTCGCGACTATCTGCGGGTCCGGTACCTACGTCAGCAGTACGGCCTCCAACCGATCCATGGCCTCGGCGATTTCGGAGGTGCCCCCGGCGAAACTCAACCGGACGGTGTGGGCTCCGTCGACGGTGTCGAAGTCGACCCCCGGCGTCAAGGCGACCCCGGTGCGCTCGAGGACCTGCGCGCACCACGCCACCGAGTCGTCGGTCCATCGGGAGACGTCGAAGTAGGCGTAGAAGGCGCCGTCGGGCGGGGCGATCTCTCCCACTCCCAGCTCCCCCAGCCTGCGCAGCACGAGGTCGCGGTTGCGGGCGTACCGCTGTACGTGGGCATCGAGTTCGGCCGCGGACTCGTCGGTGAACGCGGCGACAGCGGCATACTGCGCGTCGGCCGGCGGGCAGATGGTGAGGTTGCCGACGAGCCGGTCCACCGGGTCGCGCAGGTACTCCGGCAGCAGCATCCACCCGATCCGCCAGCCGGTCATGGAGAAGTACTTCGACACCGAGCCCATCACCACCGCCGCGCGGCTTGTCTGCCAGGCGCTCGCGCACTCGCGCCCGTAGGTGACGCCGTGGTAGATCTCGTCGCTGATCAGCAGCGTGCCGTTCGCCTCGCACCAGCGTGCGAGGGCGGCGAGCTCGGCCGCGTCGATGATCGTGCCGGTGGGGTTGGCGGGGCTGGCGACGATGAGTCCGGCGGGCGCGTGGCCCAACTCCGCCGCGACCGCCTCAAGCTGCGCGACGGTGGGTTGGTACCGGGTTTCGGGCCCGCAGGCGATCTCGTGGACGCGGCAGCCCAGTGCCTGGAGGGTGTTGCGGTAGGCGGGGTACCCGGGGCGGGCCATGACGACGGTGTCGCCGGGATCGAACGCGGCGAGGAACAACACGGTGAAGCCGCCGGACGACCCGGTGGTGACGACGACGTCGTCGGCGGTCACGTCCACACCGTCCCGGCGCTGGTGGTAGCCCGCGATCGCCTCGCGCAGCGGCCGGATGCCGAGTGCTTCCGTGTAGCCGAGGATCTCGGTGTCCAGGGCGTGGTGCGCGGCCGCGAGCACGGGCCCGGGGGCCGGGGTCGACGGCTGCCCTGCGCACAGTGAGATCACGTCCCCGTGCGTCTCCTGCCGACGGGCCGCCGCGGCCAGGACACTCATGACGTGGAACGGCTCGACGGCCGACCGAAGGGAGGGTTCGCGTGCGACGGTCATTCATCCGACGCTAGCGCCCGGCCAGGCGGCCACGTCAGGCGGCTGGCCGAGCCGGGCACCCACATCAGAGGGTCAGACCGAAAACCCACACGAGCAGGGTCATGGTCACCGCGGTGATAGCGATCAGCCCGATGAGGTTGAGCCACACCCCACCGCGGATCATCTGGCCGATCGTCACGTATCCGGAGCCGTAGGCGATGGCGTTGGGAGGGGTCGCGACCGGAAGCATGAACGCGCAGGTAGCGGCCAGTGCCACCGGGACGGCGAGCAGCATCGGGTTGAGGCCGAGTCCCAGCGCGACGCCACCCGCCACGGGCAGGAATGTGGCCGCCGTCGCGGTGTTACTGGTCAGCTCGGTGAGCAGGAGGACCCCGCCGGCTGCCACGACGATCAACAGGATGACTGGCAGGCCGCCCAGGGCGGCGGACTGCTCACCGATCCAGTCGGTGAGCCCTGACTCGGAGAACTGGGCCGAGAGCGCCAAGCCGCCACCGAACAGCAGGAGCACTCCCCAGGGCAGCTTCAGCGCCGCCTCCCAGGTGAGGAGCCGTACCCCACGCGCGGTTCCTGCTGGCGCCAGGAACAGCACCAGCCCGGCGACCAAAGCGATGCCCGCATCCGAGATCGGCGCGTCCTCCCACACCAACGGGACGCCCACCCACGCGACCGCCGCCGCGACGAATACCATCAGCACGCGGCGCTCGCCGGACGAGGTGCGGCCGAGTTTGTTCAGCTCGTCGTCGAAGAGTTTGCGTCCGCCGGGGATCTCCTCGATCTCGGGCCGGAACAAGACCTTGGTCAGCAGGAACCAGGTGATTACCAGCATGATCACCGACAGAGGCAGTCCGACGAGCATCCACCGTCCGAAGCCGAGCATGATGTCGTGTTCGCGCTCCAGGTACCCGGCCAGCAGGGTATTGGGCGGGGTGCCGATGATCGTGGCCAACGACCCGATCGATGCCGCGTACGCGATGCCCAGCATCAGCGCGGTCCCGAAGTTGGACCGGATCACCGCCTCCTTGACCGAGTCCGAGGTGGGGTCGGCCGAGGCGTCGATCTCCGGCATCGCCGACCCGTCGTCGTCACCCTTCCCACCCTTACCGGCGCCACCGCGCCCGCCGCCTGTTCCCGAACCGAGCTCGGAAGCGAGCATCAGGACCGACACACCGATCGGCAGCATCATCACCGCCGTCGCCGTATTGGACACCCACATGCTCAGGAAGGCGGTGGCGATCATGAACCCGGCCACCACCCGCGTCGACCGGGTGCCCATCGCGCGCACGGTGAGCAGCGCGATACGCCGGTGCAGGTTCCAGCGTTGCATGGCGATCGCGATGAGGAACCCGCCCATGAACAGGAAGATGATGTTGTTGCCGTACTCGGCGCCCACCTCGTTGACCGAGACGTCCTGCCCGAGTACGGGGAAGACGATGAGCGGGACCAGGGCGGTCGCCGGGATCGGGATGCACTCGGTCATCCACCAGATGCCCAGCAGTACGGCCACAGCCGCCGTCAGGCGGGCGTTGTGCTCGAGTTCGCCCGGCATGACCAGGTACACGATCGCGGCTACCGCAAGGCCGGCGATGGTGCCGATGACACTGCGGAGGAATTCGCCCCGGGGCACCGCCTCGTCGAGTTCGCCCGGCGACTTCTGGTCGACCTCCATCCCGCGGTCGGGGTCGGGGTCCAACCCCGTCAGATGCGGGGCCATCACCATCCTGCGACCGTCGGGGCGATCCGGCTCGTCAGTTCCCATAGCGATCTCCTCGGCAAATCACCGACCCCGAGGCCTCCCGACGGGGTGCTGTGGGATCAGACTATTAGTGATCCCGGCCCGACTCATCCGTTTACCCGCCGAGCGAACCCAACGAAGCCGACCCGAGTGCGCCCGATCCGAGCGACAGCGTGCCGTCGGTGGCCACCTCGAGGCCGAACACTGCCAGTTCCTGCGCGACGCCGTCGGCCGGACCGATCGACACCACGAGTTCGTAGCGGCCCGGGGCCAGTGGCGCGGCCGGCCGCAGGGTCAGTGCGCGGTCCACCGACGCTCCGGCGGAGACCGCCACCGGCACGGCCTGGAGATCCCCGGAGTCGGTGATGATCGGCAGCTGACGCCGCTGCTTGTCGGGACCGGTGATGGTGGCCCTCAGTTGGCCGGAGTATGCGGAGCCGGTGGAAGCGACCCGGACGGAGAGGTCGAGCAGCTCGCCCTCGCGCTCCGACCGCAGCTTCGCGTCCCCGATTGCAGTGAGGCGGACCTGCAGATCTACGACGGGGTCCGTGGTCCGCGTCGTGGACGGCGCCCCGGCGACTCCGACCACCGGCCAATCGTTCACCCAATCCAGGCGGTCGAGCATCAAGTAGCGCCGCTGGACGCCGTTGGGTAGCACGGCGCTGCCGCGGGGCGCGGCGTGGTAGAGCATCCAGTCCTGCTCGGCGTCGTCGGTGGCCACGTCCACGTGGCCTGGCCCCACCCAGTCGGCGTTGCCGCGCAGGATGACGTCGCCTGGGAGTGGATCGCCTGGCCCCTGCACCAGTGGGCGCCCGGCCCGATCCTCGTACGGTCCGAAGAGGTTGTCAGCGCGCCCACCCAGCACCCGGTACTGCGACGCCTCCCCGTCACAGCAGAGTCCGGCGCTGGTGAACAGGTGCGTGAACCCGTTTCCGGCGACCACGGCCGGCGCTTCCACTCCCCTGCCTGCGACGAGGACGGGATCGCCGTCCAGCGCTGTCCCCTCGGCGTTCATCGGCACCGCGTGGATGCCCTCGAAGTTGCCCATGAACATCACCGGCCCGGCGTCGGTCGCGACCACTTCGGGGTCCATTGGATCTAGGTCCTGGTACGGCTCCGCGGCGCCGTAGCAGACGATCGCCGCGGAGTCGTGCGTCCACGGCCCCTCGATGCCCGGCGCGGTGGCGCGGCCGATACACGGCGCGGCGCCCCCGGTCGTGTAGTACATGACCGCGGCACCGGTGTCGGTGATGTGGACGTCGGGCGCCCAGAGAAACGATCCGGGCCGGGCCCAGGCGGGCAGTGCGGCGAACGCGTCGCCCACGTACTCCCACTCCACCAGGTCGAAGGACCGGAAGTGCGGGATGAGCCGCCGCCCAGCGCCGTCGGCCCAGTCGTCCGAGGTCGCGTGGACGTGGAACGCGCCGTCGGCGCCGCGCAGCACGGAGGGGTCGGGCGCGACCGAGGAGATCACCGGGTTCGCCGCGGCCGTCGTTGCCGTGGTCGCCGAGACGAGAGGGACGACGACGGCGAGGGCTGCCGACGTGAGGGCACGGGCCGCAGCCGCTGGTGTCATGCGCTCAGGGTAGTTCCGGCCCGCGCTCGGTGAACCCGGTTCACGGTGTTCGCGTCAGGCCTGCCCGGCGCGCTCCTTGCGCAGGAGGAAACGCTGAATCTTGCCCGACGGGGTTTTGGGTAGCTCACGGACAAAGTGGACCTTGCGCGGGAATGCGTGGGCCGCGAACTCGGTCTTGACCCATTTCTGGAGTCCGGACTCGGTTTCCGGGCCGCCTTCCACGCCGTCGCGGAGGACCACATACGCCTCCAGCACCTCGCCGGCCAGTTCGTCGGGCACGCCGATGACAGCCGACTCGAGCACGTCCGGATGCTTGGACAGCACGGACTCCACGTCGAACGGGCCGATCCGGTAGCCGGACATGATGATCACGTCGTCGTCGCGACTCGAGAAGTAGAAGTGGCCGTCGGCGTCGAGCTTGGCCGCGTCGCCCGTGTAGTACCAGCGACCGTCCTGGCTGAAACGCTCGGCGGTCTTCTCCGGGGCCTCGTGATAGCCGGTGAACCACATCAGGGGGCTCGCGGGGACGTCGATCGCCACGCGGCCCAGTTCGCCCACCGGCGCGGGCTCGTCGGAGTCCGCGGCGAGCACGGTGCACGACCAGCCGGGAAGAGGCACGCCCATAGAGCCCGGGCGGACGTCCTCACGCAGCGAGTCGTGCCACGGGTTGATGATGAACATGCCGTGCTCGGTCTGGCCGTACTGGTCGCGGACCTCCACGCCGAACTGCTGGGTCGACCATTCGATCACCTCGGGGGTGAGCGGCTCACCGGCCGCCGAGGCCCGGCGCAAGGTGATGTCGGGGGCAATGTCCCGCTTTGCCCTCATGGTGCGGTAGACCGTCGGTGCGGCCGCGAAGTTAGTGACGTTGAAGTACTGGAGCACCGCGAACGCCAACTCCGGGCTGTAGCGGGCGTGCAGCAGCAGGCTGCGGCGGCCCGCGGCCAGCGGGCCGAGGATGCCGTAGTAGAGGCCGTACGCCCAGCCCGGGTCGGCACCGTTCCAGAACACGTCGTCGGCGCGGACGTCCAAGCCGGTCTCGATGTACTGATGGAACGCGGCGAGTGCGCGGACCGGCACGACGACGCCCTTGGGGGTGCCGGTGGTACCCGAGGTGAACAGCATGACCATGCCGGCATCGGGGCCGGTGACCGCGGCGGCACGGCCCGGCTGCTGGTCGGCGGTGATCGTGGCCAGGTCGAGGTCGCCCTCCCGCGCCTCGGGGCAGTCCGCCAGGCCGGCGACAACCACCGGAACGGACGTGGTCTCGAGCTTGCCGCGCTGGTCGGAGTCGGAGACGATCACCTTGGCATCCCCGCCGGTGATGCGCATCTCGATGGCGGGCCACGCGAAAGCCGTGAACAGCGGCATGTGCACCGCGCCGAGTCGCCAGATCCCCATGAGGGTGAACACCAGATCGACCGACTTGGACATCAGCGTGGCCACGCGGTCGCCCACGCCCACACCCAGTTCGGCCAGTGCCGCGGCCACCTTCTCGCTCTCGGTCCGGAGCTCGCCGTAGGTGATGTCCCGGGCGGAGAGATCGGGATTGATGACCGTGAATGCGACCGCCTCGGGATCGTGGCGGTCGCAGAGGAACTCCGCAGCGCTTGCGCCAGGGACGTCGTAGATCGCCAGCAGCTGTTCCGGCGACAGGGGGGTGGGAGCGCTGTTCTCGGTCATACCGCCAGATTGTGGTGCAAGTGACCCGCGTCGCACCAGCAGTACCCACTATCGGGCACCCCCGCTATCGGGGCTGGAGCGGCCGGGGGGTGGCGGTGCACTCTAATGGGAGTCGACCGACCCCGGGGACCGTGCGGTCCCCCACTCGCACCCGGAGGACCCCCATGGCCGTGGACCGCCTGCTTCCCAGCGACGAGGCATACGAACTGATCGAGATGACGCGCTCGGTCGCCGACAAGCTCCTCGAGCCGATCGCCGCCGAGCACGAGCGGAACCACACCTACCCGGAGGGCCTGTTCGCCCAGCTCGGCGAAGTGGGACTGCTGGGACTGCCCTACCCGGAGGAGTTCGGCGGCGGCGACCAGCCGTATGAGGTGTACCTGCAGGTCCTGGAGGAGCTCGGTGCCCGGTGGGCGGCGGTCGCGGTGGCGACAAGCGTGCACGGCCTGTCCTGCTTCCCGCTCGCCACCGTCGGAACCGACGAGCAGAAGGCCGAGTGGCTGCCCGGCCTCCTCGCCGGAGAGCAGATCGGCGCGTACTCGCTGTCCGAACCCCAGGCCGGGTCGGACGCGGCCGCCTTGCGGTGCCGGGCCGAGCGCGAGGGTGACGAATACCTGGTCACCGGCACCAAGTCGTGGATCACCCACGGCGGGATCGCCGACGTCTACAACACCTTCGTGCGCACCGGGGAGGGCTCCGGTGGAATCTCGTGCCTGCTCGTCCCGCGCGAGACCGAGAACCTCCACTTCGGCAAGCCCGAGGACAAGATGGGCCTCAACGGTGTGCCCACCACCACCGCCTCGTACGAGGGCGCACGGGTCGATGCGAGCCGCCTGCTCGGCGCGGAGGGCGAGGGCCTCCGGATCGCCTTCTCGGCCCTGGACTCGGGCCGCCTCGGGATCGCCGCGGTGGCCACCGGCATCGCGCAACGCGCACTGGACGACGCGGTCGCCTACGCGAACGAGCGCGAGGCCTTCGGCAAGACGATCATCGGACACCAGGGGCTGGGTTTCCTGCTCGCGGACATGGCCGCCGCGGTGGCCTCGGCCCGCGCCTCCTACCTCGACGCCGCCCGCCGCAAGGACGCCGGGCGCCCGTACTCGCGTGAGGCCTCGATCGCCAAGCTCACTGCCACCGACGCCGCCATGAAGGTGACGACCGATGCGGTGCAGGTCCTCGGCGGCGTGGGGTACACCCGCGAGTTCCCGGTGGAGCGCTACATGCGCGAGGCCAAGATCACGCAGATCTTCGAGGGCACCAACCAGATCCAGCGGCTGGTGATCGCCCGTAGCCTCGCCGGCTGAGCCTTGCCCTTCGGGCGGTTCGGGTAGCGCCGTCCCACAGCGCGCGGCGGCCTCGGCGGTCGAAAATGCCTAGGCTGGACGCCATGTCCTCCCTCTCCGAGTCCCCCACCTCCGGGTCGCCGTCTGGGCAGGCCGAACTCGTCGTCCTCCTCCACGAGGACGGCACGCCCATCGGCTCCGCGGACAAGGCCACCGTCCACACCACCAACACTCCGCTGCACCTGGCGTTCTCGTGCCACGTGGTCGACGACGAGGGCCGCGTCCTCCTCACCCGGCGGGCTCTGGGCAAGCTGACCTGGCCCGGCATCTGGACCAACTCGTTCTGCGGTCATCCCGGACCCGGCGAGGATCCGGTCGACGCAATCGTGCGGCGAGCCGAACAGGAGCTCGGCACGAGGGTGGATTCGATCGAATCCGCGGTACCGGACTTCCGCTACCGAGCGGTCGACGACTCGGGGATCGTGGAGAACGAAATCTGTCCGGTGTTCACCGCCCGCATCCGCGCCTCGGTGAAGCCACGGGCCGACGAGGTGTGCGCGCACCACTGGGCTCATCCGACTGACGTCCGAACCGCTGTCGACGCCACCCCGTTCGCCTTCAGTCCGTGGCTGGTCGCCCAGGTTCCCCGGATGGAGCTATACGCGCGCTGATCGTCCGGCCCGGCGCCGGTGCGCGCACCTCGCCAACGCGCCCCCGCCGAAGTGTGCTCGTCTTCCGACTTACGCTCCCCGTCTGCCGGTTTCGGCACACTTGGGCGTCGACTCTGGTCCATTTCCGCAGCGCAACCCGGGGGATCAGGCGCGGCCGGGCTCAGAGTCCGGCCGAGACCCTGCGCCGCGAGAGCCGCGCGCCGAGAGCCAAGAGAGTCAGCCGGGAATGGTGATACGGCCTTCCTCGGCGGCCTGGCCGATGTCGCGGCGGTAGTGTCCGCCTCCGAGCTCGATGCCGTCAAGGATCCGGTAGGCCTCGGCGCGGGCTGCCGCGAGATCCGCCCCGGTACCGACCACCGACAGGACGCGGCCCCCGGCGGAGACCAGTCGCCCGTCGGCGTCTCGGGCCGTGCCCGCGTGGAGCACTCCCGGCTGCTCGGCGCCCTCGATGAGGTCTCCCCGCCGCGGCGTCGCCGGGTAGTGCTCGGCTGCGAGCACCACGGTCACAGCGGCACCGTCACGCCACACCAGTGGCGGGAGCTCGGCGAGTCGGCCGGTAGCCACCGCGTGCAGGGTCTGACCCAGCGGCGACTCCAGCAACGCCAGCACGGCCTGCGTCTCGGGGTCACCGAAGCGGCAGTTGAATTCCACGACCTCAGGCCCGGCGGAGGTGATCGCCAGCCCCGCGTACAGCAGGCCGGAGAACCCGCAGCCGCGCGCGACCATCTCGCGAGCCACCGGTTCACACACCTCGGAGACGATCCGATCGACCATCCCCTCCGGCAACCACGGCAGCGGCGTGTAGGCGCCCATACCGCCGGTGTTGGGACCGCGGTCGCCCTCACCGACCCGCTTGTGGTCTTGGGCGGGTAGCAGTGGCACGACGGTCTCGCCATCGACCAGGCAGAACAGTGAGACCTCCGGGCCGTCGAGGAACGACTCAAGCAAAACCGGGTGACCGTCATCGAGACAGGCGAGGGCGTGAGCGTGGGCGGCGGACCGGTCGGGGGTCACCACGACCCCCTTGCCCGCGGCCAGCCCGTCGTCCTTGACCACCCAGGTCGGGCCGAAACGGTCGAGCGCCTCGTCGAGGTCCGCGGGCGAATCCACGATCTCCGCTCGCGCGGTCTTGACGCCTGCAGCCGCCATGACATCCTTGGCGAACGCCTTGGACCCCTCGATGCGGGCTGCGGCGGCGGACGGGCCGAATACCGGGATGCCGGCCTCGCGAAGGGCATCGGCGACGCCGGCCACCAGGGGGACTTCCGGGCCGATGACGACGAGGTCGGCGAAAACCTTGCGGGCCAGGGCCGTCACCGCGGCGGGATCGGTGACCGCGATGTCGTGGCACTGGGCCTGCACCATGCCGGGGTTGCCCGGCGCGGCGTGCAGCTCGGTCACCTCGGGATCCGCGGCGAGGGCGACGAGTAGGGCGTGCTCACGGGCACCGGAACCGATCACGAGAATGCGCACAGCGACCACAATAGTCCGGCCTCTGCGGCTTGTTGACCTGGCCCGGAACGAATGGGCCGAATTCCCTCGGCTAGTCGGCCGTGTGAGCGACCGGGAACGCCGCGTCACGGACCCGGACGCCCTCCTCGGTGAGCAGGTCCGTCATGCACAGATCGATGGTTCGGGTGATCCACTGGAGGGCCTCTGGGGTACGCATGGGCCGGATCCCGAACATCGCCTGTGTGCTCAGCCCGGAGATAGCCGCCCACAGCGAATGCTCATCCGTCATAACCGTCCCGGGCCGGAATGTCCCCGCCTCGATCCCGCGGTCGATGGCGGCCTGCAACATCTCCGAGATGACCCGTGCCTGCTCGGTGACCGTCTCCGACGAACCGAGGTTCTCCATCATCGTGCGCGCCCACGCCGGATCATCGATGGAGAAATCCACCATCGCGATGGCCGCGTCACGCACTTCCAGGTAACTCGCGATGACGGGATCCGATTCTTCGCCGTCGACGGCCGGAACCGCGACCGCGACGCGATCTGCCAACTCGACGAACCCGCGGGCCGCGACTTCCTCGACGAGCTGCTGGCGATTAGCGAAGTGCCGGTATGCCGCGGTCGCGGACACCCCGATGTGCGGGGCGATCTCGCGGAGGATGATCGCCTTCTCGCCGGCGGTCCGGGCCCGGGCGGTGGCCTCCTGGATAATGGCATTTCGGAGGTCACCGTGATGGTAGGCCTTCTTCTTCACTGTGACCTCAGCTGTCGCAATGCCTGCCTGGACCATGCCGATGCTCCTTCGCGCGGGTAAACGTAAGTGAAACGACCAGAGCCGCCCCTTAATCGACGGACTCCCCCATTAGAACACTATTGACCCGTCTTCTACCTGAGCCCTTCACCTCCGATACGTAAGCTGGACCCATGTCGACGGTTTTCAGCAAAATTATCGCCGGGGAATTGCCGGGCCGTTTCGTCTGGAAGGACCCCGAAGTGGTCGCATTCCTCACGATCGCACCCGTCGCCCCGGGCCACACCCTGATCGTGCCGCGCGCGGAGGTCGATCGCTGGACTGACCTGGAACCGCAGCTGTTGATCCGGCTCAACGAGGTCGCGCAGGCAGTCGGCAAGGCTGTGGTGGAAGGCTTCGGGGCGGCGCGCGCCGGCTATCTCATCGCCGGGTTCGAGGTGCCCCATACCCACATTCATGTGTTTCCTGCCAACGATATGTCGGGCTTCGACCTATCGCTAGCGAACCCTGACGCGCCCGCCGAGGAATCCGACGCGGCCGCGGATACTCTCCGCCGGTCGCTTCGTGGACTCGGATACGGTGAATTCGTCCCTGAGTCCTGAAAGCCGGGCGTACCAGAATGGATCCGAACCGGCTCAGTGCCCCAGCGCCCGGTTCAACGACTGGACATCCTGGTAGTCGGTCCACTCGCAGATCAGGCCGTCGCGCAGTGTAAAGAACGCGCCGACCTCCAGCGTGAGGTCCTGCCCCCCGATGGTCATGTACGTGGTCCGGTTTATGGCCGCACTGTCGCCCGTACCGAGTACGTGATGGGTCACGTACCGCACATTCGTTGAGGTCTCCGCAGCGAACGTCATGATGTCCCGCAGTCCCTCGTGACCGTGGGTGCTCTGCAGGCCCTCGATCCGCAGCACCACGTCGCTGGTGCAGTACGCTCGCGCGGTCTCGAAATCTCCCTCTAAGACCGCCTGCAGGAACGTCAGGGCCACCTGCCCGGGTTTCGACCTGGTCGACCGTTCGTCACTCAATTACCGCTCCCCTACATCGTTCATCGACCTGGCCTCCCCGCCCCGCGTCCCGTTAGCCGACGACGACGTCGATCGCCTCAAGGTTCTGGTAGTCCGCCCACCGGGTGACCACCCCGTCCTCGACCTCGACAAACGAACAGGCCCGGACCTCGATCCCACCACTGGGCAGCGTAAACCTCTGGACCCGGCGCAGTGCCACGACGACCCCATCCTCGAGCACGTCCCCATCGACGACGTTGGTTACGAACCCGGACAGTCGACTGAGGTCGGACACGATGTCACGAACGCCCTGGTGCCCCTCGTATCGCCTGACATGGCTGTTGGTGAAGATGATCGACGGAGACGAGAGCCTGATCGCGGTGTCGACATCGCCGGAGACGACTGCCCACATCCACGAGAGGGCCACGCTGCTGGGAGACTGTTCCAACATCGGGGAGGCTCCTCGATACGGTCGGTGCGAAAAATACTGTTGGCGGATTGGACTACAGAAACTCGGGGTTCGCAACCGGTATCGGGCACTCCGTATGCACGGCGCACTGAGGCGAGCGTCGGCGACCATCGAGCCCGCCCAGTTCAGAGCTGGAGACGAGACTTGAACTCGCAACCGCCCGATTACAAGTCGGGTGCGCTACCAATTGCGCCACTCCAGCACGGACCACGACACCGAGGTCGGGCCCGGCACACATCCTAACCCGACCACCTTCGGAGCTTGTGACTACGGTGTCCACCGTGGAGACCCGCGACGCACTGGCACCGCTCACCCGCCCCCTGGCGTGGCTGGGCCTGCGCAAGTCCGCCATGGACCTGGCGGTCGAGCCCCCCCTGTCGCCGATGGCGCCGGTCGACCTGGACGACGACGGCGCGGTCACGGACGTACTCAACCTCGCCCTCGAGATCGGCGGGATCCTGCTGTCCTCCGGAGAGGGAGCCGCCGACACGGTCGCGCAGGCGGAGTCCGTCGCTGCGGCCTTCGGCCTGCCGAGCGCGACAGTAGAGGTCACCTTCACCTCATTGGCCATCGGCGTCAACCGGCGTCGCGGCCGCCCGCCGATCTCGGTCATCCGGGTGGTCAACTACCGCACCGTCGATATGACACGGGTGACGCGCGTGTCCCGCCTCATCGACCTGATCGTGCGCCGTCAGCTCACTGTCGACCAAGCCACCGCGGAGGTCGAGGCGATCGTGGCCTCGCCACATCCGCATTCGTTCCGGGTTGCGGTGCTGGGGTGGGCGATGCTCGGATGCGCGGTCGTCATCCAGCTCGGGGGGAGCCCGCTGGCCGGCCTCATCTCCATGGTCTCGACGTTCGCGCTGATGTACGCCAACCGCTACCTGGACAGCCACCGATTGCCCAGTTTCTTCCAGCAGGTCGTCGGGGGGTTCATCGCGGCCGCCTGGGCCCTGACCGCGTACGTCGCGGTGAGCAGCAACTTCCTCGAGGTCCAGCCGTCTCAGCTGGTGGCGGCGGGAATCATCGTGCTGCTCGCGGGACTGACCCTCGTCGGCGCCATCGAAGACGCGATCACCGGCTTCCCGGTGACCTCGGCCGGTCGAGGTGTCGAGACGATGGTCATGACCGGCGGAGTCCTCGGCGGGATCACGATCGCCCTCGCGGTGTTCGAGCGGCTGGGTATGACACCTCCACCGATCGACCCTGCGATCGCCGGCAACGCCGCGGTCCACGTGGCGGTGTTCGCCGCCGGTGTCGGTGCCGCCGGATTCGCCGTGGCCAGTTACGCGACCGTGCGGTCGACCTGGCTCGCCGCAGCCGTCGGGGCGATCGGGATGCTCATCTTCCAGGGAGTCATGGCCATCGGGCTCGGCGTAGTGGTGGGGTCCGCACTCGCGGCGTGCACGATGGGCCTCATTGGCGGCATCCTCGCCCGTATCGCGACCATTCCGCCGCTGGTGGTGACTATCGCCGGCATCACCCCGTTCCTGCCAGGCCTGACGGTGTACCGGGGTCTGTCCGCGCTGACGAGCGACCAGACGGGCATCGGTCTGGGTCTGATGTTCCAGGCGTTAGCGATCGCGGTGGCACTGGCCGCAGGCATCGTGTTCGGCGAGTGGGTGACCCGCAATCTGCGCCGGTCGGCGGCCGCTGACGGGTGACGTAGGATCGGCAGCGGACGGCATCGCCCCAAACATGGCGTGCGCGTCCCCCACCGACCACAGGAGGACACCGATGGCAACCGCCGCCGCCAGCAAAGAACCCGAAATCGACGACCTCGAGCCGGTCGCGGACGAGACCGCCAACCAGGCCCGCAAGGTCGTCGCCTCATATTCCACCGACGCCGACGAGTGCCGGATGCTCCTCGATATGCTGGGGATCGGCCCAGAGCCGCAGGTGACGGCGGACGCCGAGTAGGCGGGCCACAGCGACTAACTCGAGAGGGCACAGGATGACGAGCGGTAGCGGGCAGACGTCCACCGGCGCGGGAGCGGACTTCGTCGTCGTCGCAAACCGTCTTCCTGTAGACCTCGTCCGTGACTCCGACGGCACCGAGCACTGGAAAGCCAGCCCCGGTGGCCTCGTCACCGCACTGGAATCCATCCTCAAGGCCAACGACGGTGCCTGGGTGGGATGGCCTGGCGTTCCCGACGCCTCCCCCGCCCCGTTCGACGCGGACGGCATTCGGCTGCACTCTGTCACGCTCTCCGCCCGCGACGTCGAGCTTTACTACGAGGGCTTCTCCAACGCGACACTGTGGCCGTTGTTCCACGACGTGGTCGTACCGCCGGAGTACCACCGCGAGTGGTGGAACGCCTACCGCGAGATCAACACCCGCTTCGCAGAGGCCACGGCAGAAGCTGCCGCCGAGGGTGCCACCGTCTGGGTGCAGGACTACCAACTCTTGCTGGTCCCCCGGCTGCTACGCGAACTACGACCGGATCTGACGATCGGGTTCTTCCTCCACATCCCGTTCCCACCGAACGAGTTGTTCATGCAGCTCCCGTGGCGCACCGAATTGGTCGAGGGCATGCTGGGCGCCGACCTGGTGGGATTCCACCTGCCCGGCGGGGCAGACAATTTCCGGATCCTCGCCAACCGGCTGCGCGGTTACCCGTCCGTGAGACTACGGTCGACACGAGGGCGCGCCTCCGAGATCCGCGTGAACGACCGCAAGGTCCGCGTCGGGGCATTCCCCATCTCCATCGACTCCGCCGCCGTCGACGCCGCCGCGCGCAATCGTGACACCCGGGCCCGCGCGGTCCGCCTGCGCGACGAACTCGGATCCCCGCGGGTCCTCATGCTGGGCGTGGACCGTCTGGACTACACCAAGGGCATCGATGTGCGTCTCCGCGCGCTCGAGGAGTTGTTCGAAGAGGGCCGCTTGGAACCCGCAGACGTCACGCTTCTCCAGCTGGCCACGCCGAGTCGCGAGCGGGTCGAGCAGTACCAGATCATGCGGTCCCGTATCGAGGAGTCGGTCGGCCGCATCAACGGCACCTTCGGCGAGATCGGGCATCCGGTGGTCACCTACATCCACCGGCCCGTCGCCAAGTCGGAACTGGCCGCGTTCTACGCGGCCGCCGACGTCATGCTGGTCACACCCGTGCGCGACGGCATGAACCTGGTGGCCAAGGAGTATGTGGCCTCATGCACCGACGGCGAAGGCGCACTGGTACTCAGCGAATTCGCCGGGGCTGCCGCCGAGCTACGCCAGGCGTACCTGTGCAACCCGCACGATCTTGAAGGGGTGAAGGACGCCATCATGGCGGCGGTCGACGACGCACCCGAGGAACGTCGCCGCCGCATGCGGTCAATGCGCCGCCAGGTGTTGGGCAACGACGTCCACGCGTGGGCGCGCCGGTTCTTCGAGACGCTCGACGCCACCTCGGACACGACCGTCGCACGCAACTAAGTCGCGCGCGACGGCTCGGCTGGGGTCCCACCCCTCACAGTGACGAGAGCTTGCCCAGCTTCCACTCCCCGCCCTCGCGGACCATGTCGACACGCAGCCGCGACGCGGAGCTCGCCGCCTTCGGCTCCTCCTTGGTCGAGACCATCCGGTTGAGCATCACGAGCACAGTCACGTGGTCCTCGTCCACGACCTCCTCGCTCGCGGCCGCCGCGACGGTGGCGAACACGGTCGCCTCCTGCTGCTTGGCCGCCGAGGAGACGGTTGGCATCGAGCGTTCGACGAATTCGGACAAGGCCGGGTCGGTGAGGTGCTCCCGGACCGCCGCGAGTTCGGCGTCCACCGTCTGGTGGTCGTAGCTGAACATCTGGGTGGTGATGTCGCGGGCGGCGTCCGTGGCCTCCTGAGGAGCGTCTGCGATGGCCTGCTCGACCGCAGTATCCTCCCGAGCCCCGACGTACCCCCACGTCGCCAACCCAGCGAGAACCAGGAGGATCACCGACACAGCGGCGAGGACGGGAATCAACCGGCGGCGACGTTCCTGCGCCTCCGGAGTGTCCCCGTCGCCCTTGGCCGGCCCCCGGGCGGTTGACCGCGAGTCGACCGCAGTCGAGGGTGAGCGCTCGGCGTCCCCACCCTGGCTGCCTGTGGTCGCGGCAGTCTCAACGCTCGGGGTGCCGGCACTGGGGGTGCCGGTGCTCGCTTTCTCAGTCTGCGGCATCGCTCCCATACCCTCGAAGAGCCCGCCGGCGCGGGCGGCTTCGAGGGCACGTTCGCGGGCCGCGTCGGCCTTGCGCTGCGCTCGGGCGGCGCGTTCTGCTTCGCGCTGCGCCCGGCGGGCACTCCGGATGTCCGATCCGCCGGAACCGCCGGAGGATGCCATGGAGCCTGTCGTCTCGTCCTTGCCGTCCCTACTCACGGGATGAAGTTCACCCCCGACACCTTCATGCCACCGTCGTCATGCCTGTTGACCGTGACCCGGATCCGGTACTGCCGATCCTGGCCCTTTTCCGATCGCGGGTTCGCGATGGTCTGATCGATGGCCATGATGACCTGCGCCTGCTCGTTGTCGGCCTTCTCGACCGCCGCCGCGCTCACGGTGCCCTCCGCCGCGACCTTGGTGGTCTTGACGACCTCCTCGTAGGAATCACGTCGGGGGGCGAACTGCTCGGAGAAATCGCCCTCGATCTTGCTGACGATCTTGTCGACGTCTTCTTTGAGAGTGTCCTGGCGGATGGTCATCAAATCGGTCATGACCTCCTTCGCGAAGTCGCGGTACGCGGTGTTGAGCTCGGTGGCCGAGGCACGTTCGGCTCGCACGGAGCCTGCCTCACCGCGCTCGGACAGCCACAGGCCGCCCGCGACGAGCGCGGCGATCAACGAGAGTGCGGCGATGACCGCAACCACTGTCAGGCCGGTCCGTCCGCCGCGTGGGGAGGGGTTGTTCAATGGCACGTTCAGGCCACTCCGTTCGTCAGGACATCGGCCATGCTCGCGTCCGCGGGCAACTTGTCTACCGTACCCAGGTTCTGTTGACGGTACGTACGCCCGTCGGTGCCGACGTACTCTCCGGTCGCCGGATCGTAGACCGCGGCCGAAGTGCTGATCTCGCGATCTCCGGTCGTGGAGGAGGGTCGCACGTTGTATCCGCCCGGATTGTTCCCGGGGGGACCAACCTCGCTGGTGTCGGGCGGATTCGAGCCGAGCGGTGTGTAGTTGTTGGCCGCGCACTCCTCCGGTGAGGCGGCACGACGGCCCGGGTATTCCATACACGGCAGGTTGCGCGCACCACGCGTAGCGATCTGCGAATCCTGCGGGATCTTGCAGTACAGTCCGTTGATCTGCGACGGAACAGACAGGTCAGCGGGTGAGCGACGGTCGGCCGCCGGAAGAAACCCGGTCGTGCACGGAGGCGTGTCGTTGATCTGGAGGTTGAAGTCCACCTTGATCTGGTTGGAGTCCTTAGCGCCATCGATCGCGGTCAACAACCCGGACACCAGCGCCGGGTAGAGGACCAGCACCTGTTCGATCGAGCGGTTGTAGACGACGCCGACTTCACCGACGCTGACCAGGTTGGCGACCAGAACCGGCATCGTGGGTTGAAGATCGTTGAGCACCTTCGTGACGCGCCCCAGCGAGTCCGGCCCCCGCTGCATGAGCGAGGTGAGCTGCGGTTCGTTCGTGCGCAGCTGGTCTGTCACGTCGGCCAGGTTGCGGGTCCAGGCGCGGATCGAATCGGACGAGCGCAACTGCGAGTCGAGGACGGGTTCGGCGTCCGCGATGAGCTTTCTGGTCACGTCGGTGTTGCGATCCGCCTCTTCGAGTAGTAGCTGCGCGGAGTCCAGGAACTGCTGCAGGTCCCGCTCGGAGCCGTTGAAGGCGTCGAACGCCTCGGCCACGACGTTCTTTAGCTTGGGGTCGTCGATCGACGCCATGAGGGCCGTCGCCTGGTCGAGTACAGGGCCGATGTCCTGCGGCATGTCGACACGGTCCGAGCCGAGGACCGTTCCGCTGGCGAGCTTGCCTTTCGGCTCCCCCTGCGGCACGAAGTCGACGTACTGCTCGCCGATCGCCGACACGCTGCGGACCTCTGCCCGCACGTTCTCCGGAACCTGTGCCCGGGAGTCGAAATGCATATCCGCGACCACGTGGCCAGGCTTGAGCGTGACGGCATCCACTCTGCCAATGACGTTGCCCAGGTAGCTGACATTCGCGTTTTCGTATAAGCCACCTGTGTCCGGCATCTCCAGGGCCACGTCGGTTCGTTGCCACCCTAGAACCGTGGGGATCTTGAGGTAGACGACCGACATGACGGTCAGCCCGATCACGGTGACGATTGAGAAGATCGCCAGCTGGATCTTGACGAAACGGCTCATCGGGGGCCTTCCTCGACCGGGGTGTTTGGGGCCGCGGCATCCGCGGGGGGTGCGAGCAGACCGGGCTGCCCGGGCAGTTCGGGTGACCCGGGTGGCATCGGAGCCCCCGGCTCGGGCTCCGGGGGACGCGGGATGTCGAGCGAGTACGGATCCGCGCTCGCCGACGGGTTGGGGGCTAGACCCACGTACCCCTCGAGCCCGGACATACGGTTCCCGAATTCGGTCCCTAGCAGGAGGGTCTCTGCCATGCGGGGCATTGTGAGGTCGGCATCGATGTACAGGTTCGCGAAGTCCCCTCGAAGGAAGTTGTCGATCCCCGACTGCGGGAATGGGAACGTGATGAGAATCTGCAACACCCTGGTGAGGTTGCGGCCGCTGGCCGCGAGTTCTTCCAGCACCGGGGTGAGGTCGGCGAGGTTGTCGACGAGGTTCTGGCCGCCGCCGGCCTCGATGATCTTGTTGGCCTTGTTCCCGAAGTCGCCGAGGGACACCAGCGCCGTGGTGAGCTCCTGCTTCTGGTCGTTCACCAACTGGAGCGCCTCGGGCATGTCCGACAGTGCGCGCGCCAGCGTGTCATTCTGCTCATTGACCTGGCGTGAAAGCCGGTCCAGGCCCTCCATCGCGGCGATAATGTCGGCTCGCTGGCCGTCCAGTCCCTCGATCGTGGTCTTGAGCTGCGAGATGACGTCTTTAGCCTCCACCTCGCGACCGGTGAGGGCCGCATTGAGTTCTTTGGAGATCGTGTCGAACTGCGCGAGACCACCATCGGTGAGGACCACCGACAACGCGGACAGTGTCTGTTCCGTGGTGGGGTAAACGCCCGCCCGGTCGAGCGGGATCACGTCGCCGTCGGCAAGCGTGCCGACCGGTTTTCCCTCCGGCGGGGGGAACAGCTCCAAGTGCTGTGAGCCGAGGAGGCTGGTTTGCCCGATCTTCGCGTAGGCGTTGGCGGGCAGCCGGATGTCCTCGTTGAGGGAGACGGTGACGATCGCCGTGTAGTCGCGCGCCTCGATCGACGTGATAGACCCCACGTTGACGTCATTTACCCGGACCGGCGAGTTACGGGTGATGGTGGTGACGTTGGGCATCTGGATGGTGACCTCGTAGGCCCCCTCCCCATTGCCCTGTGCCCCGGGTAACGGCAGCGAATTGAGCCCCTGCCAGCTGCACCCGGTCCCTACCAGCAGCACGGCAGCGCCGAGTGCTCCGGTCGCGAGCAGCCGGGGGCGGCGTCCATGGTGGCGGGTCATCGGGCGCCTCCGGTGGCCAGCAGGTTCGCGGTGAGGTCGTCGCCGTTATTGACGACGTTGATCAGGGGATCAGGACGGTCAGACGGGGGCTGAACCCCGCTGGGGGTCTGGGTCCCCGGCTTCTGTCCTTGAATAATCTGGTCCGGCTCGGCTGTCGGGGTGACCGGCGGAATGACCGTTCCGTATGGGTAGTTGGAGGTGAGCGAGTTGAACAGCGGGCCCATGTACTCGGCGCACAACGCCGCGTCCGACTCGGCGGTGTTGTTGGCCAGTCCGGCGATCGCCCCGCAGATGAAGTTGGTGGGGTTGGCCATCTGGTTCATCGCGAGGACACCGTTGAGCGTGCCCTGGTAGGGCCGGTAGATGTTGTAGAAGTTGGACGTCGCGGTCGGCGCCACGTGCAGCAGGTTCTCTAGGTCCTTTCGGCGGTCCCGCACGACCTTGGTCGCCTGGCCGAGTTTGTCCACCGCCGTGGTGACGCGCGTTCCGTTGTTGTCCAGGAAGCGGTTGATGTCGGTCACCGCGAGGTCGAGGTCCTTGAGCGCCGTGTCGATGTCCCCGGTCTGGTCACCCAGCACCTGGGACACGCTCGCCAGTTTGCCGCCGAACGAGACGATCTGTTCCTCACTCGTCGACAGTGCGCTGACGAACAACTGGAGATTGCGCAGGGTGGTGAACAGGTCCTCACGGCCGTCAGAGAGCACCGACATGGTGTGGGAGACCTCGTTGAGCGCCTCACGCACGTCGGAGCCGTTCCCGTCGAGCATGGAGTCTGCCGAGTCCACGAAGCTACTCAACGCCCCCTCCGGTTTCTTCTCGGTGGGCCCGAGTGCCGAGGACAGCTTGAGAAGTTGCTCCTTTACTCCGTCCCACTCGACCGGGACCGCGGTGCGCTCGACCGGGATGGAGCCGCCGTCCTCCATCTCGGGTCCACCGGAGTGGACGGGGGTGAGCTGGATGAATCGTTCGGCGACGAGTGACTGTGCGACCAGCAGCGCGTTGACGTCCGCGGGGACCGCGAGGTCTCGGTCGACCTTCATCGTGACCTTGGACAGCCCGTTCTCCGCCTCGATCGAGGAGATGCTGCCCACCTTCACACCGAGCACCCGGACAGTGTCGGACTGGTAAACACCCTTGGTGGATTCGAAGTAGGCGGTGATGGTCTTGGTGCGACCGGAGAAGACATACCAGGCCGCTGCGACGACGAGAGCGATCACCGCGACCACCGCTATCGGCTTGAGAACACGGCTCATCGGGGCTTCCTCTCTGCTCCCCAGCCGGGGAACTCGTCCGTGATGGTCAGACCCGGCACGCCCGGCATCGTCGGCTCACGCACCAGGCCCGGTTCCGGTTTGATGCGATCGTCGAGGAGCGGCATGAGATCTCGGAGGATCGTCTGCGGATACTGCCCGATGGACAGGTTCGAGATGTACGCGTTGAACCACGGGCCCGAGGCGACGGCCTCTCCGAGCGCGGTGGAATACGGGACGATCCGACGGAGCCCGAGGTCGATGTCGTCCCGATTGCGGATGAGCAGGTCTGACACCTTCTCAAGCTTGTCGAGCGCCGGCCCCAGCTGCGCCTCGTTGTCCTGCACCACACCCGAGAGCTCGCGGGCCAGAGCGTCGATGTTGGTGATCAGCTCGCTGATCGCGCGCCGCCGCAGATCGAGTTCGGTGAAGAGCGTGTTTCCGTCGACCATCAGCTGGTTGAGCTGGTCGCTGCGCTTACCGAGGACGTCCGTGGTCCCGGCCGCCTTCTCGAGCAGGTTCTTCAGCGCCTCGTCCCGGGTATTGAGCGATCGGGACAGCCGTGTAATGCCGTCGACCGCGCCCTTGACCTCCGGGGACGCCTTCTCCATCGTCGAGGCGAGCGTGGTGAGCGCCTCGTCGACCTTGTCGGTGTCCATCTCCTCCACCGTGGTGCTCAGCTCCTCGAGCGCCGAGGTGAGCGAGTACGGCACCGACGTGCGCTCGATGGGGATGGTGGAGTCCACGAGCTCGCCCCGACCGTCCGAGAACACCGCGAGTGCGCGCCGGCCGAGGATGGAGTCAGTCTTGATCTGGGCCGACGTATCAGAACCCAGGTCGACGTTCGTGCTCAGCCGGAACCGGACCTTGACGCGATCGTCGTCGAGCGAGATGTCGCGGATGTCGCCGACCTTCATCCCGGCCACCTGGACCTCGTCGCCCTCGCTAAGGCCGGCGGCGTCTGCCACGTACACGGTCGCGTTCTTCTTGCCGTTGACGTAGGGGATGCGATCGTAGTTGAGCGAGATCGCCAGCAGCACGACGCAGCCGAGGATTCCCCAGATACCGATCGCTCGCGCACTGCGATCGCGGAACCGCAACTGACCCTTCGGCGCCTTCAGCGGAGCGCCCTCGGACTTGTCACTCATCGGGGAACGCACACCTGCCCGTCGTCTGCTCATACTGCGGTAGGAAGACGTCCTGACCGGTGACCGGACTGGTCACACGGACGATCACGCCGCAAAGATAGAAGTTGAAGAAGCTGCCGTACACGCCGAGACGGCTCATCTTCTCGAAGTCTGACGGGAGCCGGTTGATCACGTTCTCGACGAAGGGCTCGTCCTCGTTGATGAGCTGGGCGACTCGATCGAGTTGGGCGACATCCTCACGCAGCGGGGGTCGCACGTCGGCGAGCAGCGTCGTCATGTTGCTGCTGGTGTCGTTGAGCCGCGAGACCGATTCACCGAGCGGACCGGCGTTTTGCGCCAGCCCGGAGATGAGCTCTTGGAGGTTGACGACGATGGAGTCAACGTTTTCCTGGTTATCGGCCACTGTCGTGAGTACACCGGTGAGGTTGGTGATGACGTCCCCGATCAGCTGGTCCCTGTCGGCGAGAGCGCCAGTCAGTGACGACGTCGAGGCCAGCAGGTCCTGAACATTGCCCCCCTCCCCCTGGAACACCTGGACGATCGACTCCGAGAGCTGGTTGACCTGCGCGGGATCGAGCGCCTTGAACAGCGGCCGGAATCCACCGAGCAGCACGTCGAGGTCCAGCGCCGGCGTGGTCTGCGAGATCGGCAGCACGCCGCCGGACTCGAGGGGGGATTGGTCGCCCTTGCCCCGCTTGAGCTCCAGGTATCGGTCACCGGTGAGGTTCTCGTAGCGGACGATCGCCTCGGTGCTGCGGTGGACTGTCTGGTCGCCCGCAACCGTGAAGGCGACGGAGGCGGTGTTGCCGTCCTCGAGCCCGACCTTCTTGACGCGGCCCACCTCAACGCCGGCGATGCGCACCTTATCTCCGGATGCCAGACCCGAGACATCGGTGAACGCGGCGTTGTACTTCACGTAGTCGCCGGACCGATACTCGCTGAACACCACGAGGAGCCCTGCGAGCACGAGCAGCATGACGGTCGCGAAGACCACCAGCTTGATGACCGTCTTCCGCGCGTTCGTGGCGGCCTTGCGCGCCCCGGTCACGGTGTACCTCCGGTGTCGCCGAGCATTATCTGGAGAAGGGTGGGCGGCGCGGGCTTGCCGGGCTCGGAAGGCTTGAGCGGCCCGAAGAGCGGTTCGTTACGGGAGGTGAACACGTTGGGCATACCTTCCACGACGTTCGATCCGGTGTCCGTCACCACGAAGGGTGCATGCGTGCCGGGCTCGGGGAACGGCAGTCCGTAACAGTTGGGTCCCGTGCTGGCATTGACCTTCGGTAGGTCCTTGGGGTTCTCGTAGGCTCGCGAACCCTGCTGGAAGCCGGCCTTGAAAGCCAGGCCCGGCTGGTTCTTGGCACCGAAGGCTTGACCCGCTGTCTCGGCACCGTTGTTGAGACCAATGATCATGCAGCTGAGCGCGGGCGAGTACTCCGCCATGAGGCTCGTCGATGCGCGCAGGTCCGACAGTGCCTTGACGAGTTCATTACCGTTTTCCGCCAGCAGGCGCTTGCCCGTCTCTCCGGTGCCGATGGCGGACACGAGAAGCTGCTCGAATTTGGCCTGGTTGGCCACCACGTTGTTGCCGACGTCGGTTCCCGAGTCCAGTAGTCGCATCAGATCTGGGGTCACATCGGCGTACAGGTTCGCGACGCGCGATCCCTTGGCCAGGTCTCGCTGCAGCGTCTCGATCTGCGGGTTGATCTCCATCAGATAGGCGTCAAGGTCAGCGAGGGTCTGACCGAGTTGATCACCGCGACCGTCCAGTGCACCGGACAGAGCACCGAGCGTGGCGTTGAGCTTCTCGGGCTCGAGGGCGGTGAGGAGGTTGGTGAGGTCCTCGAAGAGGGTGTTGATCTCGGCGGTCACCGACGACGCGGGAACAACCGCCCCGCCCTCGAGCGACTCCGGGGAGGGGTCGGCCGGCGGTTCGAATTCGACTGACTTGGCACCGAAGATCGTGTTGGAGCTGATTGACACGATCGCATTGGCGGGGACACCCTCGAGCGCCACCGGGTCGACCTCGACGTCGATGACGGCACCCCCGAGCTCCTGCCGGATCTGCTTGACCTTCCCGATCTCGACTCCGCGGGCGCGCACCTTGGCGTCGGCCTCCAGGACGAGACCGGATCGGTCGCTGATGACGGTCAGCGGCACCCGCCTGTCGAAGGCTCTCACGAAGAACAGCAACGAGAGGACGACCACCGTCACGATGAAGAGGATCAATCCGATGGCTGCGATGCGCTTGGGCCCGGTGTCGCTCTGACTGACAGTTCTGGACATGTCCGTATCCCCCTAGCCCGACAGGTTGAAGTTGCCGTCCCCGCCATAAATGGCGAGGGATACCAGGAGGGTTACGGTGACGACGGCGATCAGTGAGGTGCGGACGGCGTTACCGACCGCCGATCCGACGCCGGCGGGTCCGCCCGCGGCGTTGTAGCCGTAGTAGGTGTGGATGAGCATGATCGTGATGGCCATCGCGATCGCCTGAACGAACGACCAGAGGATGTCCGACGGGATGAGGAACGTCGAGAAGTAGTGGTCGTATACACCCCCGGATTGTCCGTAGATGGTCACGGTCGCGAACCGGCTTGCGAGGAAGGAGGCGATCACGGCCAGCGAGTAGAGCGGGACGACCGCGATCATCCCCGCGACGATCCGCGTCGAGACCAGGTAGGTGATCGAGTCGATCGCCATGACCTCGAGCGCATCGATCTCCTCCGACACCCGCATCGCGCCGAGTTGCGCCGTGGCACCGGCGCCGATCGTGGCCGCGAGCCCGATCCCGGCGATGACAGGCGCCGCGATCCGGACGTTGATGAACGCCGCGAAGAATCCGGTCAGGGCCTCGACCCCGACATCCGTCAGCGAGGAAAAGCCCTGCACGGCGATGACGCCACCGGTTGCCAGTGTGAGGAAGCCGACGATCACGACGGTGCCGCCGATGATCGCCAACGCCCCGGCGCCCATGGCGATCTCGGCGATGAGCCGGAGCGTCTCCTTCGGGTACTGGGTCAACGCCCGGGGCGTCGCCACGAGGGCACGCCAGAAGAACAATGCGTGGTCGCCGAAATCGTCGAACCTTCCGACGGCACTACGCCGGGCCCGTGTGAGTCGTGGGAACCGGGTGGTCTCGATGACAGTCATCTCACGCCCCCAGAACCTTCACTCCGACCGCGGTGAGCACGGTGTTGACGACGAACAGTGACATGAACGCGAACACGACGGTCTCGTTGACCGCGTTGCCCACGTCCTTCGGCCCGCCACGAACGTAGAGGCCCTTGTAGCACGCAACGAGGCCGGCCAGCATGCCGAACATTCCGGCCTTGATCTGGGCGAGTACTAGTTCTCCGAATCCGGTGAGCAGCGTGATCCCGTTGACGAACGCACCCGGGTTGACGCCCTGCAGCAGGACCGAGAAGAGGAAACCGCCGAGAATGCCGATCGTGATGACAAGTCCGTTGAGCATCAGGGCCACAAACGTCGAGGCGGCAACGCGGGGCACCACCAGGCGTTTGACCGGATCGATGCCGAGAACCTCCATGGCGTCGATCTCCTCGCGGATGGTCCGGGCACCGAGGTCGGCGCAGATCGCTGTGGCACCGGCCCCGGCGACGATGAGGACGGTGACCATGGGCCCGACCTGGGTGACGGCGCCGAGCGCGGCGCCTGCCCCGGACAGGTCGGCCGCTCCAATCTCTCGGAGCAGGATGTTGAGCGTGAAGCTGACCAGCACTGTGAAGGGGATGGCCACCAGGACCGTGGCCAGCATCGACACCCGCGCGATGAACCACGACTGCTCGACGAATTCCCTGCCCTGGCGGACGATTGACGGGAACGAGACGAACGTGTCCAGAGTCAACGCGAAGAACTCGCCCACTCCCCTCAACGGCGTGTCGAGAAACTTCGCCATGGAGCCCCCTCCCCTTTTCCCCGGACCGGGTCACACCCACCCCGAACAAGCGACCAGTTTGGTGTGATCCCGCTTACACAGTAACGAGAACACGTTCTCGTAGGCAAACCACGTCAGCACGCGGACACGCGCTTTCACCGCCCCCGTGCGGGGACACTAACACGCACACTCTCCAACGAAGTGGTACACGGCACGGCCCGCCGAGGCCCGCACCGTGCACCATCTGCGCTCGGTCAGAGCTTCATGATCTCCGCGGCCGAGAACGACTTGTCCTTCGGACGGTCGGCCCAGTGCCCGGCTACCGCGTCGGCGAACGCGCGGCGGTCCCAGACGCCGTCCTCGGCATCGAACCGCTTCTCCACGACCGGAGCCTCCACCAGTGCAACCATCCCGCCGTACACCACGAACAACTGACCGGTGACCTCGGCTGCCGAGGGCGAGGCCAGGTAGGAGACGAGATCGGCCACGCGGTCCGGCGACAACGGGTCCGGCCCCTTGGACTCGTCCCAGGCCTCGAAGACGTTCTCGGTCATCCCGGTGCGACCACGCGGCGCGATGGCGTTGGCGGTGCAGCCGATTCGCGAGAGGACGCGGGAGGCCGACAGGGTCAGCGCGGTGATGCCAGCCTTCGCCGCGCCGTAGTTGGCTTGTCCGGGCGGGCCGAACAGCCCGGCCTCCGACGAGGTGTTGATCAGGCGGCCGTACACGGGCGCGTCTGACTTCTTACTCTCGCCGCGCCAGTACGCGGCCGCGTTCCGGGTGAGGAGGAAGTGTCCGCGCAGGTGCACCTTGATCACCGCGTCGAAGTCTTCGTCAGAGAGGTTGAACAACATCTTGTCGCGGGTGATGCCGGCGTTGTTGACGACCACATGGAGGCCGCCCAGCTTCTCCGCCTCGGCGACCATGGCGTCCGCGGTCTCCCGCTCCGAGACGTCTCCGACCACGAGCGCAGCCTTGGCTCCAGCCGCCTCGATGTCCGCGATCACCGCGTCCGTGGCGTCCGAGGAGCGGATGTCGTTGATGACGACCCCCGCCGCGCCCGAGCGGGCGAGGTTGACGGCCTCCGCCGCGCCCAGGCCGGAGCCCGAACCGGTGACGACGGCGACCCGGCCATCGAGAGAGAGATCCTGATCCAGAGACTGCTGCGTCACGTCTGTGTTCACTCCTTGACCTTGAGTGCGGCCATCGGGCACTTCTCGACGGCCTTGAGAGCCCGCTTCTGGTGCTCTTCCGGCACCTCGTCGACGATGACGCGCACGATCTCGTCGTCGTCGTTCAGTTCGAAGACCTTGGGGGCGAGGCCCACGCACACGGCCTGCCCCTCGCAGCGGTTGGGATCCACTTCAATCCTCATGCCCGTCCTCCCGGGTCGGACCCACGGCCACTGTGGCCACAGGCGTGGTTCGATAGTATGTGAGACACGACACTAGAACGCGTTCCACTAGCCGACGAGTTTAGGCCATATGGATATCACCTTGAGCGCAGACCAGCATCGGCTCCGCGACGAGCTGCGTGACTACTTCGCGCGGTTGATGACGCCGGAGCGCCGCGAGGCCTTTGCGTCCACCACCGGGGAGTACGGTCACGGTGACGCGTACCGCGAGATCGTCGCCGAGATGGGCCGGGACGGCTGGCTCACCCTGGGCTGGCCGGAGGAGTTCGGCGGGCACGGTCGGCCGATGATCGACCAGTTGATATTTACGGACGAGGCCGCCATCGCCGGCGTCCCCGTGCCGTTCCTCACCATCAACTCGGTGGCCCCGACCATCATGGCGTTCGGCTCCGACGAGCAGAAGAACTACTTCCTGCCCCGCATCAGCCGCGGCGAACTGCACTTCGGCATCGGTTACTCCGAGCCCGACGCCGGGACCGACCTGGCCTCCCTGCGCACGCGCGCCGACCGCGAGCCGGGGACCGGTGACCACACCGGTCAGGACGTCTACCGGATCAACGGTCAAAAGATGTGGACGTCCCTGGTGGCGTACGCGGACTGGATCTGGCTGGCCGCGCGCACCGACCCGGATGCCCCGCGCCACAAGGGCATCTCGATGATCGTCGTTCCCACGGACGCCGACGGTTTCTCCTGGACCCCTGTGCACACCATGGCCGGTCCCGACACCAGCGCCACCTACTACCAGGACGTGGTGGTGCCCGCGAGCAATCTCGTGGGCCCGGAACACGGCGGGTGGCCGCTCATGACCAACCAGCTCAACCACGAGCGGGTCGCGCTCACCTCCGCCGGGCCGCTCCAGGCTTCGCTGCGACAGGTGCTGCAGTGGGCGCGCTCCACACCCTCCGCCGAGGTGGGGATGTCGGGCGGCGGCACCGTGATCGAGCACGAATGGGTGCGCACCCACCTGGCGCGTGTGCACGCCATGGCCGAGTACCTGGCGCTGCGCAACTGGGAAATCGTCTCCGCGGACGCCGCCGCGCCCACCCGGATCGCGGCGTCGGCGACCAAGGTGTACGGCACCGAGACCGCCTGCGAGGCGTACCGGCTGCTGATGGAGGTGCTCGGATCGAGCGGCTATCAGCGATCCCACTCGCCCACCGCGGCCCTGCATGGACGCATCGAGCGTTTGCACCGGTCCGCGCTCATCCTCACCTTCGGTGGCGGCACCAACGAGGTGCAGCGCGACATCATCGCCGCCGCCGGGCTCGGGCTGCCGCCGGCGCCGCGCGTTGCCCCTGCGGTCAGCACCGACCGCCCATCCAGCACCGCCCGTAAGGAGCGCTGATATGGATTTCTCCGTCGATGACACCACTGCGGAGCTCACCGCCCTCGTCCGCGCCATGGGTGAGCGGCTGGTCACCGACGAGTCCCTGCGCGAGCTCGACGCCCGCTTCGGTCCCGGCACCGAATCCGGCGGCGGCGACCGCTCCACAGCCCGCGTGCACACTCGGTTCTGGGAGGAGCTCGTCCGTGCGGGCGTCCCGGCCGCGCTCGCCCCGGAGTCACTCGGGGGGGCCGGGCTCGGCGTGGTCGGCGAGGCGCTGGTCCTGCGCGAGCTGGGCCGCGTGCTGGCGCCGGTCCCACTGTCCCCCGCGATCCGCGCGTCCCACCTGCTCGCCGCGGCGGGCCTCGCCGATCGTGCGACCACCGTGGCCGAGGGCCACCAGATCGCGGCCGTGGCAGACGGTCCGCTGCGTCCCGGGGCGGAGGTGGACTGGGCGCCGGTGGCCGACGTGATCGTCCTGCCGTCCGCCGAGGGGGTGCACGTGGCAGACCGCGCCGAACTCACCGTGGAACGCACGGTTCCCGTCGACTTCTCGTGCGCCGGACTCGTCATCGGCGACCTTGGCCCGGCTGTCCCCCTGCCCTCAGAAATTCTCGACCTCGACGCGCTGCGCCGGCGGGTGCATCTGGCCGCCTACCAGTGGGGGGTGGTTGAAGCCGCCCTCGAGCGCACCGCCGCGTACGCCACCACCCGCCACCAGTTCGGTCGGCCCATCGGCACGTTCCAGGCCGTCGCCGCCAGGCTGGCAGACGGATCGATCGACGTCGACGCCGTGCGCCTGACCACCCTCCGCGCCGCCTATGAACTCGACGCCTGTCGCGGCACTCCCGGCCCGACCGCACGGTCCGCCGTCGCCTCGGCGCACTTCTGGGCCTGCGACGCCGGCCACCGACTGGCACACACCGCCGTGCACGTCCACGGGGGGGTCGGCCTGGACCGTTCCGAACCCGTCCACCGCTACTTCCTCGCGGCCAAGGCTGCCGAGTTCCGGCTGGGGGGCGCCACCCGGCAATTGCTCGACCTAGGCGACGTATTGGTCACGCACGGTGATCCCTGGGATAACTCGGCGTAGGCGGAGCAGTTCAGATGGTCGCGTATCTCGCAGCACGGCCGGTGACACGCCCTGCGACTGCACCAACACCGTGGGGGCCTTCATGACCGTCTGAGGACCTCGGTAGGTTTCAGTGCGTGGATCCCGTAGTAAACACTGACCTCCAGCACGTGGATGGCGACCCCGTCGCTGACGATGACGACTTCGGCATCTCCGCCCCGGTCCCGCCCAAGCCGCTCCTTCGCGGGTGGATCCACGCGGGCACCCTCCCAGTGGCGATCGCGTTGGGCGTGGTGCTCACCGTGCTCGCGGATGGCGTCGCTCTGACGTGGGCCTGCGCAGTATTCCTGGCCACCTCGTCGCTACTGTTCGGGATTTCGGCGCTCTACCACCGCATCAACTGGGGGCCGCGCGCCGCCGCGCTCATGCGACGGCTGGACCACTCCAACATCTTCCTACTCATCGCCGGGACGTACACACCCATGGCGGTGGCGGCCCTGAGCCCGTCGACCGCGGCGATCTTATTGCCGCTTGTGTGGTCGGGGGCGCTGCTGGGGATCCTGTTCCGTCTGTTCTGGTTGTCCGCGCCGCGCTGGCTGTACGTGATGCTGTACATCCTGCTGGGCTGGACCGCGGTGTGGTTTATCGGTGACCTCATCCACGCCAACCTCGCCGGTGTCATCCTGGTCGTAGCGGGCGGGCTCGCGTACACCGGCGGCGCCGTGGTCTACGGACTCAAGCGGCCTGACCCCTCGCCGGGCGTTTTCGGATTCCACGAGGTGTTCCACACGTGCACCGTGGTCGCGTTCGCCTGCCACTGGGCGGCGATGCTGCTGTTCGTCCTCCAGACCTGACCCTGACGTCCCCTCCCCCGCCCAGCGCGAACCCAGCCACCATCCACCGACGGAGCGGTGCGATCAGGCCAGGGTCGAGCGCAGTCGCTCGACGGCTGCCTCGTACTCGGCGACGATCTGCGTCATGGTCTCGGCGACGGGCACGACACCGTCGAGTGAGCCGATGATCTGTCCCGCCGGCATGGCCACGACGTCGGGGTCCTGCGCCTCGGAGATCCGCTGGTGGGCCTCGGCGACGAGGATGTTCTGCAGCGGCATAGGAAGCGGGTCCGGGGCGTCAGCCGCCGCCCACGCCTCGGTCCACTTGCTCTTCAGTAGACGGGCGGGTTTGCCGGAGTAGATGCGGGTGCGCACGGTGTCGCGGCTGGTGGCGGCCACCAGCGCCTGCTGCATGGCCTTCGAGCCGCCGTCGTCGCCGTACTCGGCGGCGGTGAGCCAGCGCGAGCCCATCCAGGCGCCCTGCGCGCCCATGCCGATCACGGCCGCGACCTGGGTTCCGTCTCCGATGCCGCCGGCGGCGAGCACGGGGGCGCGGCCGTCGAGGGCGCGGACGATCTCGGGCACCAACACCATGGTGGCGACCTCACCGGTGTGCCCGCCGGCCTCCCCGCCCTGGGCGATGACGATGTCGACACCATTGTCGACGTGGGCGAGCGCGTGCTTTGTGGCGCCAGCGAGCGCCGCCACCTTGAGTCCGGCGGCATGGCATTGCTCGGTGACCTCGACGGGAGGGGATCCGAGCGCGTTGGCGATGAGGACTGGCCGGTGCGTGAGTGCGACGTCGACGTGCGATTGGGCGACTGAGTGCAGCCAGCCGAGAACGCCGGCGTTGTGTGCGGCGTCCTCCCCCAGCGGCGGCACGCCGAGATCGTCGAGGACCCGGGAGACGAACGCGGTGTGCTCCGCGGGGATCATCGCGCTCAGGTCCATGCTGCTGCCCTCGGTGGGCACCTTGTTGGGCATCACCACGTCGACGCCGTACGGTTTGCCGTCGGTGTTGGAGTCCATCCAGGTGAGGACCTCGTCGAGTTCAGCGGGATCGTTGTAGCGCACGCAGCCGAGCACGCCCATGCCACCGGCGCGGGTGACGGCGGCGGCGACCGCCTTGGACGGGGTGAATGCGAAGATCGGGTACTCGATCCCGAATTGCTCTGCGAGAGGGGTCGTGATGCTCACTTGCTGATCACCTGGCTCGCGTCGGCGGCTCGGGATGCGGCGATCTCCACGGCCCAGCGGTAGTCGGGCTTGCCGGCGGGAGTGCGTCTGACCTCGTCCACCACCCACAGTGACCGCGGGCACTTGTAGCCGGCGATCTCCTTTCGCACGACGGCGTTGAGCTGGTCGAGGGGCGGGCACCGGCCGTCGCGGGTCCGGAGCACCGCGGCGACTCGCTGTCCCATTCGTTCATCGGGCAGCCCGATCACCAGTGCGTCGTAGACCTCGGGGTGCGTCTTGAGGGCAGCTTCCACCTCTTCCGGGTGGACCTTCTCGCCGCCGGTGTTGATGGACACCGATCCTCGCCCAAGCATGGTGACGGTGCCGTCATCCTCGACCCGGGCGTCGTCGCCGGGAATGGAGTATCTGGTCCCGCCATAGGTTCTGAACGTGGCCGCGGTCTTGGCTTCGTCCTTGTAGTAGCCGATCGGGATGTGCCCGGTGCGCGCGAGTTTGCCGACGATCCCGGATCCGGGTCCGAGCTTGTTGCCGTCGTCGTCAAGGACGGTGGTCTGACCGTCGATCCGCACTCGGGGGCCACCGGTGTGGGTCTTGCCCTTTTCTGCCAGCGCGATGCCGGAGAAGCCGGTCTCGGAGGCGCCGACCGAGTCGGAGATCATCGCGTGGGGAAACGCCTCGATGAATTGATCCTTGACCGCGGGCGAGAACAGCGCCGCAGAGGAACTGAGGTAGAGCAACGACGACGAGTCGTACTTCTGCGGGTCCCAGGCTTCGATCAGCGGGCGCGCCATGGCATCCCCGGTAATGAACATGAGATTGATCCGGTGCTCTGTCAGGGCCTGCCAGACATAGGCGGGATCGAACTCGGGGACGAGCACGCTGGTGCGGCCATTGAACAGCGCCATGAGGATCGCCCACTGGGCGCCACCGTGGATGAGTGGAGGCAGTGCCGCACTCACCAGCGGGCCGGCGTCCACTGCCTGGTCCGCCAGCGCCCACTCGTCCGCGATGCGTTCGCCGGTGAGGAAGTCGATGCCGCCGCCGAGGACCATGAACACGTCCTCCTGTCGCCACATCACTCCCTTCGGTGAGCCGGTGGTGCCGCCGGTGTAGAGCATGTAGATGTCGTCGTTCGACCGCTCCGCGAAGTCTCGTTCGGGCGATTGCGCGGCCAGCGCGTCGTCATAGTGGGCGATGGTGACCCCGTCTGGCACGGCCGGATCGGGTCCGTCGGTGCCGTCCTCCACGACGAGGCAGTGCCGCACCTGCGGTGTCCGGGGCAGCGCTTCGGCGACGGTCTCGGAGTAGCGGCGTTCGTGAATCACCGCTACCGCGTCGGAGTTCTCCAGCAGGTACTGCAGTTCGGCAGCCACGTAGCGGAAGTTGACGTTGACCATGACTGCGCGGATCTTGAAGATCGCGACCATCGCCTCGACAGCCTCGACGGTGTTGCGACTGTAGAGGGCGACCTTGTCGCCCGGGCCGACGCCCACCGACTGCAGGTGGTGCGCGAGTTTGTTGGCGCGCTGCTCGACTTCTGCGTAGATGAATGATCGATCACCCTGGATGAGGGCGACTCGGTCCGGCACGCGGTCGACACTGTGCTCGACGAGATCTCCGATGGTGAAGGCCATGGCATCAAAATAGAACGTGTTACGGTCGGCCGGTGCCGATCGAGTGATATCGGCCACATCAGCGAATCGTGGAGGCCTCATGACCAGCGCAGTCACACCAGACGACCAGCATCTGCTCACGGAGCGGCGCGGTGCCGTGCTCGTGGTGACGATGAACCGCCCCGAAGCCCGCAATGCCTTGTCCGGTCCGATGATGCGCGGCATGGAGGCGGCCTGGGATCTGGTGGACTCCGACCCGGAGATTCGGGCGTGCATTCTCACCGGGGCCGGCGGTTACTTCTGTGCGGGTGCGGACCTCAAGTCGATGAATGAGACGGCGCCGGGCGACAAGTTCGCGAGCGGCGGGTGGGATCTGAGCCGCCTTCCCGCGCTACTCAAGGGTCGCCTCCTGACCAAACCGCTCATCGCCGCGGTGGAGGGCCCCGCGATTGCGGGCGGTACCGAGATCCTCCAGGGCACGGACATCCGCGTTGCCGGCCGCTCGGCCAGGTTCGGCGTCTCGGAGGCGCGCTGGGGCCTGTACCCGCTCGGCGGCTCGGCTGTGCGTCTGCCGCGCCAGATCCCGTACACGGTCGCCATGGACATCCTGCTGACGGGACGCCACCTCAGTGCCGCGGAGGCTGAGCGGGTCGGGCTCATCGGCCGCGTGGTGGAGGATGGCACCGCCCTGGACGCGGCGCTGGAGATCGCCGATCTCATCGCCGCCAACGGCCCACTCGCGGTGCAGGGGATGATCGAGACCATCCGCCGCACCGAGGGGATGCACGAGGAGGAGGCGTTCCGCGTGGACGCCGAGGTGGGTGGCCGCGTATTCGCCTCCGCCGACGCGAAGGAGGGCCCGCGCGCCTTCGCCGAGAAGCGCAAAGCCGTCTTCCGGGGAGAGTGATCCTCCGCGGGGGTCGCCGACCCCCGCGGAGCTGGACTCAGCCCAGGAACTTGGTCCGCAAACGCATCACATTGAAGTACATCGAGGCCTGCTTTTTCTTGTCGGGCCCGAACGGCGGGACCATGAATTCGGCCGCTGAGTAGTTGAACGAGTGCAGCGCTACCGCACGCTCGTGGGTGAACGTCCGGAAGCCGTAGTAGCCGTGGTAGGAGCCCATCCCCGAGTTTCCGACGCCGCCGAACGGGATCGCCGAGGAGACCATCCCGATCCCGAAGTCGTTGCCGTAGATGTTGCCGGATCGGGTGCGGTCGGCCACGGTCTCGAAGCGCTCGTTCTTCTCCCCGTACCAGTAGAGGACCAGCGGGCTCGGGCGGGCGCTGACGTACCGGATCGCCTCGTCAATGCTCTTGTAGCCGAACACCGTGAGAACCGGACCGAAGACCTCGTCGGAATCGATGTCCATGTCTGGGGTGACACCGGTGAGCACAGTTGGTGCGATCTTGCGGGACACCGGATCCGGGAGCTTCTCCCCTGCCGGCGCGGCCTCGTACTTGGTCGCGCCCTGTGCAACCGCATCCTCCACCAGGCCGACGATCCGCTCGTAGTTGGAGGTGTTGACGGTGGCCGTGTAGTCGGGGTTGCCCACGATGGCGGGCAGCGAGGTGCGCCACTGGTCCAGCACTGTCTCGCGGAAGGTCTCGACCGAGTCCTCGGGGACAAAAACGTAGTCCGGGCACATGCAAACCTGGCCGCCGTTGACCAACCGGGAGGACGCAATGTTGCGCGCCGCACGGTCGATGTCGGCGCTGCTGTCCACGATGACGGGGTTCTTGCCGCCGAGCTCGAGCGTGACGGGGGTGAGATGTTCGGCCGCGTCCTTGGCGATGGACTTGCCGACGCCGGGCGAGCCGGTGAAAAACAGGTGGTCGTAGGCGAGCTTGGAGAAGTCGGCACCGCGGCCGTGCTCAGGTCCGGCGATGGCGAGTTCGTCCACCGCAAAGTATTTCGGCGCCAGCCGGCACAGCACCTCGGTGGTGCGGGCGGTGACCGAGGACGGGCGGATCATCACCCGGTTGCCGGCCGCGAGCGCGGACCCAGCGGGCACGATTGTGAGGTAGAGCGGAAAGTTCCAGGGCCCGATGATCCCCACGACACCCTTCGGATCGTGTCGAACCTGCTGGTGGAACCCCACCCGGTCCAGTGCACGCGAGATGCGCGTGGGCTTCATCCACTTCTTGACGTGGGAGCGCTGATGGTCGAGGTCCGGGATGGAGGAGGCGATGTCCGTGAGGAGGGACAGGGTCTCGGGACGTGAGCCGTAGTCCTCCCGCATCGCCTCGGTGAGCTCGGCGGCATTGTCCAGGACGAGTCTCTTGAGCCGGGAGATGCGATCGCGGCGGACCTTGGCGCTCGGCTGCGGGTCCGCGAGGAACGCTTGCTGTTGCCGTTCAAGAATTTGATCGAGCGTGAGGTCACGTGCGGTGGGGGTGGTGGCCATGCGTCCAGGATAGAACGTGTTCTCGCGCGGGGCGAGCGGACGAGTCGCACTCAACGAGTTGGCGGCCTTCATTCGCCACACGGTGGGGGTCGACGCCGACGGCCCGCCTCCCCGAGGGGTGACGGGCCGTCGATGAGGTGCGGATTAGCCTCGACCGTTTTCCACGCGTGGACCGGGGGCCTGCGCAGCCGCCCTGCCACTTCGTTCTGCTGGCTCAGCAGGAGCCCGAGGGCTGGCGGAAGTGGCGGCATGTCAATCTGCGGCAGCGGTATAGCCCCGGTGTTGATGCCGTAGATGATCCCGCCGATCGTCAGTGCACTGAGACCGAGCGATCCCACGGCCAGGGAGCCGGCGTCACCTCCGCCCAGCGATCCGGACGAGCTGCCCGGGCCCATTGAGCCCGTTTCCCCGCTCGAACCGAGCGAGCCATTTTCTTCTAACGATCCGCTAGAGGACCCAACGAATCCTTCGATCGACCCCAGAACGCCCGCTCGGAGAGAGCCCGACCCCACGGACTCACTGGTCGAACCTGCCACTACCAGCGAACCGGCGACAGAGCCTGCCGGGAAGCCGGGCGAACCGAACAAGTTTCCGATGAAGTCACCGATCGATCCGAGAACCCCATCGCTGCCTTCGCCGCCGAGCGAGCCTGAGCCGATCGACCCGATTCCACCTGGGACAGCCGTTGCCGTGACGGTCGAAGTGGCAGTCTCCGTCACTGTCGACGTGGCGGTGCTCGTAACTGGTTTAAGGAGTTCACTCAGGAACCGACGATCAGTGTCCTGTGGTGACATCACGCACAAGCGAACACGGTGCCCCACCGCGCGAACGCGATGGGGCGATGGGGCACCGTCAGACTGCTGGAGCCGGGAGGCCGGATCAGCCCCCGAGGGAGCTCAGTGAGCCGCTCGACATACCGCCCGACTCACCACTGAGGCTGCCGGTGATCGAACCGAGGCTGCCCGAGCCGTCGCCAGGCGTCCCGGGGTCAGTCGGGTCGGTCGGCTCGGTTGTCGAGGTGATCGTCACCTGGATGGTGCCCTGCGACGGGAGGACCGTGTCGGTTCCCGAGAACTCCGCACGAACGGTGCGCACTCCCTGCATCTCCGGCTTCCAATCGAGGGTGGCTACACCGTTCTCCCCCACGGAAGCCTCACCGATAAACGTTCCACCGTCGTAGAAACTGACCTTGCCACCGGCCGACGCCGGGTCCACGGTGGCCCGCAGCTTGATAGTCTCCCCGAGCTCGGTCATGTCTACCGGAGCGAGGGCGACCGAGGAGGACTCCATATCCGCCGCCTTCGGCGCAACGTTGACCAACTTACCTTCAGCGACCGACGGCGCAACACCAGAGCGACCACTGAACTCGGCATCGATCGAGCGGCCACCCTCCGTGGCAGGAATCCACTGCGTCGTGACGACGCCACTAGCGGAAACCTTGACCGAATTAACGACCTGCCCCTGCTCCTTGAACGTCACAGTGCCACCCTCGCCCACCGGCGCCACCGTGGCTGAAAGCTCCACAGGCACTCCGACCTGGGCAGAAGCCGGCGCGGTGAGGTTCACAGTCGACTCAACTGTTGCAGCAGCGACGGTCACGTCCCTGGACGTGGACTTCCCGAAGTGGGTGCCGGTCTGAGCGAACGTGGCAACGACCGTCTTTGTACCCGACGACGACGGGGTCCACTCCGTGGAGGCTTCGCCTCCGGCCACCTTGCCAGTGAGAGTCTGACCGTCAACCGCGAAACTAATCGTCGAACCTTCAGGAGCGTCGGTCTCGACCTTGAGCGTGCTGGACTTGCCCACCGTGGGGGATGCGGGGGTCGCGAGGAAGAGCTTGGACACCGCGGCGCGATTGACGGTGATCGTGGGGCCCATGGTCAGCGAATCGGACTCATTGTCTTTGAGTGTGCCGTTCCACGACATGCCACCTGATGCAAGCTGGCCTGCGTCACAGTTCACCACATACTGCGCTTCCAACTCCAGTGGATCGGACACCGGCACGTTGAAGTGGGCGCGGATCGCGGTGGAAGTAGGTGCCGCGAACTCGCGTGGCTTCGTGCTCGGGCTTTCCCAATTTCCGCCCAGTGCCTTCCATCGAGCAGTGCCGTCAACGTAGTTCATACACGCCGGGGTTGTGTCCTGGATCCAGTAGTGGGTATTCCCAATCCACAAACCATTACTGTCGATGATCTTCGATGTAACAGTGACCGTGTCGCCGTGGGTGACAACTTTCTGGCTGACAGTCCTTTCATACTCCAGGCTTTGAGTATTGAGCTTATTTTGATATCGGCCTGGCATAGTGATCGACTCCGCACTCGCCGTACCGGCACCTACGACCGCCAGGGCTGCCCCCGCCATCGCCGTCGCGCTCGCCACAGCGAGCGTGCGGCGGATCGTTGCTTGCCTCATTAAAACTCCCCTATTCCAGCACATCCGGCGCGAATAGTGCCCGGCCATAGGAGACAAGACACGCGCAATGTGACGCATACAACTATAGCGGCCACATAACGAAATGGAAACTTTATTGAACAAGCTTCCAATTGGCCCCCGAAGCATCGCCGAGCCGTAGCAGTCCCCGGATACACATTGGCGCGACGAGTCTCATCTGAGCGATGACCTAACAGTCACGCTCTCACCAGTCACTCTCCCTCAAGTCTTGGAGTGCACTCGTAGCCATCCTGTCCAGCAGGTTGCCGCACGGGACCAGCAGGTCTGCTCAGCGTCGATTAAGCGGGCTCGCGAAGGTCAACTGACCCAGTAGAGCCGGGGCATCTACTCGCGCGGATGTCTCGATCGATCGCAAGGACGCTTCTTGCGTAACAAAATGCCAGAACCCGCTGACCACAATGTTGATCAGCGGGTCCGGACCTCGATCAGACCCCTTTAAAAGCTCAGCTAAGGCCGATGAGCTTACCGAGGTTAATCTGGTTGATGATGTCGGCAATGAAGCCGGACGGATCGGACGAGATCTGCGACCCCGTCGAGCCACCGTCTGCCGAGCCGGTAGCCGAACCGAGGCCAGCTCTCTCCAGCGATCCGGTCACCGTCTCCACGGGATTCTTCTCACGGACCTTAATGCAGACGCCCATATCGTCGCGCTCGGTATCCGGCTCCAATCCGCTGTACCCAACCACCATCCCACTTGGCACATTGAGCAGGGTTCCGGGCTTCGCGTCCTCCGCGACCTTGTAAGTGAAGACAGCGGTGACGTATCCGTTCGTCATGGCCCAGCCGACACCGGCGGTGTTCCGAACAGTCGCACGAGTCGGTGAGTCAGCCGTCACCTGCACGGGGTGCGTCTGATGCTTTCCATTGATATGCCACGCCTCGACCGTCGCACTTTGAATCTGCAGTTCTTCCGGATGAATATCCGTGATCTTCTTCGTGCCGAAGGCCGTAAGTCCCGCGGTCAGCTTGATTTCCGTCTTCACCGTGCCACCCGGCGCGACTTCAGCATCAAAAAACTTCTTGTTGTAGGTCCACGTGCCGTCAGTGAAAGACCCAGTCTGGGTACATTCCTCGGCAGCCTGCGCGATGGCCGCCGGCGCAACGACTCCAAGTCCGGTTGCAGTGAGGGCGGCAGTAGCCGCGAGCGCGCCAATACGACGAACAGTCTTCAAAGTGACTCCCTTGGGGAAGATGGGGCGCTGCCGCACCGGCACCTCAAGTGCGCTTGCGTCGATTTCCTGCGCCGTGACTTTCGTCATCAGATTAGCACCTGAACGACGGCTAAGTGAAACATGTTCCACCAAACGTAACGTTTGAGTCGACCTACGCCCAGTACGGCTCCTTAAGCGTCCGCTTGACCAATTTGCCGTTGGCCTGGCGGGGCAGCTCCTCCACCACGTCGATCGAGCGCGGCATCTTGAACTTGGCCAACCGCCCTCCTAGGTCGTCGAGGATCTGCGTCTTGAGCTCGTCGGACTCGGTGTAGCCCTCTGCCAGCTCGACGACTGCCTTGACCTCCTCGCCCCAGTCGGGGTGCGGGATCCCGAACACCGCCGCGTCGCGCACAGCCGGGTGGCGGGTCATCTCGGACTCGATCTCGGCCGGGTAGATATTCACGCCGCCGGAGATGATCATGTCGTTCTTGCGGTCACACAGGAACAGGTAGCCGTCGGAGTCGACGTATCCGATGTCGCCCATCGTGAACAACGAGCCGACATAGGTCTTGGCCGTTTTCTCCGCGTCCTGGTGGTACTCGAACTGGGATCCGTGCATCTGTAGATACACGTTGCCGGTCTCGCCGACGGGCACCTCCTCGCCGTCGTCGTCGAGGATCTTGAGCGTGGTTGTCTTCCACGGCCGCCCCACGCTGCCCGGCTTGCGCAGCCACTCCTCACCGGTGATCGTGCAGCCGCCACCCTCGGTGCCGGCGTAATACTCGGTAAGCACCGGCCCCCACCAGTCGAGCATCGCCTGCTTGACGTGCTGCGGACACGGGGCAGCGCCGTGGACGATCGTGCGCAGGCTCGACACGTCGTACTTCGCGCGCACATCCTCGGGCAACTCCAGCAACCGCGAGAACTGGGTGGGCACCATGTGTGACTGCGTCACGCCGTGGGCATCAATGAGTCGCAGCATCTCCTCGGGTGACCACTTGTCCATGAGCACTACCGTCTGCCCCAAGTGCAACGAGATGGCGACAAAGTTGAGCACCGCCGTGTGGTACAGCGGCGAGCCGCAGATGTGGACATTGTCCGAACCCTCGATACCGAAGCCGGCGAAGAAATAGTAGTTGGGCACGGTGATCTGGTCGGGGCTCGCGCCGGTGAGCGGACGGCGCACGCCCTTGGGCCGGCCGGTGGTGCCCGACGTGTAGAGCATGGGGGCGCCCAGGGTTCGCGGCGACGGCAAGGGGTCCTCCCCCACCATCGGTGCAGTGAGCTCGGCCAGCGGCCTGAACCCCGGCACGTCCCCGATCGCAAAACACCGCGCCGAGTCGAGACCGGCCTCGGCCGCGGCAGCCGTGGCGACGTCGGCGAACCGCTCGTCGGCCACGAACACCGTCGAGCCCGAGTTCTCGATGATGTACGCCACCTCCGGACCGGTGAGATGCCAGTTCGCGGGAGCGGTGTACACGCCGATCTCCAACGCAGCGAAGTACACCTCAAGGAAGCCGATCCCGTTGGGCGCCAGCAACACGATCCCGTCGCCGGCCCCCAGACCGAGCTCACGCAAGCCCCGGGCGCGGCTGTGCGCAGCGTCCACGAGCTCGCCGAAACTCACCTCGCGGCCCGAGTCCTCGATCACCGCGACACGGTCCGGATCGGCCTGGGCTATCCGGTAGACACTGGTGACGTGCTGCCCCGTGCGGGGATCGAGGACTCCGGCGTCGGCGGGCACGGTCGGCGTGGGTGAACTCATGACAGCCATGTTAGAACCTGTTCTACTGCGCCGTCAGGGGTTCGCCTAGCGCCCCCGCGCCGACCGGGCCGCCCCTCGCCCCTAGTCGAGCAGCCGCCCAATCGCCTCGATCTCCTCGACCGACCCGGCCGTCACCACCAGCATCGTGATGCCGGCGGCCTCCCACTCGGCAATCTGCTCACGCACCGACGCCTCGTCACCGATGATCGCCGTGGCCTCCACCATCTCGTCCGGCACCGCGGCGGCGGCCTCGTCCTTGCGTCCGGTCCGGAACAGTTCAGTGATGCGGTCAACGTCCTCGCCGAACCCCATCCGACGGAACGCCTCGGCATGGAAGTTCTTCTCCTCCGCGCCCATACCACCGGCGTACAGGGCGGTGAACGGCTTGTACGCGTCGATCACGCTGCGGCGGTCGTCAGTGATGTGCAACTGGCACAGGAACGCCACCTCGAAATCCTCGCGGGTGCGCCGCGCGCCAGGCCGGGCAAAGCCCTCGTCGAGCCACGAGTTGAACTCGTCGGCCGTGCGCGGGGAGGCCAGGAAGCCCAGCCAGCCGTCGGCGATCTCGGCCGCCAGCGCCACGTTCTTCGGCCCCTCGGCGCCCAACCAGATGGGCACATCAGCGCGCAGCGGGTGGACGATCGACTTCAGCGGCTTACCTAACCCGGAGGCGTCCGAGCCCTGGTACGGCAGCGCGTAGGCGGGCCCATCCGAGGTCACCGGTCCCTCGCGGCGCAACACCTGACGGATGATGTCGATGTACTCGCGGGTGCGCGCCAGCGGCTTGGAGAACGGCTGCCCGTACCAGCCCTCCACGACCTGCGGACCCGAGACCCCCAGCCCCAGACAGAAGCGACCACCGGACAGGTGGTCCAGGGTCATCGTGTGCATCGCCGTGGCCGTGGGTGTGCGCGCCGAGAGCTGCACTACCGCGGTGGACAGGCGGATACGCTCCGTGAGCGACCCGTACCAGGCCAGCGGGGTGAACGCATCCGAACCCCAGGCCTCCGCGGTGAAGACGGTGTCAAAGCCCGCCTTGTCCGCTGCCACCACGAGGTCGGCGTGATTGGTGGGCGGCTGCGCGCCCCAGTATCCGAGCTGCAACGCGAATTTCATATCCATATTGTGACCCACGTCGCTGCGGCAACGTGACCCCGGCCACCGGAAATCACACGCAGACAAGTGGAACGTGTTCTACTCGTGGGTGTGACACCTCGCGAGATCGTCGTCGACATCACCCCTCCGGACGAGCCCGTGCTGTCTGCCTCGCTCACCCCCTCCTTCGATTACACCCGCTCGACCGGGCCGATCCTGGGCGCGTTCTTCACCGGCCTGCGGGACGGCCGCCTCGTCGGGGTGCGCGACTCCCGCGGCGCGGTCCACGTGCCGCCGGTGGAATTCGATCCGCACACGCGCGAAGCACTGACCGAATTCGTGGACATCGGTTCCGGCACCGGAATCAGAGGCGTCGTCGTCACGTGGACCTGGGTCCCCACCCCCACCGCCGTCAATCCGCTCTCGACCCCCTTCGCGTGGGCACTCGTCCGCTTCGACGGCGCCGACACCGCCATCCTCCTGCCTCTGGTCGCCGACGGACCCGAGTCGGTGAGCACCGGGATGCGCGTGCGCCTCCAGTGGGCGGCCGAGCGGGTCGGCTCCATCCACGACATCGCCTGCGTCGTCGCCGAGAACACCGACGACGACGAGGTGGCCGTCACCCCGCGGGCCGGGGATGAGCCCGTCACCAGCATCGTGACCCCGATCAGCCTGGCGGTCACCCACACCGCCGGCCCCGCGGAGAGCGAATTCCTCCGCGCCATCGTGCAGGGGCGCATCCTCGGCCGCCGCCGCACCAATGGTCCCGAGGTGTACGTGCCGCCGCGCGACTACTGCCCCTCCGACGGCGTCGCCATGGGCGACTACGTCGAGGTGGCCGACCACGGCACTGTCACCACATTCGCGATCGTCAACGTGCCATTCGCCGGCCAGCAGGTCACGCCCCCGTACGTGACCGCGTACATCCTGCTCGACGGCACTGACGTCCCCATCCAGCATCTGGTGTTGGGCTGCGACGCCTCCGAGGTCCGCATGGGCATGCGGGTGCGTGCCGTCTGGGCGCCCGAAGCTGAGCGTCCCGCCTCGATGAAGGCGATCACCCACTTCACCCCCAGCGGCGAACCAGACGCCGATCCCGACTCCTACGCCAAGCACCTGTAGAGGACCCCAGTGACCACCACCGCCCCCAGGGACGTGGCCGTCGTCGGTTTCGCCCACGCCCGCCATACCGCGTCCACGTTCGGCACCACCAACGGCGTCGAGATGCTCGCGCCCGTGTTCGCCGAGTGCTATCGGCAGACCGGGCTCGGACGCACGGACATCGACTTCTGGTGCTCCGGGTCCTCGGACTATCTCGCCGGACGCGCCTTCTCCTTCATCTCCGCGATCGATTCGATAGGTGCCGTGCCGCCCATCTCGGAGTCGCACGTGGAGATGGACGCCGCCTGGGCGCTCTTCGAGGCCTATCTCAAGATCGCCTCCGGGCAGGCCGAGACCGCACTCGTCTACGGATTCGGCAAAGCGTCCGCCAGCGCCGACCTCGACACCTCGCTCGCGCTCCAACTGGACCCCTACACGGTGGCGCCCCTGTGGCCGGGACGCCACCACATCGCGGCCCTCCAGGCCCGCGCCGGCATCGACGCCGGCCGCTGGTCCGAGGCCGAGATGGCCGCCGTCGCCGCTCGCGCAACCGGCCGCGACGAAAAAACCCTGCTCGCCGACCCCTACGTGGCCGACCCGTTGCGCCGCCACGACTGCCCACCCGTGACCGACGGGGCCGCCGCCGTGATCCTCGCCTCCGCCGACCGGGCGGGCGAACTCACCGACACCCCCGCCTACATTGCAGGGATCGAGCACATAATCGACTCCGCCGAGTTCGGGGCCCGCGATCTCACCGACTCCCCCTCCACCCGGGCCGCCGCCGTCCGCGCCACGGGATCAACAACCGACCGGCCAGACTTCGGCGGCGTCGGGATCGCCGAGTTACACACCCCATACACCCATCAGGAACTGCTGCTGCGACACGCGTTGGGAATCGGCGGAAGCGTGGCCGTCACCCCGTCCGGCGGCTCCCTGCGTGCCGACCCCCAGTTCTCCGCAGGGCTCGAGCGGATCGGCTACGCGGCGGATGCCGTGATGTCGGGACGCACCGAACGCGCACTGGCCCACGCCACCAGCGGTCACCTACTCCAGCAGAACCTCGTCTGCCTCCTGGAAGGACGAACCGCATGAGCGCCCGAACCACTCGCCCGACCCACTCCTCCGGTCTGCCCGCCGCCGTTCTCGGCACCGGCCAGACGCACCATGTCTCGCGCCGGTCCGACGTCTCCATGGCGGGACTGTGCCGTGAAGCCATCGACGCCGCCATGGTCGATGCCGGCGTCGGCTGGGACGACATCGACGCCGTTGTGGTGGGCAAGGCCCCCGACATGTTCGAGGGCGTCATGATGCCGGAGTTGATGATGGCGGACGCACTCGGCGCGGTCGGAAAACCGCTCCTGCGGGTGCACACCGCCGGCTCGGTGGGCGGCTCCACAGCAATCGTCGCCGCCAGCCACATCCAGTCGGGCCGCTACCGGCGGGTCCTCGCGGTGGCATGGGAGAAACAGTCCGAATCCAACGCCATGTGGGCGCTCAGCCTCCCGGTCCCGTTCACCGCCCCCGTCGGCGCCGGCGCCGGCGGGTACTTCGCACCCCACGTGCGTTCCTACATCCGGACCTCGGGCGCCCCCGAGCACATCGGGGCCATGGTGGCCGTCAAGGACCGACTCAACGGGTCGATCAACCCGCACGCGCACCTCAAGCAGCCCGACATCACCGTCGACAAGGTCCTCGCCGGGCAAATGTTGTGGGACCCGATCCGCTTCGACGAAACCTGCCCCTCCTCGGACGGCGCCTGCGCGATCGTCATAGGCGACGAAGCAGCGGCCGAGGTCGTCGAGGACGCGGGCCGCTCGGTGGCGTGGATCCACGGCACGGCGCTACGCACCGAGCCGGGCACGTTCTCCGGCCGCAACCACCGCAGCCCGCAGGCCGGCCGCGACGCCGCCGCCGACGTGTGGGCCCAAGCGGGCATCACCGACCCCGCCGCGGAGATCGACGTCGCCGAGATCTACGTGCCGTTCTCTTGGTTCGAGCCGATGTGGCTGGAAAATCTGGGCTTCTGCGGTGAGGGCGAGGGGTGGCGCATGGTCGAGTCCGGCGCCACCGCGCGCGACGGCGCTCTGCCCGTCAACCCGTCCGGTGGCGTGCTGTGCTCGAATCCGATCGGCGCCTCCGGAATGCTCCGCTTCGCCGAAGCCGCCCGACAGGTGATGAACCGCGCCGAGGAACACCAGATCCCCGGAGCTCGAAAAGCCCTGGGCCACGCCTACGGTGGCGGATCGCAATACTTTTCCATGTGGGTCGTCGGAAAGGACCGCAGTCAATGACTAACCCCTACCAGGACGCCGAAGGCAACTACCGGCCGCTCGAGATGAGCGAGGCCGCCACCGCGCACCCCGCGTATGCCGCTGCGCGTGCGTCATGGGTCGCCGTCAACGCCAAGGACCGCGAGACCTGGCTCGGACTGTGGTCGCCAGAGGGACGGATCGAGGACCCGGTCGGCCAATCGTTCCTCGACCCCGCAGGCGAGGGACACTCCGGCCCCGAGGGGCTGGCCGAGTTCTGGGCCAAGGCCGTCTCCACCCCCGACCACATCGAGTTCCGATTCGACCGCGCCACCGCAGGCGGCGACGAACTCCTGTGCATAGGCACCATCCGCACCCACATGGGTGACCAGATCATGGACGCCGCCGGTGGCGTCATCTACAAGGTCGACAGCCAGGGCCGCATGCTCTCGCTGCGCGCCTTCTGGGAGCCGGACACGGCCATGACGACCCTTCGACCGAACAGTGAGGCCTGACCATGAGCCGTGTGGCAGACGCAGAATTCTCCATCCCCGTCTCCTTCTCCCCCGTCAACCAGTACATCGAGATGGCACAAGGCGCTGAGGCCGCCGGCTTCGACCGGGTTGTCCTCCCCGATTCGCTGTTCCACCCCCGTCGGCAGGACAAGGACTACCCGTACACCCCCGACGGCTCACGGATGTGGGACGAGAACACCGAGTGGGTCGAGCCGCTCATCGCCTGCGCCGCTATGGGTGGGGCCACCTCCACGATCCGGTTCAGCCCACAGGTGCTCAAGGTCGGTCCGCGCAATCCGCTGCTCCTGACCCGGCAGGTCGCCTCCGTCGCGCTGCTCACCGGAAACCGGCTCGACCTGGGCGTGGGCATCGGGTGGGACCCCAACGAGTTCGAGTGGTGCGGCGCACCGTTCAAGGGCCGTGGCAAGCGCACCGATGAGGCGCTGACCATCATGCGTGAGGCGTTGCGCGGCGAGTGGATGGAGTTCCACGGCGACCACTTCGACTTCGACGAACTCATTTTCACCCCGGCACCCTCCGAGCAGGTGCCGTTCTATGTCGGCGGCCACACTGAGATCGCGCTCAAGCGCGCGGTCCGGATCGGCCAGGGGTGGACCAGCGCGATGATGAAGTTCGACGAGATCGTGTCCACCGTGACGCGGCTCGGCGAACTGCTGGAGGCCGACGGCCGCTCGCTAGCGGACCGCGGCGACGGCAAGCCCTTCGCGATCCAGGTGGTCTGCATGGATCGCTACGGCACCCGCGGCTTCGCCGAACTGGCCGAGGCGGGCGTCACCGACATCATCGTGATGCCATGGATGATCGAGGGCCACGGCTTCGACGCCCCAGTCGCGCAGAAGCTCGAGTCCATCGCCAAGTTCGGCGAGAAGTACGGGCTGACCTGACACCCGAGTCCGGACCGCAGGCGCTGCTGCCCCACCCGCGCACCTCGCGGGTGGGGCAGCAGCGACTGACCCGTCTCAGACCGGCAGGTGAGCAGTGATGTCCGCGAGGCAGGCGAGCATCTCTCGATGCGTGTCCTCGGTGGCCTCGAGATGCATGAGATGGCCGGCCCGGGGAACGGAGCGGACCATACGCACCTCGTCGTGGTAGCGATTCAGCTTCGATAGCGGGTCGCGCCCGTGGAAGCCCTCGAGATCCGGGTCGTGCTCCGAGTAGAGGAGGTAGAACGGGACCGGGTTGGTCTGCCGCTCGAACGTCTTGCGCTCACGCCAGCTCACGTCCATCGCCCGATACCACTGCAACGGGCCGGCGAACCCGGTGCGGGTGTACTCCTCCTCGTAGACGTCCATCTCCTCGACGGAGAGCCACGGCCACGGCAGGGGCGGCGCCTCCGGCAGCGCATCGAGATAGGACGATCCCGGTGGGTGCTGCCAGACGTCGAGATAGTGGTAGTCCGCGGACAACGCCCAGAACACGCGGGTGAGGAATTCCCGTTCGCGGCCCGCCAGGTCCGCCTCCGCCACGCCTGGCTGCACGAAGTAGTGCAGGTGGAGGAAGTGCTTTTTCGCCATCATCGCGGCGCCCTCGAGCGGCGCGATCTCGCCGAGCGCCCCCATGAACGGGTTCTGCATACCGATGACCGCCCGCACGCGACCCGGTTCGAGGTGGCAGGTGTCGTAGGCGACGCCCGCGCCGTAGTCGAAGCCCACGAGCACGACGCGGTCTGCTCCGGCGTCGTCGCAGATCGCGATCACATCCGCGACGGCCTCGCTGGGCGCGTACGCGGCGACGTCGCCGGGGGCATCGGAGCGCCCCATCCCGCGGAGGTCCGGGGCGATCACACGCCAGCCCGCCTCCGCGAGCACAGGGATCATGCGATGCCACGCGTACCGAAAGTGGGGGAACCCATGGAGGAGAACCACGGTGCCCACCGGGTCCGAGACCGCGTCGGCCGCCAGGGGTTCTTGGAGAACGTAGTGCAATCGCACGCCGTCGCGGGTGATCTCGCGGTGTTGCAGCATGGGCGCCATTTTGCCAGTTCAGCGGTCGATTGTGAGCCCGAATCGTCCGATTCCTCGAGCCGGGTCATCGGCCCCGTAGGGCGCTCGGGGTCCGACATGGCCGCGAGGCCCCGGCAGCCGCCACTCAGGCGGCCACCGGGGCCTCGCGCGCTGGATCAGCCGAGCGCCGCTCGGACACTACTCAGCGAAATGCTCGTCAGTTCAGTGCGCGACCGGGCACTTGAAGTCGACCGGCCATTCGGTGATGCCGTTGAGCCAACCGGAACGGATCCGCTTGGACTCGCCGAGCGACTCCAGGTTCGGCATGTGGTCGGCGATCGCGTTGAAGATCAGTTCGATCTGCAGCTTGGCCAGGTTCGCGCCGATGCAGTAGTGCGGACCCTGACCGCCGAAGGTCAGGTGCGGGTTGGGGTCGCGGAGGATGTTGAACGTGAAGGGGTCGTCAAAGACGTCCTCGTCAAAGTTCGCCGAACCGTACATCAGGGCGAGGCGGTCGCCCTTCTTGATCTGCTGGCCGCCCAGTTCCAGGTCCTCGGTCGCGGTGCGCTGGAACGAGGAGATCGGCGAGGCCCAGCGCAGGATCTCGTCGTAGGCGGTCTCGGGACGCTCGGACTTGAACAGTTCCCACTGGTCCGGGTTGTCGAGCATCGCGATCATGCCGTGGGTGGTGGCGTTGCGCGTTGTCTCGTTGCCGGCCACGGCCAGCAGGATGACGAACCAGCCGAAGTCGTCGGCCGAGAGCTTCTCCCCGTCGATGTCCGCCTGGATGAGCTTGGTGATGAGATCGTCCTGGGGGTTCTCCTCACGGTCCGCCGCCAGCTTCTGCGCGTACTCGAGGAGCTGGGCGGACGCCAGCGTCGACGCGTCGGCGAGTTCCGGCACGTCGTAGCTGGTCATGAGGTTGGACCACTCGAACAGCTGGTGACGGTCCTCTTGCGGGACGCCCAGCAGTTCGGCGATCGCCTGCAGGGGCAGCTCGGAGGCCACCTCGATGATGAAGTCGCCCGACCCCTTGGCCGCGGCCTCGGTGACGATCTTCTCGGCGCGCGCGGCGAGCGTATCGCGGAGCTTCGCGACGTTGCGGGGGGTGAAGCCCTTGGAAATGATCCGGCGATGCTTCTTATGCTCCTCGCCATCCTGGTTGAGGATGAGGAAGCGCAACATCTCGATGATCGCCCGGTCCGTCCCTGGCGCGAAGCGCGGCACAGCGGTGTTCTCCCAGGCGGAGAAGACCTCGTTGGTGCGCCGCGACACCTCCTTCACGTCGGCGTGCTTCGACACCACCCAGTATCCGGCGTCGTCGAAGCCATCGGCGGACGGATCCGCCTTCTGCACCCAGTGAATCGGCTCCGCTTTACGGAGTTGTGCCCATTCAGGGTGCGGAAGCCGCTTTTCATAAAGTTCCGGATCCGTGAAGTCGAAACCCTCTGGGATGGTAACTGGCTGCACTGGTTCTCCTTGACCGCGTCGGATGCGTCTCGTGCTCCACGACCGATGCACGACGGCGGAGTCTGCAGACCCGCCACCCGAAAGGTAATCTAGAACACGTTCTACGCACCATACTAGAACACGTTCACGGCAGGCTACTGTCTCCGACACCTGCCATACACGAAAGGACAGTCATGGGTAATCCCGTCATCGTCGAGGCCGTGCGCACTCCCATTGGCAAGGCCCGAGGTGCACTGTCCGGCCTGCACCCCGCCCACCTGTTGGGCGCCTCCCAGAAGGAGGTCATCCGGCGCGCCGGAATCGACGCCTCCCTCGTGGAGCAGGTGGTGGGCGGCTGCGTCACACAGGCCGGGGCCCAGGGCAACAACGTCACCCGCGGCGCCTGGCTGGCCTCCGGGCTGCCTTGGCAGACGGCGTGCACGACCATCGATTGCCAGTGCTCGTCCGCCCAGCAGGCCAACCACTTCATCGCCAACCTCATCCACGCCGGGGCGATGGATGTCGGCATCGCCTGCGGCGTGGAGTCGATGAGCTGGCTCTCGCTGCGTGCGGCGGTCGGCAACGGCGAGAACGGCATGCCGCGGCCCGACGACTGGTCGGTCGACCTGCCCGACCAGTTCACGGCCGCCGACCGGATCGCTCAGCGCCGGGGCCTGAGCCGGGCCGACCTGGAGGAGCTGGGCGTCCGGTCCCAGGACAACGCGAAGCGCGCGTGGGACGAGGGCCGATTTGATCGTGAGACCTTCGCCGTCGACGCCCCCGAGCGCCTCAAGGACGGCACCTACACGGGCGAGACCGTGACGGTCACCCGCGACCAGGGCCTGCGCGACACCACCGCCGAAGCGCTCGCCGGACTCAAGCCGGTCATCGAGGGCGGTATGCACACCGCGGGCACCTCCAGCCAGATGTCCGACGGCTCGGCCGCCGTCCTTCTCATGGACGAGGACGTGGCGCGTGCCCACGGACTGAAGCCGCGGGCCCGGATCGTCCACCAGGCACTGGTCGGCGGTGAGCCCGAGTACCACCTCGACGGCCCGGTTCAGGCCACCCAGCGGGTGCTGGACCGCTCCGGAATGTCGATCTCAGACTTCGATCTCTTCGAATGCAATGAGGCGTTCGCCTCCGTGCTCCTAAGCTGGGCGCAGGTGCACGGGCCCGACATGGACAAGGTCAACGTCAACGGCGGCGCGATCGCGATCGGCCACCCCGTCGGCAGCACCGGGTCACGGCTCATCACCACCGCCCTGCACGAACTCGAGCGTACGGACGGCGAACGCGCTCTCATCACCATGTGCGCGGGCGGCGCCCAGGCCTCGGCGAGCATCATCGAGAGGATCTGACATGAGCAACGTCATCGACATGGCCGCGACCCGGCGGCGAGAGGTTTTCGCTGCGGTGTCCTCGGCCGACGGGCCCGAGGATGCGGTCCGAGCCATCTCGAGCCTGCTTTCGGTCTCCACCGACGAGGCTCGCGAGGTGCTGCGCACTCCGCTCGAGGCATTCGCCGGATCGGCCTCCGGCGGGCCCGCCGGAGGCGCCGGACAGGGTTTCACTCTCCGTCCCTTCGCGGAATCAGACGACCACAAGGCCCTGTTCCACGCACGCTCGTCGGACGAGACGTCCGCGACGGGCGGGACGTGGGACCGGGAGAAGACCGAGCAGGAACTGAGAGACGGGCTGGGCCGGGTCGAGGCCGAGTCGGCGATGTGGTTCGTCGCGGTCGACGCCTCTCGGGACGCACTGGTCGGGCTGGTCTTCGGCGAGCAGATCGACGACGGCGACGTCGACGTGGCCATCTGGATCCATCCCGAGGAGCGCAAGAAGGGCTACGGGCTCGCCTCGCTCAAGGAGAGCCGTCGCGAGCTCGCCGCGTTCTTCCCCGGTAAGCACGTGATCGTCCGCGCGCCCCTGACAGGCGGCCGGTGAGCCCAGTCGATCCTGCGCCCGAGACCGGCGTCGACGACCCACGGCGAGGCGCGCCGTGGGTCGTCGGCGTCATCAAGGTGATGTCACGGCTCAACACGTGGGCGTACCGCGTGTCCGGGGGCCGCGTCGGCGGGTCCTGGCGGGTGGGCTCGGCGCTGCGGGCCCCTGTTCCGGTGTGCTTGGTGACGACGACCGGCCGCAAGTCGGGCGAGCCGCGGACCGTACCGCTGCTCCATCTCCCAGACGGGGACCGTGTCCTGCTCGTGGCCTCCCAGGGCGGCCTTCCCAGGCATCCCCAGTGGTACTACAACGTGCTGGCCGACCCGAACGTCACCGTCCAGGTGGGGCGCCGTCGCCGCGCGATGACGGCGAGGGAGGCCACCCCGTCCGAGCGGGCCGAACTGTGGCCCAGGCTCGTCGAGCGTTATGCGGACTTCGCCGACTATCAGGCCAACACGAGCCGGGTCATCCCGGTCATCATCTGCGAACCCCACACGTAGGGTTTCACGACTTCGCGGCCGAGGACCTCCCCGGAGGTCCTCGGCCGCAGCCGTCTCGCCCACCGCGAGCCCCATTGGCCACACTGGCAACGCAACCTGTGCAAACCATTGACAGACTTCATCACTTAGAGGATTCTAACCTTCGATGCGTTCGTGTACCTGCATCTATAAATGAACCCCTTCCAACAATGGGGTCCGTTCTCAGGGAAGGTAGCTTTATGAAGAAGTCCACGAAGGCCGCAGCGGTCGCGGCGACCGCACTACTCGCGGCCGCCGGTATCCCGGGGGTTGCCAGCGCTCAGGTCACCGCCGAATCCGTCTCCAGCATGCTGCCGTCAATCGGTACGTTGCTCGCCGGTTCGTCCGGTGGCGAGGCGGGCGGATCAGGCGGGCTGTCCCCGCTCGCAGGCTCGGCGGACGCCCCGGGCTCGTCGCAGATGCCGGGATCCTCGGATCTCAACCCCCTCGGCGGATCGTCGGATCTGCCCGCACTCAGTACAACTCCACTCACCGGCTCGTCCCAGGTCCCGGGCTCGACCGGCCTGCTCACCGGCTCGTCCCAGGTCCCGGGCTCGACCGGCCTCCTCACCGGCTCCTCCCAGGTCCCGGGCTCGACCGGCCTCCTCACCGGCTCCTCCCAGCTGCCGACCGACCTGTCCGGATCACTGGGCACGATGCCGCTGTCCACCGAGCTCGATCTGCTCGGTGGCTCTGCCGCACTGCCGGCGTCGTCCGCCCTGCCCCCGTTGTCGAGCAACCTGCTCGGCGGCTCCGCCGAGTTCGGGTCCACAGAACTGGGCTCCGCCGGCATGACGCCTCTTGTCGGCTCGCTCGGAATGGTGCCGCTCTCCAGTGAGCTCCTCAGCGGTTCCGCCGAGGTGGGGTCGTCAGGCATGACCCCGCTGTCCACTGAGCTCCTGGTCGGCTCGTCCGATCTCGCTCCGCTCACGGGGTCTGAGGAGATGGCCCCGTTGTCCACCGATCTCCTCGGCGGCTCTGCGGAGCTCGCGCCGGTCGGGTCGGCAGGGATGGCCCCCATCGTCAGCTCCATCGGCATGGAGCCGCTCTCCACCGAGCTGAACCTGCTCGGCGGCTCCGCTGAGCTGCCCGCGCTGTCCGCGGAGTTCCCGGACGGGTCCACCGAGGGGATCGGCGGCTCCGCCGTGCTCGTCGGCAAGGGCGTTATGGGGTCACTCACCAACGGCTCCGCAGGTGATATCACCGAGCCGCTGGGCGGCTCGCTCACCGACGGCGGTGCCCTGTCGCCGATCATCGGTTCGGTCGCCGACGGTGGCGTCCTGCCCGCCCTCTCGGGGTCGATGTCCGACATCTCCGGGTCGATCTCCGGTAACGGTGGATCGACGGGCCAGAGCTCGGACCTCATCACCGGGTCGACCGGTGGCAGCGCCGACGTCGTCATCGGTTCGTTCGAAGACCTGACCTCGATCAACGGCTCGTTGACCGCGTTCACCGGCTCGATGGAGAACGGCTCGCTGCAGGGCACCGCCTCCACCAATACCGGATCCACGGCGGGTACCGCCGCGTCTCTCGAGAGCGCGGCGAGCCTGGGGACCAGTGGTGTCGGTAGCCTCGTCCCGGTCCTCGCCGTGACCGCCGTCGCCGGTGGTGGCGCCGCGGTCGCGATGGCTGCCGCGAACGGTGGCGTCGCTCTGCCGCCGCTGCCGTACCTCTGCGACCTCCCGTCGGCACAGGTCGATCAGTTGGCGTCGCTCGGCTCGGTCGACGCGCAGCAGTGCCCGGAACCGCGCAACTGAGGGCACCCCGGTCCCCTTCCGGGGCTGCGGGATAGCTGACCATGGGATAACGACGGAACCCCGCACCGTGATGGTGCGGGGTTCCGTCGTCGACCGGAAGGACTTAGCGGGCCCCGTAGACAGGAACCGGGGTGGGCGACCCCTCGAGCAGACCCGGAACGACCGACCCCAACTCGGCGGGCTCCCAGCGGGCCCCCTTGTCCTCGGACGCAGCGCGCTGCCAGCCATCGCAGACGGTGACCTTTCCGCCCTCGACCTCGAACACCCGGCCCGTCACCGGGGCCGACTCCTCGGAGCCGAGCCACACGACCAGCGGCGAAATGTTCGCCGGGTCCATGGCGTCGAACGACCCGTCCTCGGGAGCCGCCATCTGGGCGGCCATACCCTCGCCGGCCGAAGTCGTCATGCGGGTACGCGCGGCAGGCGCGATCGCGTTGGCGGTGACGCCGTACCCCTTCATCTCGGCCGCAGTCTGGATGGTGAGCAGCGCGATGCCCGCCTTTGCGGTCGCATAGTTGCCCTGACCGACCGACCCGAACAGGCCTGCACCGGAGGTCGTGTTGATGACCCGCGCGGCGCGCGGCCGACCGGCCTTCGACTCCGCGCGCCAGTACTCGGCAGCGTGGCGCAGCGGCGCGTAGTGCCCCTTGAGGTGCACGTTGATGACGTTGTCCCAGTCAGACTCGCTCATGCCCACGAGCATCTTGTCGCGCAGGAAGCCGGCGTTGTTCACCAGCACGTCGAGCCCGCCGAAGGTGTCGATAGCCTGCTGGACGAGCTCCTTGGCGCCGTCCCAGCTGGAGATGTCGTTGCCGTTGACCACGGCCTCGCCACCGGCCGCCTTGATCTCGGCCACGACCTGCTCGGCGGGGGACTCCCCCACGTTCGACCCGTCGAGGCCCGCGCCGAGATCGTTGACGACGACCTTGGCCCCCTCGGCGGCGAAGGCCAGCGCGTGCTCACGGCCGATCCCGCGACCGGCCCCGGTGACGATGACGACGCGTCCGTCGCAAATTCCCATAATCCTTCTCCTTGCTCGTGTGGTCAGTGCTTGTTCTCGGCGGTAGACGCCGAGAGGAACGCGGGCTTTTCGCCGCCGCCGTGAACCAGCAGCTCGGCCCCCGTGATGTACGCGGCGAGCGGGGAGGCCAGGAATGCTGCGGCCTGGCCGACGTCGCGCGGTTCCGCCATCCGCCCCATCGGGATCGTGGCATCGACGGCAGCCACACCGTCGGCGTCCCCGTAGTGCATCTCGGCCAGCTCAGTCTTCACCGGGCCCACCACGACGGAGTTGATACGAACGGCCGGCGCCCACTCCACGGCGAGGGACTGCGTGAGCGAGTCGATGCCCGCCTTGGCCGCCCCGTACGACGCGGTACCAGGCGAGGGGCGGTGTCCGGAGACGGACGAGATGTTGATGATCGCGCCGCCGGTCGGCTGCATGACCCGGTTGGCCTCCTGCGACACGGTCAGCGCCGACAACAGGTTGAGGGCAACGATCTTGGAGTGGAAGTTGGCACTGGCGTCGGCGGCGAGAGCGAACGGTGCGCCGCCGGCATTGTTGACCACCACGTCGAGCCGCCCGTGCTTGGCGACGATGTCGTCGACCATTCCGCGCACCGCGTCGGCGTCGCGGAGATCGACTGAATGGAACTCCAGATCAGCCACGTCGGAGCCCTCGTCGGCAGGTCGCCGCGCACAGGTGACGACGACCGCGCCGGCCTCCTTGAAGACCGTGCTGATGCCGGCACCCACGCCGCGTACGCCCCCCGTGACGAGGACGACCTTCCCCGCCAGACCCAGATCGATGTTCGTCATGCGTGCTAGCCTACCAAGCAAGCGTTTGGTTAGTCACCGTGCCGTCGAGGACGGAGGTGGCGTGGGAAGGAGCTCCATGGGCATCAACGTCGACAAGGGCGCAGACGGGATAGCCACCGTCACGGTCGACTACCCCCCGGTCAACGCCATCCCGTCCGCGGGATGGTTCGAACTCGGCGAGCAAATACTCGCTGCCGGCCGCGACCCTGACGTTCACGTCGTGATTCTGCGGGCCGAGGGCCGCGGCTTCAACGCTGGCGTGGACATCAAGGAGATGCAGAACTTCGAGGGCTTCGACCATCTGCTCGCGGCGAACCGCGGGTGCTACGTCGCCTTCAACGCCGTCTACGACTGCGCGGTCCCCGTGATCGCCGCCGTGAACGGCTTCTGCGTGGGCGGCGGAATCGGACTGGTCGGCAATGCCGACTGCATCGTCGCCTCTGACGACGCGGTGTTCGGACTACCCGAGGTGGACCGGGGCGCCCTCGGGGCCGCCACGCACCTGTCCCGCATGGTCCCGCCGCACATGATGCGCACCCTGTACTTCACCTCCCGCAACGTCACCGCCCAGCAGCTGCACCAGTGGGGAACGGTCTACGAGGTGGTCCCCCGTGACCAGCTCGACGACGCAGCCCGCGCGCTGGCGGAGACGATCGCCGCCAAGGACACCCGGGTGATCCGGGCGGCCAAGGAGGCCATCAACCACATCGACCCGGTTGACGTGAAGAGCTCCTACCGCATGGAGCAGGGATTCACCTTTGAACTCAACCTCGCCGGCGTGGCCGACGAGCACCGCGACGAGTTCGTCAAGACGGGTCAGAACCTGGACAAGCGAGACAAGCGATCCGAAAGGACGGGCGAAAACAAGTGACCACCACCCCCACCCCGCGCGACAAGCGCACGAGTCTCGACGAGGCAGTCGCACGCCTCGAGAGCGGCATGACCATTGGAATCGGTGGATGGGGCTCGCGGCGCAAGCCGATGGCGCTCGTCCGTGCGATCCTGCGTCGCGAGGACCTGACCGACCTCACCGTCATCTCCTACGGCGGCCCGGACCTGGGACTGCTGTGTTCCGCCGGGAAGGTCTCCAAGGCCTACTACGGGTTCGTGACCCTGGACTCCGCGCCGTTCTACGATCCCTGGTTCGCGCGGCGCCGCACCGAGGGCTCGATCATCTCCCGCGAAATGGACGAGGGCATGGTCCGCGCGGGCCTCACCGCCGCTGCGCACCGCCTGCCGTTCCTCCCCACCCGCGCCGGCCTCGGATCTGACGTCTTCCGCTTCTGGGGAGATGAGCTCAAGACCGTCGACTCGCCCTACCAGGTCGACGGCAAGACCGAGACCCTCCTGGCCATGCCCGCCCTCCGGATGGACGCGGCGCTCATCCACCTGGACAAGGCCGACAAGCACGGCAACGCCGCGTTCACCGGGGCCGATGGCTACTTCGACGACCTCTACGCCATGGCCGCCGACACGGTCCTGCTGGAGGTCGACGAGATCGTCGACTCCGCGGACGCCCTGATGAACGAGGTCGGGCCGCAGCGCATGCTGCTGAGCCGCATGTTCGTCGACACAGTCTCCGAGGCGCCGAACGGCGCCCACTTCACCTTCGCGGGTGGATACGGCCGCGACGAGGCGTTCCAGCGGCACTACGCCACGGCCGCCAAGGACGCGGAGTCGTGGGAGGCGTTCGTCTCCGAGTTCCTGTCCGGGTCCGAGGAGGACTACCAGAAGGCGGTCACCGCGTTCAGCGAGCGGCTCGCCGCCGAGAAGTCAGAGAAGGGGGCCAAGTGATGTCCGACATCACCACCCAGTCCATCAGCAGGGCCGAGTACTGCGCTGTCGCATGTGCGGAGATCTTCGCCGGAGCCGGCGAGATCTTCGCCTCCCCCATGACCCCGATGGCCACCATCGGTGCCCGGCTGGCCCGCCTCACCACGGAGCCGGACCTGCTCATCACCGACGGCGAGTACCGCTTCCTCGGGCAGACCCCGCCGCTGGGTAAGACCATCGACTTCGAGGGATACATCCCGTTCCCCCGCGTGTTCGACGTCCTCCAGGCCGGCACACGCCACGTCGTGATGGGCGCCAACCAGATCGACCGGTTCGGAAACCAGAACCTCTCGGCCTTCGGTGACGACGTGCAGAAGCCGACCCGTCAGATGTTCGGCCTGCGCGGCGCCCCCGGAAACTCGATCAACCACGCCACGAGTTACTGGGTCGGCAAGCACTCGACCCGAGTCTTCACGGAGAAGGTCGACGTGGTCTGCGGCATCGGGTACGACCGCTACACGCCAGGAGACCCAGCGTTCCGCTACCACCACCTCCACCGGATCGTCTCCAACCTCGGCGTGTTCGATTTCGGCGGCGCTGACCGCAGCATGCGGGCACTCAGCCTGCACCCCGGCGTCACCGCCGACGAGGTCGCTCAGAACACCTGCTTCGAGATCGAAGGCCTGGCCGAGGCGTCGGTCACCCGGGACCCGTCCGCAGAGGAACTGCGCATCATCCGAGAGGTGCTCGACCCGCGCGGGTTCCGTGACCGTGAGGTGCCGGCCGCGTGAGCGCCCCGACCATCACCACGGCCTTCACCGAGCTAGTCGGCGTCGAGTACCCGATCGTCCAGACGGGCATGGGCTGGGTTTCCGGACCCGAGCTGACCGCGGCGACCGCCAATGCCGGCGGACTGGGGATCATCGCCTCGGCCACGATGACGTACGCCGAGCTCGAAGCCGCGATCATCCGGACCAAGAAGCTCACCAGCAAGCCCTTCGGCGTCAACCTCCGAGCAGATGCCGAGGACGCCGCCGAGCGGTGCGAGTTGATGATCCGGCACGGGGTCAAAGTCGCGTCGTTCGCCCTTGCGCCCAAGCCGGAGTTGATCGCCCGACTCAAGGAGAACGGCCTCGTCGTCGTCCCCTCCATCGGTGCGGCGAAGCACGCCGTCAAGGTCGCCTCCTGGGGCGCCGACGCGGTGATCGTCCAGGGCGGTGAGGGTGGCGGCCACACCGGCCAGGTCGCCACCACCCTGCTCCTCCCCAGCGTCATCGACGCCCTCGGCGGCGCGGGGAACACCTCGATCCCCGTTGTCGCCGGAGGCGGATTCTTCGACGGTCGAGGGCTGGTCGCGGCACTGGCCTACGGCGCCGCCGGCATCGCCATGGGGACCCGCTTCCTCCTCACCAGCGACTCCCAGGTGCCCGACGCGGTGAAGAAGCAGTATCTCGAGCGTGGGCTCCAGGACACCGTGGTCTCCACCCGAGTCGACGGCATGCCGCACCGCGTCCTGCGCACCGGCCTCGTCAACGCCCTCGAGTCGGGCAGCCCGCTCAAGGGCATCGCCGCCGCTGTGCAGAACGCCAACAAGTTCAAGTCCATGACGGGCATGAAGTGGCAGCAGCTGGCCAAGGACGGCCTCAACATGAAGAAGTCGTCCGACCGCACCTGGCAGCAGATCGTCATGGCCGCCAACACCCCGATGTTGCTCAAGGCCGGACTGGTCGAGGGCAACACCGAGGCCGGCGTGCTCGCCTCCGGTCAGGTTGTCGGCATGATCGACGACCTGCCCAGCTGCGACGAGCTGATCCAGCGGATCATGAACCAGGCGCACGAGCGACTGGCGGAACTGGGACGCCTCGGCTGATCAGCTCCTGCCGCGCCTCATGAACGCCGCCCCGCCACACCCGGCCGGGGCGGCGTTCTACGTCTTGGAGCTGACGAAGTGACAGAGTGTGACCCGTAACATAGTCTGAGAATCACCTGATCGTTACCGGGGCCCAGATCGCGGCCCGACCACAAGGAGTACACATGTTCGCCACCCGTACCGCCACCCGCACCATGGCTGCCGTCGGCGCAGCCGCTGCCCTCACCGTTGCCGGAGCCGGCACCGCGATGGCAGCTGACACCACCCACGCGGTCGACGGCAATACGCTCGCAGTGACTTTTGAGAAAGAAGACATCCTGGACGTCGCGGTGTGTTTCGCCGCGGTCGTCCCGACCGCGGGCGCGGCCGGGGTGGTCGACCAGTTCCAGGGCGCCGCCAACGGCAACGTCGCGGACCTCCTGGACCTGGTCACGGGAAACTCGAGCGTCACCGTCCTCTATACCGACGAGCTCATCCCGAACCCGATCCCCAGTGTTGCCTTCAGCAGCCAAACCGTATACGCGGAGCTCGAACCGAACGTCTACACCCTAGTCTCCAAGTGCACCGGCTCCGATCCCGTGGTCAATCCGGCGGTCCTCGTGGGTGATCCGCTCTCGGCCATCACGGGTTCACTCGAGATGGGCAGCTCGGGCGATACGTTAGGGGCCGCATCGTCGCTGCTGGGCGGGGGCGATGCCGGCGGCGATTCGGGTTCCGACATCGGAACCCTCCTCGGCGGCGGAATGGGTGACACCGGCAGCGGTGCCGGCGAGTAGAGGCCTCACCGTAATTACGTGACTCGGCGGGCCCCACATCTCAGTAAGAGATGTGGGGCCCGCCGTCGTTGTACGCGCCCAGGAATCAGCCTGCCAGACGCTCGATGATCGTGACGATGGCCGTGCCGACGCCCTCGCACATGGTCTATTTGCCGTAGCGGCCGCCGGTGTGCTCGAGCTAGTTGAGCAGGGTCGCGAACAGCTGTGCGCCAGTGGCGCCGCCCCCGGGTTGCCCGGCACTCTGTATGCCGACGACGTGCCGAACTGCATCAATGACGCGGCCGCGCTCTGCTAGTGCGGGACGTACCGACCGACTCCCACTTCCATCCCGTACTGATCGGTAACGCGTTCACGGTGTTCGGCGGCAGTGTCTCGGGCGTTCTCGGAGGCTGACCGCATGGACCTGCGTCTTCGCGGCCCCAGATGAAATGACACGAACCCGCCTCCCCGAAGGGAGGCGGGTTCGCTGTTCACCGGCTATTCAGTCAGCCTCGACCGTTCGGTTGAGCTGGCCCTGGTGCCGGAGGCGGCTCGTTGACAGTCGCGCGATCCACATCGAATCCCACCCATCCGAGTACTGCGGTCACCTCCGGAGGGAGTGGCGGGAGCCCCGGAAGCGCAGGGAGCGAGATATGACCCTCATGTAGCGCCCAGATCGAACCACCGATGCCGATCGAACCGAGACCGAGAGAGCCAGCAGCGATCGATCCTGCAGACGAGGCTCCGTCTGCCACGATCTGGGAACCGCTATTCAGAGATCCGAGTGCGTGCACGCCGCCAGTGCTTCCCTGATCTACTGCGTCGGAGCCGAGATCGAGCAGGCTGCCGAGCGAGCCCGTACCGGATCCGTTGCCAGCGTCCGAGCCGCCCGACTGGCTCCCGAGAGAACCACCAAGCGAACTCGGATCCAGAGACCCGGGCCCATCCTGGCTTCCCACACTGCCCAAGGCGCCGTCATCGGAACCGGAACCATCCGAGCCTCCCGGATTACCGGCTGTCGAGTCCCCTGCGGAGCCGCCGATCACACTCAGGGAATCTCCCGATAGAGAACCGAGGCCATCCTTAATACCGGAACTTCCTTGAGCCAGGTCGCCGGAGCCTGCACCCACCGAACCACTGTTCGATCCGAGAGCGCTCGAGCCAAGAAGAAGACCGAGCGAGCCGGCCCCGAGGACGCCCAATGAGCCAAGTCCAATGCCGCCGAGCGATCCGGAAGCCGGATCACCCACGGTCACCGTCAACTCAGCCTCATCGACCGAACCATCCGGATACGTCACCGTCACCGGCACCGTCAGCTCAGTACCCGGCGCAGCACCCTCAGGAGCCGTCACCGTCACCGCACCAGTGTCCGGATCCACAACCACAGTCCACCCGGCCGGAGGAACAAACCCGTCCTCCACCGCGAACTCCGTGCCCGCCGGCAGATCAGCAGTCTGCTCCACCGTCACCGACTCACCCGGCTGCACCTCCACATCCGAGTACACCGGAACATTCTCATCAGCATCCGTGACC
>NZ_VOBA01000004.1 GCF_008369165.1 Dietzia sp. ANT_WB102
TGATTCTGAAAGCGGCCGAAATCGCACCCGGCCCTATGTTGGCCTTCGCCGAATGAGTAGCACAAGCAGGCTTTCCTAAAGGTGTTGTCTCTGTCATTACAGGCGATGCCGAAAACTGCGCCATTCCCCTAACCAGTCATCCAGATGTAGACAAGATTGACTTTACTGGAGGGCATGGAGCGGCGCGGCATGTGGTTAGAAACTCTGCCAATAGCTTTGCGGTCACCAGCCTAGAATTAGGTGGCAAATCGCCAATTATTGTCTTTGACGATGCAGATTTGGAAAGTGCTGCTAATGGTCTTATTGCGGGTAACTTTGGCGCTTCTGGACAGTCTTGCGTCGCAGGATCTCGTGGCTTTGTTCAACGATCTATTTTGCCTGAAATTATCAAACGTATAGAAGAAAAAGCCAAAAACATTGTCATTGGTAACCCACTCAATCCTGACACCCACGTCGGGCCTTTATGTACCAAAGCTCAAGTTGAGCGTATTAAAGACACGTTAGAAAAATCTGTTGCCCAAGGCGCTACGATACGTTTTGGTGGTCATTCCCCTGAACAATCTGAATTAGCAGACGGCAATTACTTTTGTCCAACGCTAGTCGAATGCCCGAATACGGATATTGAAACCCAAACAATTGAAATGTTTGGTCCTGTCATGTCTTTGGTA